>NZ_BAFY01000075.1 GCF_000308555.1 Nocardia cyriacigeorgica NBRC 100375 | reverse complement strand
GTTCGGTGGAGGCGATGTTCCACGAGTAGTACCACAGGGCGCGCGCCAGCAGCCGGTCACCGGTGACGCGGTCGACGTCTACCACCCGGAAACCGTTATCCGCCAGCCATTCCAGCGTCGGTTCCACCGCGCGTGCCACGATGGCATCGGGTTTGAGCAACAGCAGGGAATGCTCTCGGGCGAATTTCGCCGCGTCCACCCCGGCACGGTCGAGCTGATCGACACTTTCCCGCACATAGGTGTCGCCCACATAGGCGTGCACCTTCTCCGGTTGAGTGGTCAGCGCGCCCAGAAGCTCTCGCAGCGCATCGCTCATCGGCGCACCCCGCCGACGCCATTGCCCGCCAGGACTTCCTCGATCGAGGGCAGCGGCACACCGAGATACCCGGATTCCAGGCAGTAGTCGAGCAGTGCGCGCAGATAGTCCTTGCCGGTGGCCGGGGACGGTCTGCCGAGCAGTACATCGGCGTGCCCGGTGTCGAAGGACAGTCTGCGCCGGAAGTAGCTGGTGTAGAGCGAACCGATGCGCCGGTAGTACTCGCGCTCGATCGGCCCGAGATCGGATTCGGCGAAGCTGGTCTCCGGGACGAAGGTCGCCACCTCGAAGGACGGGTATTCGGCCAGCACATCGGAGACCTCACGCAACGACAGCGTGTCCCGGCCCAGCGCGTGCATGGTGCGTCCCGAGGCCGAATCGAAGTCGAGCACCGCCGCGGCCACCACATCGGCCACGTGATCGACCGGAGCCAGCGACAGCGTCGCGTCGTAGCGGCCCGGCAGCGAGCGCAGCTTGCCCTCCACCATCAGTTTCACCACGGTGTAGAGGTTCTTGTACTCCCGGATGATCCCGGTATCGCTCGCGCCGGTGACGATGCCCGGACGCACGATCGCCCAGCGCAGCCCGCGCGCGCCCGCCGCGTGGACCAGCTGTTCGGCCCGGAACTTGCTGGCTTCGTAGCCATTACCGAACTCGTGTCCGGTCTCGAGTTCGTCCTCCCGGACGATGCCGCCACGCATCCCGCACACATAGGCGGTGCTCACGTGCACCAGCGGCACCTGCCAGCGTTGCGCGAGGTCGATGGCATTGGCGGTGCCCGCGACATTGAGCTGCTCGTAGTCGGTGTCGGAGGCGTCGAAGGCGGTGGTGGCCGCGCAGTGCACGATCACCCCGACCCGCTCGGCGAGGTAGCCTGCGTCGCGATCGCTGAGCCCGAAGCCCGCGGCCCGGATGTCACCGGTGACCGCGCTTCCCGGTTCCAGCAGGGTGCCGTCGTTGCGGGTGATCTCGCCCTTGCGGTGCAGCACCGCGGCGACCGGGCGACCAGCGGCGGCCAGCCTGGCTACCACTTCGGCGCCAACCAGGCCGGTAGCACCGGTGACGAGGGCGGTATCGCGATCGCTCATGACCGGCCGTCCAGACTGCCGGTGATCAGGGTGATGACCTCACCGACCCGGCGCACCCCGACCAGCTCTTCCGGCTGGTATCTGGGCAGCTCGAAGGCGCGCTCGAGCACCACGGTCAGTTCCATCAGTCGCAGCGAATCGAACCCGAGGTCCTCCATGAGCCGCTGATCGTCGGCCATGGCCGCGTCCTGATCCGGCGCCATGGCGCGAATGAGGGCGCGGACGCGGTCGGCGACGGCGGTGTCGATGGCACTCATGCGGACTCGCTTTCGCGTAGATGGGGTTGCTGGCCACCGGTGCTCAGCAGGTCGCGGGCCTCGTCCAGCGGCAAGTCGGTGTCGAGATAGCCGGCGATGCGCAGCCAGTCGTAGCCGATGGCGAGGGTGCGCCGCCATTGTTCGCGCGAATCGAAGGAGGCCGGGAAGTCGGCGCCACCGGCGACCGCGCGCACCAGGACGACGAAATCGTCGATCGCGGCGAATCCGGCCATCATATCCGCACCCGAGGCGATGGCTGTCGAGAAGCGCACCGCCTGCGCGGTTTCCAGGGCGTCCAGCAGTTCGCCGCGACGCCCGGCGTGCGGCGGAAGCAATCGGCGCACCGTCTCGACGGCCGCGACGTCGGCAGGCAGAGGATGAATCCCGAAGGCGGACAGCAGCACCCGCACCGCCATCGCGATCATCCGGTGGGCGGCGATATCGGCGACCGCGCCCTGTGCGTTCTTCACCGCACCCGCCAAATCCTCGCGGGCGTTCTCCAGCACGATGTTCGACCACACCAGGTTCATCGCGCATTCGGTGAACCGGGGGGCGGGCAGCGGTGCGAGGGTGGCGATCGGATCGGTGCTCACCGCGCCGGTGACCCCGAGCGTCGGCGCGGCCCAGGACGGGACCGGCGTGTACGGCCGCAGCGGTTTACACATGGCCAGCGCGGGTTCGATGGGCCGGTCGCCGCGCCAGTGCAGGCCGAACAGGCCCAGGCGCAGGAACTCGGCGAGTTCGGTCCGGATGTCGGTGCTCGCGCGGCCGAGCACGGCGGCCAGCGAATGCCGGAAGACCACCGACCGCCAGGCGCGGCCGCCGCGATCGGAGAGCACGAACACGTCGCGGTCGTCACGAATGATGTGGATACGCTCGCCGATCTTCCAGGTGGTGACGCCGGGGACGCGGGCGAACAGGATCTGGTCCGCATCGTCGGTGACACCGGTGACGCCGAGGTCGGCGGCCAGGGCCAGCAGCTGTTCCCACCACAGTCGCTCTTCGAGGACGTGCTCGGTGGCCGCACCCAGAATGCCTTGTGGTCGAGCATTATCCGCCGCGCGGGCCGCGCGGTCGGCACCATCGACCGGCTCGCCGGTGGCGCAGGCGATCGCGGGACGATCGTCGGTGAGCAGATCGTGGAATCTGGTGATCCGCTCGTCGGCGCCGATGCGGGCCAACTGCTGGGGCAGCCATTTGGTTTCGAGGTAGGTCTCGTTCACTCCGGCTGCCCAGGCCTTCATCGACTGCCGCAGCCCGTCCTGCGCCCACTCACGAGCCTCTGCGTCCGCGCCGAGCGCGCGCAGCGCCACCGCGTAGCGTAGCGCCTGGCGCGCTCGTGCGGCCCACCAGTCGGCCAGCGCCGCCGCGAACTCGCCGTGCGGCAGCGTGGCGCGCAGATCGTCGATATCGGGAGCCCCCGCGCGCACGAGGGTGGCCCGCAGGAACCGCTGGCAGCGGTTGAGCAGGTCTTCGTCCAGGGCGGCGGGATCGGCGGCCTGAGCCACCGTGTCCAGCTGCCGCCGCAGCTGGGCCTCCGAGCGCGTCCGCACCTCGACGCGGCGGCCGTCGATGAACAGCACCGTCGGCAGGGTCGGCAGCTCCTCGGCGCCGGGTGCGACGACAAGGAAGTCCACATCGGAGCCTTCGTTGCCGAATCCCTCGGCCAGCGAGCCCTCGAACAGCACCGCCGAATCCGCCGGGATCGTGACCTTGGTGAGCGCGGCGTCGAGCAGTTCCCTGGTGCGGTCGGCAGGCAGGGTCGGTGTGGGCTTTCCGGAATCGGCAGGGCTGGTGCCGGTGGTCCCGGACGACGCCGTGCCGTCGGCCTCGTGCACCACGGCCCCTTCCAGGAAGCCGTCGGCGAACAACTGCCACATATGCCTGCGTCGCGGTTTACCGCTGGAAGTACGCCGGATGAGCCCACGCGGCCCGGTGACGATGGTGACCGTCTGCGCGGGCCCCAACTCACCGCGAATGATCTTGCGGGCCTCGGCGATCCACTCCCCCGGCGCCGATTCGGCGAACAGTGCGATGCCCTGCGATCCGGCCTCGCTGATCGCCACCGCGGCCAGTTTGCCCTTGGTGATGCCGGTTTCCTGGGCGACCCGCGATTCGATGTCCTCCATGAACACCGAACGGCCACGCACCTTCAGGCTCGAACCCATCCGGCCGAGCACGAAAACCTCACCGCGGTGCAGGAATCCGGCATCGCCGGTGTATAGCACGCCGTCCTCGATGCGGGTCGACGATCCCGGGCTCGGCGGCCCGGAGTAGCCGAGGGCGACCGAATCGCCCACCACCACCATTTCGCCGAGGGTGCCATCGGGCAGATCGTTGCCCTCTTCGTCGACCACCCGCACTGTCGATTCGGGGGTGGAGTAGCCGAGGCCGGTGATCCATCCCGCGCCTTCCACCCGGTGGGCGTCGTCGAGGCGCTGTTCGTCGAGCACCGATACCGGTGCGCCGAACCGCAGCGCGGAATTGTCCAGCCGCAACGCCGTCACCGGACGGCCGCGCGCCGAGGACGTCACCATCAACGTCGCCTCGGCCAACCCATAGGCCAGGGTGTAGGCGTTCATCGAAAAGCCCTGGCGGCCGGTCAGTTCGGCGAACGATTGCAGATCGGCCACCTCGACCGGCTCCGAACCGACCGCGAGGGTGCGCCACCCGGACAGATCCAGCTCGGCGATGTCCTCGGGCCGCACCCGGTGCGCCACATAGCCGAGCGCGAACGACGGCGAGGGCGAATGCTGCGCCCTGGTCATCGCCCGCAGCCAGCGGACCGGGTCGCGCACGAACTGGTCCGGCCGCATCAGATACAGCTCACCCTGGTTGGTGACGGTGGTCAGGAACGCGCCGACCAGGCCCATATCGTGATACAGCGGCAGCCACGACACCATCGCCTCACCCGCACGCCAGTCGATCAGCCGCGAGATCATGTCGATGTTGTTGGCCAGGTTGTGCCAGCTCACCCGCACCCCGCGCGGCGTGCCGGTGGACCCGGAAGTGAACTGGAGCAGCGCACACGGATCCGGCGCGCCGAAGACACGCTCGGCCGGGGCGGGCGGCAAGGTCGCCGGGTCGATGACGACCGGCTCATCGGTGCGGCCCGCCTCAACCATCGCGCGCCGGGCCAGCTGCTCGAACTCGACCGAGGTCACCACCACCCGCGGCTGCGCCTGCGCCAGGATCGCGGCCACATGACCGATGTACTGATCGAGATCGCCGAACATCGGCGGCGCCACCGGCGTGAACACCCCGCCACACGCCCACACCGCGTAAAAGGCTGCCGTACACGGGAATCCGGTCGGCATGACGACACACGCACCGTCGCCGCTGCCCATGCCGTGCTCGCGCATCACCTGCGCGATCGACCAGGTGAGGTCGGCCAGTTCGGCGTAACTGCGGTAATCCCAGCCATCGGCCTCGTCGGCGAAATGGATGCCGGTGGCGGCGTCCGGCTCGACGAGCCACTGACGCACCGTCGCCACATGATCGGTCTCACTCATCGCCGGACTCCGCCCCGGACAGCACCGTCACTGTCCCCGTGGTTCCGTCCACCCGTATCCGCATTCCCGTCCGTATCCGCTTGGTGATGTCCTTGACCTGCACAACCGTCGGCACACCGAGCTCGCGTGCCACGATCGCGACGTGGGTGAGGGGGCTGCCCCGCTCGATCACCAACGCCGACGCGGACGGCAGCGCCGCCACCCATCCGGGGTCGGTGCGGTAGGCGATCAGGATGCCTCCGGCGACGTCACGGGGCTCGTCTACCACAACCGCGCCGCCCTCGACCACACCGGATGATGACGGCGTGCCTGCCAGGACGGTACCCGGGGTCGCGGGAGGGGTATCGGTGACGGGAACCCAGCCCTGGGAAGCCAGTTCCGCCCGGCCGAACGTTGACCCGGCGGTGCTGAACCGGGCGGGTGCCACCAGCTCGGCGTCCTTGGCGCGCTGCACCTTTCGCGCCGTTACCAGATCGCGGTAGGTGCGTGTGTCGGCACCCTCATAGCTACCGCGCAGCTCCTGCACGGTGAGGTAGAAGACGTCGGAGAACTCGTCGATGATCCCGCGCGCGGCCAGGTCGCGGCCCATCACCCGGATCATCCGCTTCACCATGCCGAATGCCCGCGTCCGGCAGAAACGCAACCGCTCGCGGTGTGCCGCGCAGCGGGATACCTTGGCGCGCAGGCGTTCATAGATTCGCCGGCGCACGCCGGTCAGATGCGCGTCGAGGTAGGCGTCGGCTTCGGCGGCCCGATCGGGCTGCTGCCCGGCCTGCCCCACCCGGCCCAGCGCACTGCGCAGCATGACGAACAGGCTCGCCGGATCCTCACGCAGATCGGGGGTCTCCAGTTTCAGCTCGTCGAGGCTGCGGTAGCCGTAGCGGTCGATGTAGGCGTCGACCTCGGCGCGGAACGCCGCATAGGTCTCGTTGCTGTGCAGCTGACGGTAGACCTGTTGCGGTTCGGTCGAATTGATGAGCGCGGTCAGTTCCGGATCGGCATGCACCGTCTCGGCCATCGCCGTCAGCGCGCGCGCCGGTTCCGCCGACTCCACATCCGCGCCCGGCCCGACGACCGCGTACAGGAACCACTCCGGCGCCTTGGGCAGGAACAGCTTGGTGAGCAGGAACATCGCGCCGGTGCAGGTGAGCAGGATGGCGTCGAGCACCATCAGCGGACCCCAGCGCCGCACCAGGTCGGCGTCGACCTTGCGGTAGGCGGCGTAGGCCTGTTCACCGGTGAGCGTCGTGTAGTCCAGCGCCTCGTATTCGTCGTAGACCCGGTAGAACTCGGTGAGGAACTGCTCGACCATCGCGTCGATGCCGAACAGTCTGCGCACATAGGTGACGGTGGTGACCGTGCGTGACCGGATCCGTTCGGCCGCCGAGCCGAAGGTGTAGGGCCGCAAGGTTTTCGCGACCTCGTCGGGCAGCGGTTCGTCCACCCCGAGCGCCGCCTCCAGCACCTTGCGGTTGAGCGGATAGCCGGGCGCGATACCGACCATCCGATACCAGTGCAGCAGGTTGTAGTAGACCCGGCCGTGGAAGTAGCCGAGCAACACCGGCGTCCACTCGTCGGTCTGGCGCAACTGCTCGGCGGGCACCTTCAGCGATTCGGCGTAACCGCGGTAGACGCGGCCGTAGATATCGGCGGCGGTGGTGTAGGTCAGCGGCGACGTGAGGCCGCTGAAGCTCTCGATGATGTTGGAGTTGTCCCAGATCCGGGTCTCGCCGTCGGGCACGGCCTCACCGGCGCCACGGATCAGCGCGGCCGCGGCCACCGCCCGGTCCGCCGCAGGTGCGAGCGCGGTGGTGATGGGACGGGCTTGCAGGAACCAGATGCCGTCGTCGTCGATGGCCCATTCGATGTCCTGCGGTGCGCCCAGCTCCGCCTCCAGTTTGCGGCCCAGCTCGGCGAGGGCGGCGATCTCGGCCTCGGACAGCGCCAGGCGTGCCCGGCGCTCGGCATCGACCGCGCCGGCGGTCGATCCACCCGGATCGCTCGGCAGAAAGGCGCGGTCCTTGTCACCGATGACGGTGTCGAGCACGTTGCCCGAGCGGTCCACGACCACCGAATCGGCGTCGACCGCGCCGGAAACCAGGCCCTCCCCCAGGCCGTACACCGCACTGATCACCAACTCGTCGGGCGAACCGCTCGCCGGATCGGCGGTGAACATCACCCCGCTGACCCTGGCAGCCACCAATCGCTGCAACACCACCGCGACGGCGGCGACTCTGGGCTGGTCGTGGGCGAAGGCGTACTCGATCGAACGCTGCGAGAACGCCGAGGCCCAGCAGGCACGCACCTGGCGCCGCACCGCGTCCTCGCCGTCGACATTGAGAAACGAATCGAACTGACCGGCATAGGAATGCGCCGGGCCGTCCTCGGCCGCGACCGAGGAACGCACCGCGACGGCGCCACCACCGAGTCTGCGGTACCCGGCGTCGATCAGCTCGGCGACATCTGCGGGCAGATCGGCGGACTCGATCGCCGACCGCAACGCCGCACCGGCCGACGCGGCCGCTTCGGGCGTGTCGGCCGCGGCGAACTCCGCGATCTGCTCGTCCAGGCCCGCACCGGTGGCGAACGCGTCGAAGACATCGGTGCCGAGCACCGCCCACTCCGGAACCGCGAAGCCACTGTTGTGCAGGATGTGCAATCCGCGGGCCTTACCGCCTGCCGAGGCCGAGATGGCCCCCGAGTCGGTCCACGGTCCGAGCAGCTGCACGCTTCCTCCCATCGCTCCCGGTCGATACCGGGCAGCTCATATTCTCGGGCCCACCGCGCGCACGGTGGGCCCGCGACCGAGTAAATCCGAGCATTGTCTGTATATCCGAGAATTGACCATGGTGTTAGCTCACAATCCTCGGGTCCTCAGCCAGTGCCACGCCGTGCGGTACCCCATCGGCGGCCACCGCGGACGTGGCGACCACTAAGCTGTCGGGCAGCGTCGGTGGGTGCGGTGAGGATGTGATCGGGTCGTGAGTTGGACGTTCACCCCGGACGAGTTCGCCCATATCTGGCGCGAAACCGACCAGGACCGTCATCCATACCCCTTGCGCATCCTGGAAACACCGCGTACCGAACGCGAGGCCGACGCGCTGCGCGCCGAACTCGCCTCCCGGCTGCCGCTGGGCGCCGACCCGGATCTGTCGGCCTGCCTGCGCATTCTCGCCGCCCCGCATACCAGGATCGTCGCCGTCGGCGGCGGGCACACCGCCGGCAGCGAGATCCGGTTGCTGGCCGGGGCCGTCTTCGATCGCGGCGTACTCGCCGTCCAGGAACCCGGGCGCACACCGGACTTCGGTGGGCGGGTCCGCATATCCATCGGCCACAGCGCAAAACTCGGCGCCCGCATCGCCGCGCTGCTGCCGAAAACGCCCGCGGGACGCGAACCGGCTCGTGCCGCCGCAATCGAGGCGATTCGCGACGACGAGGTGGTCATCGCCACCGAGCGTGCGGCGCTGCCGATCCGGCGGCTACTGCTGCGACCGCACACCGCAGAAGGCCATATCCGCATCGAGGCCCGCCTGGACCGGCCGACGCCGCCGGCGCCGGTGCACTACACCTGGATCGACGTCGAGGGCGACGGCCGCTATCTCATCAAAGCCGGTGACACCGTGCATATCGTGCCCGCGAGCAGCGAACAGCTGGCCGCGCAACTGCAAAAGCGGGTACCCGCCTGATCTGTTCACCCACTGACCGGCGGCCTCGATTGCGGCTACGCTGAATCGGACCGAGGAGGGGACAGCGATGACGATCGAGAGCAGCCGAGCCGAAATCGCCCGATTTCGGCAAGCGGCACACGCGGGCACAGTCAAGTTCGATCCGGCCGCGGCGCGGCGCTGCGCCGAACTCTACGACCACCAGGTCGATCGCCTCCTGCACCTGCAACAACGGCTGGAATCGGTCGCCGAACCGCACGGTTTCGGCGGATTCGTCTCGGCCCAGCAGTTGCAGGCCGGGTTCGGGCACAAGGCCCGCGATGCCGCCGCCCTGCTCGACCACTACATCGAGGCCGCCTACCGGATGAAAGAGGCGTTCCTGATCAGCGGCGGTCTCTACGAGGAAGCCGACGCCGCCAACGCCGCCGCGGTGCGGGCCGTCGCCTCGAGGCTGCCCCGATGAGCGGCACCGACCCCGACTACATCAGCGCGATGGAGCACTTCGAGTCCATGCGGCACGAAGAGATCTACGCGAAAACCCAGGAGATCGACGCCGCCGCGATCGTGGCGACCTCCGCCGCCTGGCTGGAAGCCGCCGCGGGCCTGTCCACCTCGTTCCCCCTCACCCGCGACAGCGTCGACCGGGTGATGGGCTCGATGGACTGGGAAGGCGCCGCTGCCGACGCCGCCCACGCCAGCGCCCGCAGCTTCGCCGCCTCGGTCGACGAACTGGCCGCGGTCCTCGGCCAGGTCGGCGCCCGGATCGGTGCGGTCGCCGCCGCGGCCGAAGCGGTGAAACTCGCTGTCGTGCCGCCCGGCGGATCGGGACCCATCGGCGCCATCGCCCGGCTGCTCGAGGCCGCGAACGTCATCGATGCGCAGATGGCGCAAGAGGCCTTGCGGCAGGAAGCCGTGCTGGCGATGAACATGATCTACAAACCGGCCTACACGCTGGCCGGGACCGGCGTCCCGGCACTGCCCGACCCGCCCGCAGCCCCCGGAAGCCCGGCGCCACTGGCACCTCCCCCGCAGAGTCAGTGGCGTGACGACCAGCAGCCTGCCCCACCGAACGGGTCGAATCCCCCACGTGCCCAGGACGATCCGGTAATCGCACCACCGGTCCCGGCCATACCGCCGGACACCGGGACTCCCGCACCGCAACAGCGCGGCGAGGCGCCTCCGCAGCCCCGCTCCGAAGACAACCCGCCGCCCACCGAGCATCCGCAGGACCGCACACCGCCGTCGCCCCCCACTCAGCAGGCTCCCCCGCTGCCCGTGCCGCCCCCTGCCGAACCACCCGTGCCGGTTCCGCCTCCCGCACAGGCGCCCACGCCTGCGCCACCGTCAGCGGACGTCCCCGTGCCGCCGGCCTCACCCGAGCCGCCGGTGCCTGCTCCGCCCGCCACCGAGACCACACCGGTGCAACCACCGGCCGAGCCACCCGTTCCCGTTCCCCCACCGGCAGGACCTCCTGCACCGACACCACCGCCTGCCGAACCGTCCCCACCGGGACCCATCCCGGCCGAGCCGCCGGCTCCCGTACCCCCGCCGCCGGCAGCACCGCCGGCTCCCGCGTCGCCGCCACCGGCTCAACCGCCAGTCGAACCTCCGCCGCTGCCGCAAGCACCGCCCCCGCCCCCGATCCCGACCCCGGAGACCCCGCCGGTCCCCCTCCCCGACCCGGGCGGACAACCCGGCATCACCGGACCGATCCCCGAAGGCCAGCCGCCGGCCACCGATCAGCCCGGCGTCATTCCGCCGCAAGGGTCGTAACAGGAGGCACCCGCAACAGCGTCACCGATCCATGTGCGAGCGGATCCGTGGCCGAGAACAAGCTCCTTCAAACTGATGCCGCGCGCCGCCGCGGCGACCTTGGCCGCCTGCATGAGGTCTGGGGAGAGGTCAACCGTGGTGCGCATAAAAGCAAATCAAAATCGCCACTACACCTTCACCAGGTCGTCGGCGTGGATGACAGGACGCTGCATGGTGTCGGGGAGCTCGGCGGTGGAGCGGCCGAGCATCGTCGTCAGTTCGGCCGCGTCGTATTCGACCACGCCGCGGGCCACCAGGCGGTTGTCGGGGGCGATGAGGTCGACGACGTCGCCGCCGTGGAAGCGGCCGCGCACAGCGGTGATACCCGCGGCCAGCAGGGAGTGGCGGCGGTGCGCGACGGCGGCGACGGCGCCCTCGTCGATGTGGATGGCGCCGCGGCTGTCGGCGGCGTGCCGCACCCAGAACTTGCGGGCGGACAGGCGAACCGGGCGAGCCGCGAACGCGGTGCCGACAGTGCCGCTGCTCAACGCGGTCGCCGCTTCGGAGGCCGCGGCCAGCAGCACGGGCACGCCGGCGTCGGCGGCGAGCCGGGCCGCGGACAGCTTCGAGGCCATGCCACCGGTGCCGAGCGCGCCGCCGGTGCCGGCAATCACTCCATCCAGATCGGCGCTGGAACGCACCTCGGGAATGAAGGTCGCGCCGCCCTTGCGCGGATCGCCATCGTAGAGGCCCTCGACATCCGACAGCAGCACCAGCGCGTCGGCACCGACCAGGTGCGCGACCAGCGCCGCGAGCCGGTCGTTGTCACCGAAACGGATCTCTTCGGTTGCGACAGTGTCGTTTTCGTTCACCACCGCCACCGCGCCGAGCGAACGCAGCCGGTCGAGGGTGCGCTGTGCGTTGCGGTGATGTTCGCGGCGGGAGAAGTCGTCGGCACTGAGCAGGACCTGGCCGACGGTGCGGCCGTAGCGGGCGAACGAGGTGCCCCACGCGTGCGCGAGCGCGAGCTGGCCGACGCTGGCCGCGGCCTGCTTGGTGGCCAGATCGCGTGGACGAGCGCTCAGACCGAGCGGGGCCATACCGGCGCCGATCGCGCCCGAGGACACCACCACCACATCCGATCCGGCCCGCATCCGCGCCTCGACGGCGTCGGCGAGCCGATCCAGCCGAGCGGTGTCCAGACCTGCCTTCATGCTGGTGAGGGCCGAGGACCCGATCTTCACCACCACACTGCGCGCACCGGCGATGGCCTGGCGCGCCTCACTGAGTTCGGCGCCGAACTGCACCTGCGTTTCCGTCACGGCTGATCTCCACCACTGTTCTCGCGCGCGGCACGACGGACGCCGTGCCTACGCTTCGTCCTCGTCGTCGCGCACCAGACCGCGACGCACCCGGGAGGCATGCTTGCGTTCGGCCGCACTGACCCGGTCGGTCTGCTCGAGCCGGATATCGGTGCCGCGGCCGGTGGGCACCATGTCGACGCCCGCGGAGATCTGCGGCTCCCATTCGAAGGTGACGTCACCGATGGTGACGGGCGCGCCCGGTTCCGCGCCGAGACGTACGAGTTCGTCTTCGACGCCGAGGCGGGCGAGCCGGTCGGCCAGGTAGCCGACGGCCTCGTCGTTGTCGAACTGGGTCTGGCGCACCCAGCGCTCGGGCCGGGTCCCGCGCACGATGAAGCCGCCGGGTTCCTCCGGATCCGCGATCACGCTGAAACCGGTCTCGTCGACCGCGATCGGCCGGATCACCGGACGCTTCGGCGCTGCCTTCGGATGTTCCTCGCGGTACTTGCGCACCATGTCGGCCAGCGCGAACGTCAGCGGCCGCAGCCCCGCCCGGCTCACCGCCGAGATCTGGAACACCGGCCAGCCGCGCGCGGCGAACTCCTCGGTGACCATCTCGGCCAGTTCGGCGGCATCGGGCACATCGGTCTTGTTCAGGATCACCACGCGCGGGCGGTCGGCCAGATCACCCAGCCCGGCGTCGGCACTCAGCGCGGGCTTGTAGGCCGCCAGTTCCGCCTCGAGCGCGTCGACATCGGAGACGGGATCGCGGCCCGGCTCCAAGGTCGCGCAGTCCACCACGTGCGCGAGCACGGCGCAGCGCTCCAGATGACGCAGGAAGTCGAGGCCGAGCCCACGGCCCTGGCTCGCGCCCGGGATCAGACCCGGCACGTCGGCGACGGTGAAGGTGGTGTCGCCGCTGGCGACCACACCGAGATTGGGCACCAGCGTGGTGAAGGGGTAGTCGGCGATCTTGGGTTTGGCCGCCGACAGCACCGAGACCAGCGAGGACTTACCGGCCGACGGGAACCCGACCAGCCCAACATCGGCCACCGACTTGAGCTCGAGCACGATGTCGCGCTCTTCGCCCTCCTCGCCGAGCAACGCGAAACCGGGCGCCTTGCGCGCTTTGGAGGCCAGCGCGGCATTGCCGAGCCCGCCGCGTCCGCCGCGGGCGGCGATGAATCGGTTGCCCGCACCGACGAGATCCATCAGCACTTCACCGTCGGCCCCCAGCACCACGGTGCCGTCGGGCACTTTCAGCAGCAGGTCGGTGCCCTGTTTGCCGTCCCGGTTGCCGCCTTCGCCCGGCTTGCCGTTGCTCGCCTTGGCATGCGGATGGAAATGGAAGTCCAGCAGCGTGTGCACATTGGGATCGACCTCGAGGATCACGTCGCCGCCGTTGCCGCCATTACCGCCGTCGGGGCCGCCGAGCGGCTTGAACTTCTCCCGGTGCACCGACGCGCAGCCGTGGCCGCCCTTGCCAGCACGCACATGAAGTACGACACGGTCGATGAATTTGGACATACGCCGAATCATCCTCCTTCGGTCTGGTCGGGACGGCGAACGTCGCCGCAGGTCACTGCTGATGGAAACAACGAAAAGCGGGCCAGGGGTATGTCACCCTGACCCGCTCGTCTGTGTTGGAGTCGTCAGCCGGTCAGGCCTGGACCGGCTCCGGAACCACGATGTTGACGGTCTTGCGTCCACGCTTGGTGCCGAACTCCACCGCGCCCGCCTCGAGGGCGAACAGGGTGTCGTCACCGCCACGGCCGACGTTCACGCCGGGGTGGAAGTGCGTGCCGCGCTGACGCACCAGGATCTCGCCGGCCTTGACGGACTGACCGCCGAACCGCTTCACGCCGAGGCGCTTGCTGTTGGAATCGCGACCGTTCCGGGAGCTGGATGCACCCTTCTTATGTGCCATTGCTGTAACTCCTCCAGGTGAGGGCTCGGTGAACCCCCGGGCCGATTACTTGATGCCGGTGACCTTCAGGACCGTCAGCGGCTGACGGTGACCCTGGCGCTTGTGGTAGCCGGTCTTGTTCTTGAACTTGTGGATGCGGATCTTCGGGCCCTTGGTCTGCTCGACGACCTCGGCGGACACCGACACCTTGGCCAGCTTGTCCGCATCGGCGGTCAGCTCGGCGCCGTTGACCACGAGCACCGGCGACAGATCCACAGCGGTGCCCGGCGCACCCTCGATCTTCTCGACCTTCACCAGGTCACCGACCGCGACCTTGTACTGCTTTCCGCCGGTCTTGACGATCGCGTACGTTGCCATCGGTCGGCTGCCCTTCTTCCTCTAGGTGTGCGACGCTTGCTAGCGCGGCTGGAGTGGCACCCGGCCGGAGAATTCCACCGGGCATCCACTACACATCTGGTCTGGTAGTCACCGCCGCCTCAGCACTGGCGATTGCTCTATAGCTTCGCGGGCACAGCGTGATAAAACGCTGTCGCCGGGCAGCGACTGTCCAAGATTACAGGACGCATAGGTGCGCGACCAAACCGGCCACCGAACGACAGTGGCCCCCGCCACAAGGGCGGGGACCACCAGGTCATTCGTCGGCCGATTCGGCGGGCGGCGGCCCGGCGGGCCTGCCCGCGCTGCGCCTGCGAGGCCTGCGTTCGGGCACCGGGACCGGTACCGGTTCGGTGAAGTCGACGACCGGCGCCGCGGGCTCCTCCGAGCTGCTGAGGACGAATACCGCGCCCGTGCTGTCCGAGGCCGGGGCGGCAGCGGAACGAGCCACCCGGCGGCGTCGGGACGACCGGGCCGGGGTGCCGTTCTCGGCGGGCGCGGTGGGCGCCTCGGCCGATTCGGGCTCGGCCGGCTCCGTCGCGGCGGCGGTCTCGGGCTCTGTCGGCTCGGCCGCGGGCGCCGCGACCACTTCCGCGGGCGCGGTTGCTTCGGGTTCGGCGGTGGTCACCGCGGCCGGAGCCGATTCGGCCGACCCCGGCTCCACGACGGAGACCTGCTTGCCCACTGCCGTCACGTCGGCATCCGGTGCCTGGTCCGCTTCGACCGATTCCGTGTGCTCGGCCGCATCGGTGGCCGACACCGGTTCAGCGACTGGCGCCTGCTCGGATTCACGCTGGTCGGCAACGGCGGCCTGCTCCACCGCCGAGGCCTGTTCAGCCGGCGCACCCACCTCGGTGACGACCTCACTGACGGCGACGACAGCGTCGGCATCCGGCGCCGCGGCCGAGCGCGCCACCCGCCGTCGACGCGTCGACCGGGTGCGAGTGGTTCCGTTCTGTCCTGCGGCGACATGCTGAGCGGCCGGTTCGCCGGTCGCTTCCTGCGCCTGCTCGGCGGCCGCGGGTTCGACGCCGGTGTCCGGCGGCTGCGGCGCGGCCTCGGCCTCCGAGGCACCACTGTCCTCGGCCTGATGGGCGGCCATGGCCAGTGCGACCGGATGCGCGCGCTTGACCGCGGCCTCTTCCTCGCTCAACTCCGCCACCGCGGGCTGCGCCTGCGGGGCGGCGGGAGCGGCCGCCTTGTCACGGCCGCGACGACGGCGTGACCCGGATTCGCGTCCGCGTCCGGCCCCGTCCTCGGCCGCGCCCGGCTCCACCGGGTAGCTGTGCACCAGGATGCCCCGGCCATGGCAGTGCTCGCAGGTGGTGGAGAAGGCCTCGACGAGGCCGGTGCCCAGCTTCTTACGCGTCATCTGGACCAGGCCGAGTGAGGTCACCTCGGACACCTGATGCCGGGTGCGGTCGCGGCCCAGCGCCTCGGTCAGCCGACGCAGCACCAGGTCACGGTTGGATTCGAGCACCATGTCGATGAAGTCGACGACGATCATGCCGCCGATATCGCGCAACCGCATCTGCCGCACGATCTCCTCGGCGGCTTCCAGGTTGTTGCGGGTGACCGTCTCTTCCAGGTTGCTGTTGCCCGAGCCGGTGAACTTGCCGGTGTTGACGTCGATGACGGTCATCGCCTCGGTGCGATCGATGACCAGCGTGCCGCCCGAGGGCAGCCACACCTTGCGGTCGAGGGCCTTGGCCAGCTGTTCGTCGATGCGGTAGGCCTCGAAGACATCCACACCGTTGTTCTCGTGCCGCGAGACCCGGGCCAGCAGGTCCGGCGCGACGGTGCGGATGTAGTTCTCCACCGTGCTCCAGGACCGCTCGCCCTCGATGACCAGCTTGGAGAAATCCTCGTTGAACAGGTCGCGGATCACCTTGACCAGCAGGTCCGGCTCTTCGTAGAGCGTCTTCGGCGCGCCGGAATCCTGTTCGGCGGCCTTCTCGATGGTGCGCCAGGTGGCCTGCAACCGTTCCACGTCACGGGCCAGTTCGGCTTCGCTGACGCCCTCGGAGGCAGTGCGGATGATCACGCCTGCGTCGGCGGGCACGATCTCGCGCAGGATCTCCTTGAGCCGCTTGCGCTCGGTGTCGGGCAGCTTGCGGCTGATGCCGGTGGAGGTGCCGCCCGGCACGTACACCAGGAAGCGTCCGGCCAGGCTGATCTGAGTGGTCAGGCGGGCGCCCTTGTGACCGACCGGGTCCTTGCTCACCTGGACCAGCACCTGATCGCCGGGCTTGAGCGCCTGCTCGATCTTGCGTTCCTTGCCGCCGAGCCCGGCGGCCTCCCAGTTCACCTCACCGGCGTAGAGCACACCGTTGCGGCCGCGGCCGATGTCGACGAACGCCGCCTCCATGCTCGGCAGCACGTTCTGCACCTTGCCGAGGTAGACGTTGCCGACCATGGACGCCTGGCCGGTGCTGGTGACGAAGTGCTCGACCAGGATGTTGTCCTCGAGCACCGCGACCTGGGTGGCGGTGGGGTGGCCGGGGAACTCCTTTTCCCGCACCACCATGACCCGGTCGACGGATTCGCGGCGGGCCAGGAACTCCGATTCGGTCAGGATCGGCGGACGACGCCTGCCTGCCTCGCGGCCGTCGCGGCGACGCTGGCGCTTGGCTTCCAGCCGGGTGGACCCGGTGATGCCCTGCACCTCGTCGACGGCGGCGCGGGCACGGCTCTTGTTGCGCGGTTCGCGCTCGTGCACGACCGTGTTGGGCGGGTCGTCGTCGGCGGGTTCGTTCTCGCCGCCGCCCTCGCCGGCGACCTTGCGCCGCCTGCGCCTGCGCCGGCGACGGGTCGAGCCCTCCGAGCCGTCCTCGCCGTCGTCGCCGGATTCGGCCTCGGTCTGCTGGGTCTCCTCGGACTCGGACTCGTCGGCGGTGCCCGCGTCCGTGGCCGGCGCCTCGTCCTTGTCGCGCGCGCCGTCCTTGTCGCGGGCGCCACGCTCGTCGGTGTCCTGCTCGTCATCGGAGTCGGCGTGCTGTTCGCCGCGACCACGACCGCGACCGCGGCGGCCACGACGGCGGCGGCGGGGCTGATCGTCGGACTCGGACTGCTCGGCGCCGTCCTGCTCGTCGCCGGTCTCGTCCTCGACGTCCTCGGCCTGGGTAGTGCCCTCGTCGGCGCGCGGGGTCTCGGATTCGACGCGGCGGCGCTTCTTCCGCAGCTCTTCGGCGGCGGCGGCATCGGGCGACAGGAACAGTGGCGCGGCGACGACCGCGGACTCGAACACGACCGGCTCCACGACCGGTGGTTCTTCCTGAACCGGGCTGGCGAACAGGCCGCCGGGCGGGCTGAACGCGGGCGCGGTGGAGAACAGGTCGGCGCCGGCGGCCTCGGTCTGCGCGGCCGTCGGGGTCTCGGCCGGGACGGGCTCGTCCGGCGCGGCAGCGGCGCTGACCGCCTGCTCGGCCGGAGGCGCTTCGGGTGTTTGCTGGGTGTCCGCCGCCGGGGGTTCGGCGGCGGCCGGTTCGGCCTCCGGTGTGGCGAGCGCGTCGCGCACCGACTCCGCGACCGCGCGTTCGACGTTCGACTGGGGGCTGCGCGCGTCGGAGCCGAGCTCACCCAGCTTGGCCAGGATGCGCTTGCTCGTTACTCCCAGACGTTTGGCCAGCGCATGAACTCGGATTCGCTCCGGCAATTGATCGGCATCCTGTGATGTTGTGTCCAGCGGCTCTTGATCGGCCACGAAGTCTCCTCGGGCCCCCGGGCGCGTTCCTCCCGGAAGGGAGTGACGCGGCCGACGCGGGGGCGCTGTTTCCGTACGCCTCGCGCGGTTGGCACGAGGTCAATGGTCTCGCCCCGCGTGCCCGGTTATCTCCATATCGATCGTCGTTCGGGCTAACTGGTCACGCGGCGCCTGGCTGTATGGCTGAACTCCGTGGTGTGAGCGTTCATCCAGCGTGCCGACGCGAACGAGTTACCGCGCCGCGGCAGCGATGATCGGCATCGAACCTCGGGGTGTCATCCGGTTACGACCGTTGTCGGTTGCAACCAGTTGCCAGTATCCCACACCGTGCGCCGAGGGTTCGCCATCGGCGCAACAGCGTGACGTCGGATGCGACGGAATGGAGATCGTTTCAGGCCGGGAACTCGGGAAACCAGAGCGCGATTTCCCGCTTGGCCGACTCCGGCGAGTCGGAGCCGTGCACCAGGTTCTCCTGGGTCTCCAGGGCGAAATCGCCCCGGATGCTGCCGGTGGCGGCCTTTTCCACCGGGTCGGTGCCGCCGGCGATCTGCCGGAACGCCGCGATGGCGCGCGGCCCCTCGAGCACGGCCGCGACGACCGGCCCGGAGGTGATGAATTCGATCAGCGAGCCGTAGAACGGCTTGCCCGCGTGTTCGGCGTAGTGCTCGCCGGCCAGTTCATCGGACACCTGCTTCAGCTCGAGCGCGGCGATCTTCAGCCCCTTGCGCTCGATCCGGTTCAGCACCTCACCGACGAGGCCACGGGCCACACCGTCCGGCTTGATGAGGATCAATGTCTGCTCAGTCACGGCGACAGCGTAACGGTCGGCTACCCCTGCCTCCCAACCAGCGCTCATCCCGGATGCGCCCATGACCGGTCGGTCCGGGTCAGTTCCACGAAGCCGCATCGAGACAGCAGCTCGAGCTCCGGATCTCCCGGCTCGCTGTAGGTGAGCAGCCGGTCCACCCCGCCGAGGCGCAACCAGCCGGCGACCTGTCCGTACAGCCAACGCAGCACCTCGGGTTCGCCGTCCTCGCGGCAGGCATCGGCCCAGCCACCCAGCCGTGACATCCGTTCGGGCTGGGTCAGGTTGGTGTCGACCTCCAGGTGGCCAAGATCGTGACCGTCCCGGTGGGCGATGAATCGGGTGCCGAGCTCACCCATCTCGCGGCGCACCGCGAGATCGGGGCGTTGCGGGCGAGGAATCCTGTCGGTCTCGGCGAGCAGCAGCAGTTCGACGCTCGATGCGTCGGCCCGCGACCAGCCGTTGCGTCCGAGGACCGCCCGGATGTGCGGCCATTGCTCGGACAGGCCGTAGGCGGCGAAGGTGGGCAGGTTTCCGCTGAAGCGCCGCGAGGCGACCCGCCAGGGCGCGAACTGGGCCAGGCAGGCGGTCATGAGCGCGTCGGCGGCCGCGTCGACCGGACGGAGAGCGCCATCGTCGCCGAGGGTGCTCCGGTTCCAGGCGAGGAACCATTCGACGGTGCCGGCGTTGCGGAAGCTGTCGGTGACATGCGCGCCGGAGTCGTAACGCAACAGGTGCGCGGCCGCGACGAGTTCACGATCCTGTTCGGCGACGAGGGTGACCCGTTCGATTACCCATGGGTCGAGGATGACCTCTTCGGGACGCCGTTCGAGGCTGCTCAGCATGGTGTTGACCGAGATCGATACCCCGGGAACGACGGCGGCGATGTGAGTGTTGGCCAGCCGGGTCAGCTGATCGCGGTCGTCGCGGCGGAAGGGTCGGATGAGGTAAGCAGGCATGGCGAATCTCCAGGACGCTCGATGAGATGCATCGGAATCCGCCAGGGGGACGGTACGGCGCCACTGTAGCAACGGGGCGCCGGCGCCCGCCAACGTATTTCGGCCCGGCTCAGTCGGTGCGCTGGACGCGCTGGCTGGGCAGGACACCGAGGTCCATACGACGTTTGACGTCGTTGCGCAGGATGAGGATGAACGCCCAGACGATGGCGAACAGGATGCCGATCACGCCGATGGAAACGTGGATGAAGGCGCCCGCGATCACCAGGACTTGCAGGCCGAGGTTGAATTGGACCGCCCAGGGGCGCCGTTGCAGGCCGGCGCCGAGAATCATCACCACCGCAAGCGTCACCAGGTAGGTGCCGGACAGCCAGCTGAGTCCGCCGCCGACGTCGGCGACCACGGGCAGGGCGAGCAGCACGACGATGGCCTCGAGGACCAGCGTGCCCGCCATCACCCCGCGCAGGCCTTTCCACGGGTCCGGTGGCGCGGGCGCCGCCGGAGCGTTCTCCGCCGCGGCCTCCTCGTCACCGTTCGGGCGTGGATCGGATTCACTCATGCTCTGCCTCCTCGGCACGATCTGCCGATCATGCGGGCTTCCGGGCGTCCCGCCGCCTCCGGGCGCTGACCGCTCACGCTGTACCCATCACGCCGCGAGCGGGCGCCCTCCGTGGTGACGCAAGCTGCCGCCTCCGGGCGCTGACCGCTCACGCTGTAACCATCACGCCGCGAGCGGGCGCCCTCCGTGGTGACGCAAGCTGCCGCCTCCGGGCGCTGACCGCTCACGCTGTAACCATCACGCCGCGAGCGGGCGCCCTCCGTGGTGACGCAAGCTGCCGCCTCCGGGCGCTGACCGCTCACGCTGTATCCATCACGGCGTGAGCGGGCGCCCTCCGTGGTGACGCAAGCTGCCGCCTCCGGGCGCTGACCGCTCACGCCGGGTCCTTGCCGAACAAGGCTCGTGCGGCGCCGGCCGTCACCACCGAACCGGTGATGATGACCCCGGCACCGGAGACCATCTCGCCGCCGTCGGCGACGTCCTCGGCGATCGCGATCGCGGTCTCCAGGGCATCGGGCAGGGAGTACGCGGGGACGACGCGTTCGTCGCCAAAGCGCTGCACCGCGAGATCGGTGAGGGTGTCGACGTCGAGGGCGCGGGGCGAACCGTTGGTGGTCACGACGATCTCGTCGAACACCGGCTCCAACGCCTCCAGGATGCCGGCGGCGTCCTTGTCGCCGAGCACCGCGACCACGCCGACCAGCTTGCGGAAGTCGAACTCGCTGGTCAACGTGGCCGCCAGCGCCTTGGCTCCGGCCGGGTTGTGGGCGGCGTCGATGAAGATGGTCGGGGCGCTGCGCATCCGCTCCAGCCGGCCCGGGCTGGTGACGCTCGCGAACCCGGCACGCACGGCGTCGACGTCGAGCTGACGTTGCGCACCGGCGCCGAAGAACGCCTCCACCGCGGCCAGCGCCAGCACCGCGTTGCGGGCCTGATGTTCGCCGTGCAGCGGCAGGAAGATCTCGTCGTACACCCCACCGAGGCCCTGCAGTTCCAACTGCTGACCACCGACCGCGATCTTGCGCGCCAGCACCCGGAACTCCGCACCCTCGCGGGCCACCGCCGCGTCCACCTCGACGGCGCGGCGCAGCAGTACATCCATCGCCTCGGGATCCTGTTCGGCGATGACGGCCACGTTGTCGCGTGGGACCAGGCTTTCCGGAGCGCGCTTGATGATCCCGGCCTTCTCCCGCGCGATGGCGGTGAGGTCGGGCCCGAGGTAGTCCATATGGTCGAGCCCGATCGGGGTGATCACCGCGACCTGCCCGTCGATGACGTTGGTCGCGTCCCAGGTGCCGCCCATGCCGGTTTCCACCACCGCGACGTCGACCGGCGCCTCCGCGAACGCCGCGTAGGCCATCCCGGTGAGCACCTCGAATTTGCTCATGGCAGGCCCGCCTGCGGCCGCGGACTGCTTATCGATCATCTCGATGTAGGGCGCCAGCTCGCGGTAGACCTCGACGTAGCGCGCGGGCGTGATGGGTGCGTTGTCGATGCTGATCCGCTCGGTGGCCAGCTGTAGATGCGGGCTGGTGATGCGGCCGGTGCGCCGGTGCAGTGCGGTCAGCAACGCGTCGATCATCCGGGTCACCGAAGTCTTGCCGTTGGTGCCCGCGATGTGGATGGCCGGATAGCTCTGCTGCGGCGAGCCGAGCAGGTCCATCAGGGTGGAGATGCGGGTGAGCGACGGCTCGATCTTGGTCTCCGGCCAGCGCCGGTCGAGTTCGGCCTCGACCAGCGCCATCTCCGCCAGATCCACCGGCGACGGCCCGGAACCGAGCGGTGCGCCGGTGCCGTGTTGCGGTTCCGGTTCGGCGTTGCCGGCTTCGTGGGCGAAGTCGGGGCCGTCGGTCTCGTCGGGGCCGGTCACTTGCCGCTCAGTTCGGCGAGCCGGGCGCCGATGCGCTCCACCTCGGCGGCGGCCACATCGCGGCGGGTGCGGATCTTGTCGACCACCTGCTCCGGAGCCTTGGCCAGAAAGGCCTCGTTGCCGAGTTTGGCTGTGGTGCCTGCCAGTTCCTTCTGCGCGGCGGCCAGATCCTTTTCCAGCCTGCGGCGTTCGGCGTCGAGGTCGACCGCGCCGGAGGTGTCGAGTTCGACGGTGACGGTGGCGCCGCTGAGCCGGACCTCGACCGAGGCGGTAGCGGCGAAATCGTCGCCGGGCGCGGTGAGCCGGGCCAGGTCGGTGATGGAGCGTTCGAGCTCGGTGAGCCCGGCGGCGTCCACACCGATCAGCTTGGCCGCGACCTTCTGCTTATCGGCCAGGCCCTGGTCGCTGCGGAAACGCCGGATCTCGGTGATCAGCCGCTGGGTGTCGGCGATGCGCTGCGCCGCATCCTGATCGGCGGCCTGCCCGGTGGCCTGCGGCCAGTCGGCGATCACGATCGACTCGCCGCCGGTGAGCGCACGCCACAGCGATTCGGTGACGAACGGGATCACCGGATGCAGCAGCCGCAGCACGGCATCGAGCACCGAACCGAGGACGGTGCGGGTGGATTCGGCGCGCGCGTCGTCGGCGGCGAACTGCACCTTGGTCAGTTCGAGATACCAGTCGCACAGCTCGTCCCAGGCGAAGTGGTAGAGCGCCTCGCAGGCCTTGCCGAATTCATACGCGTCGAAGGCCGCGTCGACCTCGGCGCGCACGGCGTCGAGCCGGTCGATGATCCACAGATCGGCGTCGGTGAGGGTGGCGCGGTCGGGCAGCTCGCCGGGCCGGGCGCCGTTCATCAGCGCGAACTTGGTGGCGTTGAACAGCTTGGTGACGAAGCTGCGCGAGGCCAGCGCGTGCGGTTCGCCGACCGACAGGTCGCCGCCGGGCTGGGCGCCGCGGGCCAGGGTGAACCGCAGCGCGTCGGCGCCGTAGGCGGTGATCCACTCCAGCGGGTCGATGCCGTTGCCGCGCGACTTCGACATCTTCTTGCCGTGCTGGTCGCGGATGAGCCCGTGCAGGAAGACGTCCTTGAACGGCACCTGCTTGGCGCCGCCCTTGCCCGCGGTGATGACGTGATCGTCGGCCACATAGGTGCCGAACATCATCATCCGGGCCACCCAGAAGAACAGGATGTCGTAGCCGGTGACCAGAACGCTTGTGGGATAGAACTTCTCGAGCTCGGGGCTGGTGTCCGGCCATCCCATGGTGGAGAACGGCCACAGCCCGGAGGAGAACCAGGTGTCGAGCACGTCGGGGTCCTGCACCCAGCCCTCGGGCGGAGTCTCGTCCGGCCCGACGCAGACGATCTCGCCTTCGGGGCCGTACCAGATGGGGATGCGATGGCCCCACCACAGCTGCCGGGAGATGCACCAGTCGTGCATGTCGTCGACCCAGTCGAACCAGCGCGGTTCCTGACTGGCCGGGTGGATGACGGTGTCGCCGCTGCGCACCGCGTCACCGGCGGCCTTGGCCAGCGACTCCACCTTGACCCACCACTGCATCGACAGCCGCGGCTCGATCGGCTCGCCGCTGCGTTCGGAGTGGCCGACGCTGTGCTGGTAGGGACGCTTCTCGGCGACCACGCGGCCCTCGGCGGCCAGCCGCTCGCGCACCTTCACCCTGGCCTCGAAGCGGTCCATGCCGTCGAATTCGGTTCCGGTGCCGGTGATTCGGCCGCGTTCGTCCATGATGGTCGGCATCGGCAGGTTGTGCCGCAGACCCATCTCGAAGTCGTTGGGGTCGTGCGCCGGGGTGATCTTCACCGCGCCGGACCCGAACTCCGGATCGACGTAGTCGTCGGCGATCACCGGGATCTGCCGGCCGGTGATGGGATGTTCCAGGGTGGTGCCGATCAGCGCCTGGTAGCGCGGGTCGTCGGGGTGGACGGCGACGGCGGTGTCGCCGAGCATCGTCTCGACACGGGTGGTGGCGACGATCACGTGCGGTTCGTCGTCACGCAGTGAGCCGTAGCGCAGCGACACCAGCTCGCCGTCGACGTCTTCGTATTTGACCTCGATATCGGAGATGGCGGTGCGCAGCTCCGGCGACCAGTTGACCAGGCGTTCGGCGCGGTAGATGAGCCCGGCGTCGAACAGGCGCTTGAACATGGTCTGGACGGCGCGGGACAGGCCCTCGTCCATGGTGAAGCGGTCGCGGCTCCAGTCGACGCTGTCGCCGAGGGCGCGCATCTGCCATTGGATGGCGCCACCGGATTCGCGCTTCCAGTCCCAGACCTTCTCGATGAACAGTTCGCGGCCGAAGTCCTCTTTGGTCTTGCCGTCGACGGCGAGCTGCTTTTCCACCACGGTCTGGGTGGCGATACCGGCGTGGTCCATACCTGGCAGCCACAGCACCTCGTAGCCCTGCATCCGCTTGCGGCGAGCCAGCAGGTCCATCAGGGTGTGGTCGAGGGCGTGGCCCATGTGCAGGTTGCCGGTGACGTTGGGCGGCGGCAGCACAATCGAGTAGCCGGGCTTGGAACTGGCCGGGTCGGCCGTGAAGTAACCGGCCGCTACCCAGCGCTCGTACATCTCGGCCTCCACCTCGCCGGGGTTCCAGCTCTTGGGGAGGGCATCGGCACGATTACGCGTGTTGTCTGGGGCTGCGCTGGTCACCCCGCGATTCTAGTGGTCGGCGCGGACCACCTGACGCAGGGGCGACGAGGCCGGGACGGGACCGCGAACTCATCGACCCGGGTCCGGAAAAAAACACCGGCGGAGTCTTCGGTGGATGAGGGACACCGAAGACTCCGCCTACACCTGACAGACTACCGCCGATCGCAGGGGCGATCGCGGATCCATAGGCAACTCTCAGCTTCGGTTTTCGCCCGGATTGGTCACACCCGGTTGCCGAATCGGACATTACTGACAACTCTGGAAGAGTGAACCCCCGGCTCGAACCGTCCGTTGTTCTTCCCTTCGAATCCCCTGTGCCCGCTGCGGATTCCGTGCTGCTACCGCATCGGGTGCACGATCTACGCGGCCGCGCGGTCGACGAGTTGCGGTATCCACCGACGGCGGTGCTGGTGTTCGCCGGCGTCCCCGGCGCAGGCAAGAGCACGGCGCTGCGGGCGTTGTTCGGGTCGACGGCCGAGGCCGAGCAGCCGCCCGCCGGTCCGGGCGGTTCGGTGGTGCTCGATTCGCAGCATTCGCGCAACTCGTGGCGGCACCGGCTGGGCCGGGTGCCGTATCCACTGTGGCGGCCGGTGGTGCATATCGCGCACTACACGCGGATACGGAATGCGTTGCGCGACAATGCCGGACCGGTCGTCGTGCACGATTGCGCCACCTTCGGCTGGGCGCGGCGGATGCTGGCCCGCTGGGCGGCGGCGCGCGGGCGGGAACTGCACTTGATCCTCATCGACGTCCCCGCGACCATCGCCCGCGCGGGCCAGTACACGCGCGGGCGGCGGGTCAACGGGTTCTTCTTCCGGCTGCACTGCGTGCGGTGGCAGCAGCTGCTGCGCGCGGTGGACGCCGGGCCGATCACCGACCCGGCGCCCGCCTCGATCGTCATCGCCGATCGCGAGACGGTGGGTGGGATGCGCCGGGTCAGCTTCGCGGCCTGAGCGCGTTCTCCTCCGGCACCAGGATCGACAGCGCGCCCGGGACCGCACGCAGGGTGATGGGCAGGGTGCCCACCGGCTCCCCGTCGGCAGTGGCAGGCGCTCCAGGAGCGGTCAGCGTGATGCGCTGTGCGCGGTAGTGCGAGACCGCCGGATGGTCGATCCGCTTACCGGAGGCCAGCGCGGGCAGCAGCCGCAGCATGTTCAGCCGGGAGACCGCGCGGACCACGGTGACGTCGAGCAGTCCGTCGTCGACCACGGCGTCCGGGCACACCAGCATGCCGCCGCCATAGGTGCGGGTATTGCCGACCGCGACCAGCATCGCGTCGGTCTCGACCACGGTGCCCGGCCGCGCCGACCCGTCGGACAGTTCGATGCGGTACGGGGTGGCGGCTCGGCTCGCGAGTTCGGCCAATGCGGCCACGGTGTAACGCAGCGGACCCTTGGGCCAGCGCAACCGGTTGGCGCGCAGGGTGACTCGCGCATCGAACCCCGTGCCGGTGATGGTGGCGAACCACATCGGCGCGGCGTCGGTGCGGTCGATCAGGCCGAGGTCGATGGTGCGGGCCAGCCCGCCGAGCACCACGTCGGCCGCGGCCACCGGGTCGTCGTTCGGGATGCCGAACTCCCGGGCGAGGTCGTTACCGGTGCCGCCGGGGATCAGCCCGATCGGGGTGCCGGTTTCGGCCAGCGCCTCGAGCATCACCGACACCAATCCGTCGCCGCCGACGCAGACCACCGCGTCCGGGCGCTGCGGCCCGGTCACCTCGGCACGCACCAGTCGCACCGATTCGGCGGCCGATGGCGCGCGGATCTCGGTGACCTCGATGCCGCACTCGGCCAACCTGGCCGTGGCGGCAGCCGCGACATCGTGGCCTTTACCCATCCCCGACAGCGCGTTGGTCACCACCGTGACCTTGCGGATCTCGCGCCGCGACTGCGTCGTCATGGGACCAGCTTGCCCGGGTTGAGGATGCCCGCGGGATCGATTTCCCGTTTCACCGCTCGCAGCACGCGCACGCCGAGGTCGCCGATCTCGTCCGGAATCCAGCGACGATGATCGGCGCCGACGGCGTGATGGTGGGTGATGGTGCCGCCCGCCGCGACGATGGCATCGCCCGCGGCGTGTTTGGCGGCCTGCCATTGGGCCAGCGGATCGTCGAGCAGCTTGGCGATGACGGTGAAGTACAGCGAGGCGCCGGTCGGGTAGGTGTGCGAGATATGGCACATCACCAGCGCCGGAGTGCCCTGATCGGTGAGCGATTCGGTGAGCGCCGCGGTGACCTTCGCCTTGAGGTTCGACAGGTTCGACCAGGTGGTCGCGGTCTCCAGGGTCTCGCAGAGCACACCGGCGTCCAGCAGCGAGTCACGTAGGTAGGGCGCCGAGAAGCGGCCGCTCTCCCACTCGCGGGCCGGCATCTCGCCGAGCACCGTGCCGCCCGTGGCCGACAGCAACGCACCCGCCTCGAGCCCGCGCGCGGCGACATGCATCTCCGTGCCTTCGAAGGTGGTGATGGCCAGGCAGCCGCTCACCGCTTCCCCACCGATATCGGCGGTGCGGGCGAGGTTGACGCCGGTCTCCATCTCATCGGACAGCCGCAGCACCGTCGGCGCCGCCCCGGCCTGCACGACCGCACGCAGCGCAGCGGCGCCGGTCTCGAAGTCCGGGAACGACCAGGCCTGGTACGCAATGGTTTCCGGGACCGGATGCACCCGCACCGTCACCTCGGTGATGATCCCGAGCGTGCCCTCCGAGCCGACGAACAACTCACGCAGATCGGGACCGGCCGCCGAGGCCGGCGCGCGGCCGAGTTCGAGAGTGCCGGTGGGGGTGGCGATCCGGAGCGCCTGCACCATGTCGTCGAAGCGGCCGTAGCCCGCCGATGCCTGCCCGGACGAGCGGGTGGCGGCGAACCCGCCGATGCTGGCGAACTCGAAACTCTGCGGGAAATGGCCGAGCGAAAGATCGTGCGCGCCGAGCAGTTCCTCCGCGCGCGGGCCGGTGACACCCGCGCCGAAGGTCGCGGTGGCGCTCATCGGGTCGACCGCGATCAGTGCGTTCAACCTGCGCAGATCCAGCGAGATCACCGTGGCGAACTCACCGCGGATGGGGTCGAGCCCGCCGACGACGCTCGTACCGCCGCCGAACGGGACGACCGCGATCCCGGCTTCCGCGCAGTAGCCGAGGACGGCGACCACCTGCTCGTGATCGCCGGGGAACACCACCGCATCCGGCGCGTCCTGCGGGCCCTCAGCGCGCCGGCGCAGCAGGTCGGGAGTGCTCTTGCCGCCGGCGTGCAGCAGCCGGTCATGGTGGTCGGTCGAGACGTGCTCGGCACCGACCACCGCGGCCAGCCCGGCGCGCGCGGCCGGTGTCAGCGCCGAATCGCGCAGCGGCACGTCGCCCTCATCGCGGCGCGCCACGGTCTCGCCGGACACTCCGAACACCTGCTTCAGCAGGCCCCGGATCTGGGGCGAGAGCGGCTTGTGTCCAGCGGGAGCGCCCCAGGCGTCCCACACCATACTCGCCGGGAGCGCTACGTCGTCCGGGTTCGCGAAGGGATCCCGATCGGCGCCGGCAGGCTGCTGCGTATCGACCATGCGTTACAGTTTGACATAGACTGTCAAGCAGTAATCGATAGAACCTGTAGTACCGCGTGACGACCGCATCCCGATCGCCACGCCCGGCCCCCCGGTGGTGAACTCCATGACCGTCGCCGATGAACCCGGCGCCGAGCCCTCGGCCATAGACCGCGCCATCCTTGATGCCGCGCGCGCATGCGTCGCGGAGTTCGGGGTGCGGCGCACCACGCTCACCGAGGTCGCGCGGCGCGCCGGAGTGAGCAGGCCCACCGTGTACCGGCGCTGGCCGGATACCGGCTCGCTGGTGGCCGACCTGCTGGTGCGCGAATTGGGTGACATCCTCGCCACCGCCATCCCCTCCGACGGCGTGGTGCGTCAGCGACTGGTCGACGGCATCGTCGCCGGTGCGGCAGCGGTGCGCGCGAATCCCTTGTTCCGCAAGATCTTCCGCGCCGACACCGACCTGATGCTCACCTATGTCTTCGGCAGGCTCGGCCGCAACCAGCGCCACCTGATCGAGCTGTTCGCCGAGGCGATCCGGGAAGGCCACACGGACGGATCGGTCCGCGACGGTGATCCCGCACAAATGGCCACGATGCTGCTGCTCATCGCGCAATCGGTGGTGCAGTCGGCGGAGACGGTGTCCGGCTTGCTCGACGGCACCGCCCTCGACACCGAGTTGGCCCGCGCCGTCGACGGTTATCTGGCTCCGCGACCGGCCCCTTCCGGTGTCCCGCCGCGCACAGATAGCCACCTGCCGAACCCGCAGGTGAACCCGAGTGCGGCCGCGGGCAGCGCCCCATGATGAGCCGGCGGTCTGGACGGATCATGCGCGCACCGAGCGCCGTCGCCCCGGTGCCACCGGGATGAGGACCGCATCGGAGACCAGCGGCGGCGGGACCGGCACACCGGACGCGCCGGACGCCCCCGGCACCGTATCCGACCGACGACAAGGACTGTGATGACCCAGAATTCGGTACGCACCGGAGACTCAGCGCTCAACGCGCGACGGCGCCGGCGCGAACTCGCGGCCCTCGGGGACGCCGGGCAGATCGACGTGTTGGTGATCGGCGGCGGCGTGACCGGAACCGGTGTCGCGCTCGACGCCGCCTCCCGCGGACTGCGCACGGTGTTGGTGGAACGGCACGACCTGGCCTTCGGTACCAGCCGGTGGAGTTCCAAACTGGTGCACGGCGGGCTGCGATATCTCGCGGGCGGGCATATCGGCATCGCGCACGAGAGCGCGGTGGAGCGCGGCATCCTGATCCGCACCACCGCACCGCATCTGGTGCGGCCCATTCCGCAGCTGGTGCCGCTGCTGCCCACGCTGGGTGTGGCGCAGAGTTCGCTGGTCCGCGCGGGATTCCTGGCCGGTGATCTGCTGCGCCGCGGTGCGGGTACACCGGCGAGCCTGCTGCCGCGCTCACGGCGGGTGGCCGCCGCCGAGGCGCTGCGGCTGGCTCCCACCGTGCGGCGGGACGGATTGCGTGGTGGCCTGACGGCCTGGGACGGGCAGCTGGTGGACGACGCGCGGCTGGTGGTCGCGCTGGCACGTACCGCGGCCGCGGCCGGAGCGTCGGTGCTGACGCGGGTCGAGGTCACCGCCGCCACCGGCGACTCGGCGACCCTGCGCGATACCCGCACCGGCGAGACGCTGACCGTGCAGGCCCGTGCCGTCGTCAATGCGACCGGAGTCTGGGCCGATCAGGTCGACCCGAGTATCGAACTGCGGCCCAGCCGCGGCACGCACCTGGTCTTCGACGCCGCGGCCTTCGGCGGGCTGAGCGCCTCGCTGACGGTGCCGGTGCCCGGCAGCACCAGCCGTTTCGTCTTCGCCTTCCCCGCCGCGCACGGCCGGGTCTATCTGGGCCTGACCGACGAGGACGCCCCCGGCCCGGTGCCCGACGAACCGCACCCCACCGACACCGAGATCGATTTCCTGCTCGACACCATCAATGCCGCCCTGCGCGAACCGCTGACCCGCGCCGATATCCGCGGCAGCTACGCCGGACTGCGCCCGCTACTGAAGACCGGCACCGACAGCACCGCCGACATCTCCCGCGAACACGCCGTGCTGCACTCCCCCGACGGCCTGATCACCATCGTCGGCGGCAAACTCACCACCTACCGCAAAATGGCCGAGGACACCGTCGACGCCGCCGTCACGCGCGCCGGACTCACCGCGGGCCCGTGCCGCACCCGGCAGCTGCCCCTGGTCGGCGCGGTCGCCGGAGCCGCCCGCGACAGGATCGCCGCGCCACCGGTGCTGGTCGACCGCTACGGCTCGGAAGCGACCGCCGTACTCGCCCAGACCGACGCCGACCCGACCCTGCTCGAGCCGGTGGCCCCCGGAATCGACGTCACCCGAGCCGAATTCGCCTGGGCGATCTCCCACGAAGGCGCCCTCGACACCGCCGACGTGCTCGACCGCCGCACCCGCATCGGACTTGTCGCCGCCGATTGCACGGCCGCCCTGCCCGCCGCGGAGGAAGCTGTCGCCGCGGATCGAACCGACTAGCGATCCGATCGAAGTCAGGATCTCTCGCCGCATGAATTGGGGAGGGTAGTGATGGCTGCTACGGCCTACGATTCGCTGGTCGAGTCGGGAATACCGAGAGATTCGGTCCGTTCGGTCCGGCAACGCCATTCGCTTCTGCGCGGTGATGTCCGCTTCGTCGACGCGCACTTCTGGACGCGATGGCAGCGCACGCTGCTCGTCGAGTACCTGGAGGAAGAATCGGGCTGGGACACCGCAGTCATCGAGCTCGAAGAGCTGCTGCGCAAGAGGGTCTTGCGGTGGTGGGCGCCGACTTCGGCGGACCGAGCAGTGCCGAACGCTCAGTGCGCGATCCAGGCGGCGACCTCGGCGCGCATGCACGCCCGAGGCCACCGGTCCAGTCCATGGGCGGCCTCGGCGGCCCGGATAGCGCGCAGGCCAGGTGTTTCCTCGTCGGCGGACAGGTACCGAAAGCCCATCCGCTGGTAGTACGGGCCGTTCCAGTCGACGTCGGTGAAGGTGGTCAAAGTGAGTGCGGGCAGGGCGCGGTCGCTTGCCCACCGGGCCGCGTGGTCGATCAGGCGCCGCCCGATCCGCCGGCCCGCGTACCGGGGTTGCACCGAGACCTGCTCGATGTGGGCGTTGCCGTCCACGACCGCCAGGATCAGGTAAGCGACGGGCACGCCGGCGTCGGTCCACACCCAGGCGCGTCCGGCGTCGGCGAACTCGCGCAGGGTCGCGATGCTCGGCGGATCGTCCTCGGCGACCGACGTCATTCCGATCGCGGCGAACGGGGCGCCCGCCGCCCGTTCGATGTCCTGGAGCAGGGGCAGGTCGGACGGGGCGGCGGCGCGGATCACCGGGTCAACGGTAGTCGGAGGCGGACCGTGATCGCGGGCTGGTGCGAGCCGGCTGCGCGAACCTCCGCCTCTGCCCGGGTCGCAGGGGTCGGGGCGACGGGACCGGCCGCATCGCGTTTGAGCCGACTGGACGCGATGGCCCCCGCGATCGACGCGACCACGGTCCCGCACGTCACCGGCGCTTGGTCATCCAGCTGGTCGCCGACTTCCACCTGCACCGATGCCCGTCCGAACGCGCACCGCTGAGCCGCGCGGCACGCGACCGTCCCGCCGGCGGTCCTCATCCCCCGGTCGGACACCCGAACGACCTCTATGCTGGACCCCGTGGTGCGCCAGGAAGGAGGCGCGAGTGCGCGGCAGATCATCCACAGTCGGCGTCGCGCCGGGCGATGGCCTGGTGGCGCGCTTCGATGACGTCATCATCTACATCGGCGGCGAAACCGCCTCCACCGAGCGGATTCTCGGCGCGGTGGAGGCAGTGGCGCAGACCGAACATCCGGGTGCGGCCATTGCCCAGCGACTGGCGGCAGTGGTGTTCGGCGCGGGATCCGAACCGCCGCCGTTCGGCGTACTCGCCCCCACCGATGACGGCACGCTGGTGCTGTTGCGCGGCGCCGTGGCCGCCATGATCGATGGCGCCGAGGGAGCTCGGCGACTCACCGGTTCCCGGGCGTTCACCTGGGTGGACGAGATCGTCCGTGAGCCTTTCCGCACCATCACGATCGGCCCTGATGCCGGCGCCCGAATCACCGAGCGTCCACGCACCGATCTGCGCTCCGGCGTGGTTCCCGGCGGTGGGTTCGTGTTGCGCGCCGGCGTTCGGCGCAGTGGTCGTCAGCCCGCCGGCCGCGTGGCCCGTCCCGGCGCGACACCGGGTGAACCACCCGCCACCGCACCCGCCGGCTTCGCGGTCGCCGACGCCGAACCCGACCCGCACCCGTCCACCAGCGCGGCGCCGCCGGTGACCAACACACCGTCACCGCCCGCCCGGCATCGCGCGGACCCGCGGCCCGAGGGCACCCAGGCCATGTCGCTGGCCTGGTCGCAGGCACCGGGCACACTGCGCTCGGCTCCACCGGAACCGGTGGCGCTGCACAAACCGGGACCACAGGAAACAGTCCGCCGCCGCCCACGCCTGGCCGTCGGAACCGCACCGAGCACACCGGCCTCCGGCGTACTGATCGCCGAGGACGGAGCCAGCTATCCGCTGGACCGCCCCTACGTCATCGGCCGGGGTCCGTCCGCCGACGAGTCGGTCCGCCGCGCGGCCGCGGCCCCGATCGTGTTGCAACGCGACCGCCACATCTCGCGGGTCCATGCCTACGTGTCGGTGAGCAACGGCAAGGTCTTCGTCCGCGACGCCGGTACCGCCTCGGGCACCTTCCTGGCCACTCCCGATTCCCCGGAGTGGGCGCGCGTCGGCCGCACCCCCACCGAACTACCACCGGGCGGCCGGATCCGGATCAGCGAACGAGTATTGACCTACAAAGCCGGCCCCGACCCGTCCGCCACCGACGGAACCGGGTAGTCCCCTGCTGCTCACCCTTCGCTCGTGCTCGGCGTGAGGCGGGGCACAATGGGCGCATGCGCCGCACAGGACCGACCGAGGACATCGACGAGTCCGCACTGTCGGTGACCCCGCCGAAACAGCAGGCAGCAGGCGTCACCGCGGTGGCCGTCGCGTTGAAGCGAGCCGTCGAGGACATGGGCGTGGTGCGCACGGCCCGCACGCTGGTCCGGCTCAATCAGGTCGACGGTTTCGACTGTCCCGGCTGTGCCTGGCCCGAACCCACCGGTCACCGCAGGCCCGCCGAGTTCTGCGAGAACGGCGCCAAAGCCGTCGGCGAGGAAGCCACGCTGCGCACCGTCACCCCGGAGTTCTTCGCCGAGCACTCGATCGCCGAGCTGGCGGACAAGTCCGGATACTGGCTCGGCAGGCAGGGCCGGCTGACCCACCCGATGGTGCTGCGCCCCGGCCAGGACCACTACGTCCCCATCGACTGGGACGAGGCCTACCGGCTGATCGCCGACCAGCTGCGCGCCCTCGACAGCCCCGACGAAGCGGTGTTCTACACCTCGGGCCGCACCGCCAACGAGACAGCGTTCCTGTATCAGCTGTTGGTGCGCAGCTTCGGCACCAACAACCTGCCCGATTGCTCGAACATGTGCCACGAATCCTCGGGCACCGCGCTGACCAGCTCGATCGGCATCGGCAAAGGCTCGGTGACCATCGATGATTTCGCTGCCGCCGATCTGATCATCGTCGCGGGTCAGAACCCGGGCACCAACCATCCCCGGATGCTCAGCGCCCTCGCCGACGCCAAGGCCGCCGGAGCCCACATCGTCGCGGTCAATCCGCTGCCCGAAACCGGCCTGATCGGGTTCCGCGATCCGCAGACCGTCCGCGGGCTCACCACCGGCGTCCCCATCGCCGACGATTTCCTGCAGATCCGCCTCGGCGGCGATATGGCCCTGTTCCAGGGCCTTGGCAAGCTGCTTTTCGAGGCCGAGGACCGCGCGCCGGGCACCGTCGTCGACCGTGCCTTCGTCGACGCGCACACCGCCGGGTTCGCCGAATACGAAAAGCAGGTCCGCGCCGTCGATCTCGATGTGGTCGTGCAGGCCACCGGGCTCGACCGCGAACAGCTCGAACGCACCGCGCGCCGGTTCGCCGAATCCGAACGCGTCATCGTCTGCTGGGCCATGGGCCTCACCCAGCAGTCGCATGGTGTCGCCACCATCGAAGAGGCCACCAACTTGCTGCTGATGCGCGGCATGATCGGCACACCGGGTGCCGGTGTGTGCCCGGTACGCGGACACTCCAATGTCCAGGGCGACCGCACCATGGGCATCTGGGAGAAGATGCCCGAAACGTTCCTGGCCGCTCTCGACCGGGAATTCGGCATCACTAGCCCGCGCGCACACGGGCTGGACACGGTGAACGCCATCCGCGCGATGCGCGACGGCAAGGCGCGGGTGTTCTTCGGTATGGGCGGCAATTTCGTGGCCGCGACCCCCGATACCGAGGTCACCGAGGCGGCACTGCGGGCCTGCGATCTCACTGTGCAGGTCTCCACCAAGCTCAACCGCAGCCACGTCGTGCACGGCACCACCGCACTGATCCTGCCCACCCTCGGCCGGACCGACCTCGATATCCAGGGCGGAGTGAGACAGCAGGTGTCGGTGGAGGATTCGATGTCGATGGTGCATCTGTCCACCGGCCGGCTGCACCCGGTGAGCGAACAGCTGCGCAGCGAGGTCGCCATCGTCTGTGAGCTCGCCCAGCACCTGTTCGGCCCGGACCATCCGGTGCCGTGGGCCGAGTTCCGCCGCGACTACGACCGGGTCCGGGACGCCATCGCCCGCGTAGTGCCCGGCTGCGCCGACTACAACCACAAGGTCCGCCGGCGCAATGGTTTCGTGCTACCGCATCCGCCGCGCGATGCCCGCGAATTCCGCACCGCCAGCGGGCGCGCGAACTTCGCCGTCAACGACCTCACCTGGCTGCCGGTGCCGCCGGGGCGGCTGATCTTGCAGACCCTGCGCAGCCACGACCAGTACAACACCACCATCTACGGGTTGGCGGATCGCTACCGCGGTATCCACGGCGGGCGCAAGGTCGTGCTCGTCAACGCCGACGACATCGCCGAGCTCGGTTTCACCGATGGTGAGCTGGTCGATCTGGTCTCGGAGTGGAGCGACGGCGTGCAGCGCCGGGTCGAAGGCTTCCGCATCGTCGCCTATTCGACCCCGCGCGGCAATGCCGCCGCCTACTACCCGGAGACCAATCCGCTGATCCCGCTCGACCATGTGGCGGCCAGATCGAATACGCCGGTGGCCAAGGCGGTCACCATCCGGCTGGAACGGGCGCGCTCATGAGCCGGGTCACCGCGCGCCGCCGGATGCAGCGCGTCTCGCCCGCCGGGCTGGTGCAGCGTCCCGACACCTTGGCGGTGGAGGAGCCGCTGGAGATCCGGGTGAACGGGGCGTCGCTGACGATCACCATGCGCACGCCGGGCAGCGATATCGATCTCGTGCACGGGTTCCTGTTCGCCGAGGGCGTGATCGACTCGGCCGAGGACATCCTCGCCGCCCGCTACTGCGCGGGCACCGACGATGAGGGCCGCAACACCTACAACGTCCTCGACGTCACCCTGCGCGCCCCCGCCCCGGTCAAGGCCAGGAACTTTCTGACCACCAGCGCCTGCGGGCTGTGTGGCAAGTCCGCACTGGACGAGGTCCGCACCCGGACCCGCTACCCGTTGCCCGCCCCGGCACCCATGATCGGCGTCGACGCGCTGGCCGCGATGCCGAATACATTGCGCGCCGAGCAGTCGGTCTTCGATGCCACCGGCGGTCTGCACGCGGCCGGGCTGTTCACCGCGGACGGCGCGGTGCTTGCGGTCCGCGAGGACATCGGCCGCCACAACGCCGTGGACAAGGTGGTGGGCTGGGCGGTGCGGGAGAACCGGATTCCGGCCACCGAGCTGGTGCTGATCGTGAGTGGCCGGGCGTCGTTCGAATTGGTGCAGAAGGCCGTCATGGCCGGGATCCCGATGCTGGCTGCCGTCTCGGCGCCCAGCTCACTTGCGGTCGATCTGGCCGCCGAATCCGGTCTCACGCTGGCGGGGTTCGTTCGCGGGGAAACCATGAACATCTATACCCACCCGGATCGGATCGTCACCGAGTCGGCGAGCTCCCGCCCCGCCTGATCCCCGCGACGCGGGGATTTCAGCGCGCGAGCCGGAAAAGGCTCGCGCCGACCTGAGCGTCCGTCGCGGAGAGCTCATCGCGCGGACGCTCAGCGCCGGTTTCTCAGTCGGCGAGGGCCTCGAGCAGGGCGGCGCGCTGGCGTGCGCCCAGGCCGCCGATGCGGCGGTCCTCGGGGATCTCGGCCTGGTCGAGCAGCTTGGCCGCCTTGACCGGGCCTACACCGGGAAGGGCCTTGATGACGGCCGCGACCTTCGTCTTCTTGACCAGGTCGTCGGAGTCGGCCTTTTTCAGTAGATCAGCCACTGAGACCTTGCCCGACTTCACCTTGCCGATCAGTTCGGAGCGCGCCTTGCGGACCGCCGCCGCTTTGGCCAACGCTTCAGAGCGCTGTTCCGCGGTCATGGTAGGCAGTGCCATGTCTCCTCCGCTTTCACTCGTCACTCGAACATCTGACTCGAACATCTGGTTGACCGGACCGATTCAACATCACCGTACCGACAAGGTACGCCCGACACACCGGGGAAGAACCCGGTGGATACCGCTGGTTGTACCGAGTGAGACCGCGTAACAGCGGGGGCGCGCGCACCGACACATCAGCAGAAGCACCCGCACGGATCGAGGTTCAACGGCGAACCAGGGAGATCAAAGGCGCTCTCCAGCACCGGGCGCGGACGGCAATCGCACCGACCGTGACCGTGTCCCAGCGGGTGAAGTGTAGGGGTTGGTCCGTTCCCGCCGCGACGGGACCAGCGGGCTGATATCGTGCCGAATTAGAACACGTTTCATTTCGGCAGGAGTTCCCATGGCACGGCAGATCCGCGATGTGGTCGAGCAGTACGTCAAGCTGGTCGGCAGCGGCCCCACCGACGACATCGTCGCGCTCTATGCGCCGGACGCGATCGTCGAGGACCCGATCGGCACCCCGCCGAAGCAGGGCCACGACGCCATTCGCGAGTTCTACAACATCCTGGCAAACCTGGAGCGCGAGACCTCGATCCATCCCGACACCGTCCGCATCGTCGGCAATCACGCCGCCTTCATGTTCACTCTCGTCACCATCGCCGGCGGGCAGCGCATGACCCTGCACCCGATCGACGTGATGGAGTTCGATGACGAAGGCCGCATCACCCGAATGCGCGCGTACTGGGGGCAGGACGACCTGAGCATGGAGCCCGTCTGATCTGACGCGCGGACCGGGGTCCCGGCCCGCGAGCCCGGCGAGAAGGCCGCGGGCGCGGCCCGACCACGTCGCCGGCTACTTACCCATGGCTCGGCAGTCGTGCGCCTGCGCCTCACACGACGAGGCAGGCGTACCCGATATGCATGCCGACGCCCACCTCCACCTGGACCCACGGCGCGATCTCCTGCGCCGTTGTCGGCTGCACCGCTTGCAACGTGTGGTGGCCGCGAGTCGCCGGCGTCCAGGTGACCAGCGCGACGCCGTCGGTGGGCGCCACGGTGGCGAACGGCACGCCGTTGTCGTAGAAGGTCACCGGCGTCAACCCCTCGGTGAGCCGGGCCCGCACGGTGTACTGGCAGGTGGTGCCGTAGTTGGTGATCGGCCCGAACGAGAAGTCCGGCATCACACTCACCTGCGTGACACTGGCAGGCGCGGCGGGTGCGGTGACCACCAGGCCTGCGGCTGCCGCGGCGGCGAACACGGCCGCGGTGGCCATGGTGCGGGCTCGGAAACGCTTCGACATCGGCCGCTCCTCGTTGTGCGACGCCTGCAGGTGCACCGACCCTACAACGATCGCACCGGCCGGGAGGCCGTCATCGCCAACTCGGCGCCGAAACGATGAACGGCCCGCCCACAGTGTGGGCGGGCCGTCCTTCGACTATGTCAGGCCGACTTCTCGCGACGCTCGGCGCGCTCGCGCTTGCGCGGGACGATGGTGGGCAGCACGTTGTCGTTGACGGTGTCGGCGTCCACGACCACCTTGGCGACGTCGTCGCGGCTGGGGATGTCGAACATCACCTGCTGCAGCACCTCCTCCATGATGGCGCGCAGACCGCGGGCACCGGTGCCGCGCAGGATGGCCTGATCGGCCACCGCTTCCAGCGCGTCGCGGGTGAACTCGAGATCGACCCCATCCATTTCGAACAGCCGGATGTACTGCTTGACCAGCGCGTTCTTCGGCTCGGAGAGGATCTTGACCAGCGAATCCTTGTCCAGGTTGGTCACCGAGGCGACCACCGGCAGGCGGCCGATGAACTCGGGGATCAAACCGAACTTGATCAGATCCTCGGGCATCACGTCGGCGAAGTGGTCGATGGTGTCGACCTCGGCCTTGGACCGCACCTCGGCACCGAAGCCGATTCCACGATGGCCGGTGCGGTCGGAGATGATCTTCTCCAGCCCGGCGAACGCGCCCGCCACGATGAACAGCACATTCGTGGTGTCGATCTGGATGAATTCCTGGTGCGGATGCTTGCGCCCACCCTGCGGCGGCACGCTGGCCTGGGTGCCTTCCAGGATCTTCAGCAGCGCCTGCTGCACACCTTCGCCGGAGACGTCACGGGTGATCGAGGGGTTCTCGCTCTTGCGGGCGATCTTGTCGACCTCATCGATGTAGATGATGCCTGTCTCGGCGCGCTTGACGTCGTAGTCGGCGGCCTGGATCAGCTTGAGCAGGATGTTCTCGACATCCTCACCGACGTATCCGGCCTCGGTGAGCGCGGTGGCGTCGGCGATGGCGAATGGGACGTTGAGCATCTTGGCCAGCGTCTGGGCCAGATAGGTCTTACCGCAGCCGGTGGGGCCGAGCATCAGGATGTTGGACTTGGCCAGCTCGACGCTCTCGCCGCGGCTGTCGCGGCCCTTGTCGCCGGCCTGGATCCGCTTGTAGTGGTTGTAGACGGCCACGGCCAGCGTGCGCTTGGCCGTGTCCTGCCCGATCACATAGTTCTCCAGGAAATCCCGGATCTCGGCGGGTTTGGGCAACTCATCGAGTTTGACCTCGCTGGACTCGGCCAGCTCCTCTTCGATGATCTCGTTGCACAGGTCGATGCACTCGTCGCAGATGTACACCCCGGGTCCCGCAATGAGCTTCTTGACCTGCTTTTGACTCTTTCCGCAGAACGAGCACTTCAGCAGATCGCCGCCATCACCGATGCGCGCCATCTCGTGGGTCCTACTTCCTTGTTCGCGTGCAACCGTCCATCCAGTTGCCAGCTTTCCGCCACCTGTGGAAGGTGTCGTTGAATCCGTCGACCGTATCCGGGTGGTGGTGCACTGCTGTCAACCGGGAGCAAAGGTCCCTAGGTCGACCGTACCCGGTGTGCGCGAAACTGGTCGACAACTCGCGCATGTTTCTCGCCGGGGTTGTGCGGGTTCTCACCATGATTCGCCCGATTCACCCGGTCGCCGAGCCGTCCACCACACGCGCAACAATTCAGCAACCGCGTGTCGGCGGAACCCGCGGCGCACAGGCGCCGCGGGTCACCGAATTACTTCTGCGCGCTCAGCTTGCGGTAGTCGAACACCGTGTCGATGATGCCGTAGTCCTTGGCATCCTCGGCGGTGAGGATCTTGTCGCGGTCGGTGTCCTTGCGGATGGTGTCGGGGTCCTTGCCGGTGTGCCGGGCCAGCGTGGTCTCCATCAGGCGACGCATGCGCTCGATCTCGGCGGCCTGGATCTCCAGGTCCGACACCTGCCCCTGGATGCCACCCTCCAGCGACGGCTGGTGGATGAGCACGCGGGCGTTGGGCAGGCAGGCCCGCTTACCGGGGGTACCGGCGGCCAGCAGCACGGCGGCCGCGGAGGCGGCCTGGCCGAGGCAGACGGTGGCCACATCGGCACGCACGTACTGCATGGTGTCGTAGATGGCCATCAGCGAGGTGAACGAGCCACCCGGCGAGTTGATGTACATGGTGATGTCGCGATCGGGATCGAGCGACTCGAGCACCAGCAGCTGGGCCATGATGTCGTTCGCCGAGGCGTCGTCGACCTGCACGCCGAGGAAGATGATGCGCTCCTCGAACAGCTTGTTGTACGGGTTGGACTCCTTGACGCCGAAGCTCGAGTGTTCGATGAACGACGGCAGGATGTAGCGGGCCTGCGGGCTCGCCGGGGCGATACCGGACAGGCCTGCGCGGGGGTCGATCAGGTTGGCCATCTTCGTCTCCAAAGTCGGTGGGAGGTGAGCTGATTCGCGGCTCAGTTACCGGCGCCGTTCGCCTGGCGAGCGCTGTTGATCACGCGATCGATGAAGCCGTACTCGAGCGCCTGGTTCGCGGTGAACCAGCGGTCGCGGTCGGCGTCGGCGGTCACCTGCTCCACCGTCTGGCCGGTGTGCAGCGCCTGCAGTTCGTTGAGTTCGCGCTTGGTGTGCGCGAGCTGCTCGGCGTAGATCGAGATGTCGGCCGCGCTACCACCGATGCCCGCCGACGGCTGGTGCATCATGATCCTGGTGTGCGGAAGCGCGTAGCGCTTGCCCTTGGTGCCCGCGGTGAGCAGGAACTGCCCCATCGACGCGGCCAGACCGAAGGCGATGGTCGCGATATCGCACTCGGCGTACTGCATCGTGTCGTAGATGGCCATACCGGCACTGACCGAACCACCGGGCGAGTTGATGTAGAGCGAGATGTCGCGGGTCGGGTCCTCGGCGGCCAGCAGCAGGATCTGCGCGCACAGCTTGTTGGCGATGTCGTCGTCGACCTGGGTGCCCAGGAAGATGATGCGGTCGCGGAGCAAGCGCTCGTACACCGAATCACTGAGGTTGAGACCAGCAGTCGCGGATGTCATGACCCCTGCCTGGTTGATTGTCACGGATACCTGCCTTCTCTCGCCGGCTCGTTGCTGACACAAACATTAACGAAGCAGGGCGGCACCGAACTCCCGGTACCGCCCTTCTTCGCTCACAGCGCAATCTCGCTGGCGCTCGATTGCGCTGTGCGCGACCGCGCGCTGTACTTCTGGTTCACTCGCTTCGCTCGCTCACAGCGCAATCACAGAGCCCGAAAGGCACCCATCACGCTGGTCTCTCAATGGTTCTTCGCCGCTCGGCTTACTTCTCGGCGTCGGCGGGAGCTTCGGCGGTCTCGGCGGCCGCCTCGGTGTTCTCCTCGGCCGAATCCTCCGGGGCACCGAACATTTCGGTGGTGTCGACGGTGTTGCCCTCGGAGTCGGTGACGGTGGCCTTGCCGACCACACCGGCCAGCGCCTTGCCGCGGCGCACGTCGGCGAACACCGCGCCGAGCTGACCGGCCTGCTGCACCTGCTGGATGAACTGCTCCGGCGACATGCCGTAGCGCTGGGCCTGGAACAGGATGCGCTCGGTGAGCTCCTCCTGGCCGACCTGGGTGCCCTCGGCCTCGGCGATGGCATCCAGCAGCAGCTGGGTCTTCACCGACTTCTCGGCAGCCTCCTTGGTGTCCTTGTCGAACTCCTCGCGGCTGGAGCCCTGCGCCTCGAGCGCCTCGGCGAACTTGGCCTCGTCGTGGTCGAAGCCGTGCACGGCGTCGTGCTCGACGGCGTCGATCTCGGCCTTGACCACGGCCTCGGGCAGCGGCACCTCGACCTTGTCGAGCAGCTGCTCGAGCACCTTGTCGCGGATGTCGCTGGCCTGCTGGACCTTCTTGACCCGCTCGACCCGGCCGCGCAGATCGGCCTTCAGCTCGTCGAGGGTGTCGAATTCGCTGGCCAGCTGGGCGAACTCGTCGTCGGCCTCGGGCAGCTCGCGCTCCTTGACCGAACCGACGGTGACGGTGATGACGGCTTCCTTGCCCGCGTGCTCGCCCGCCACCAGGGTGGAGGTGAACTCCTTGGACTCACCGGCCGACAGGCCGATCACGGCCTCGTCCAGGCCTTCGATGAGCTGACCCGAGCCGACCTCGTGGGACAGGCCGGTGGTCGAGGCCTCCGGCACGTCCTCGCCGTCGACGGTGGCCGACAGGTCGATGGAGATGAAGTCGCCCTCCTGCACCGGGCGGTCGACGCCGGTGAGGGTGCCGAAGCGCTGCCGCAGCGACTGCAGCTGCTCGTCGATGTCGGAGTCGTCGACGGTGATGGCGTCGACGGTGACCTCGATGGTGCTGTAGTCGGGCAGGGTGATCTCCGGGCGGACGTCGACCTCGGCGGTGAACGCCAGCTCCTGGCCGTCTTCGATCTTGGTGATCTCGATCTCGGGCTGGCCGATGACCTTGACCTCGGAGGTGGTCACGGCCTCGCTGTAGCGGGCCGGAAGCACGTCGTTGACGACCTGCTCCAGGATCGCGCCGCGGCCGAGGCGTGCCTCGAGCAGCTTGGCCGGCGCCTTGCCCGGGCGGAAGCCGGGGATACGGACCTGCTTGGCCAGCGCCTTGTAGGCCTTGTCGAAGTCCGGCTTCAGCTCCTCGAAGGGCACCTCGACATTGATCCGGACCCGTGTCGGGCTCAGCTGCTCGACGGTGCTCTTCACGGACATGCTCCTTGTTCGTAGTTCATCGGTCGTTGACGTCGGTGTGTCCCCCCGATCGCATCCAGGCAAGGTTAGTCGACCGGTGCGCGCGCCCTGCAATCCGGGCAGGCGAACGCCCCCGTCACCGCCGCAGCGGCGGCGCGGGCAGGGCGTGGACCTCCGGGGTCAGTTGTCCGGGACGTCGACCGCGTCGGTGACGAAGACCAGGGTCTCGTTCGGTTTGATGCCGTTGCCGCCCATGCCGTAGCCGAGGTCGGGCGGGATGATCAGCAGCCTGCGGGTGCCCTCCTGGACGCCTTCGAGGCCCTGGTCCCAGCCGGGAATGACCATGCCGGCGCCGAGGGTCAGTTCGAAGGGCTCGCCGCGGTCGAAGGAGCTGTCGAGCTTCTGCTTGTCCGACCAGGTGACCAGGGTGTAGTTCATCTTCAGTTCCTGGCCGGGCTGTGCGCCCGGGCCGGAGCCGGTGACCAGATCCTTGACGATCAGCTGTTTCGGCGGATCGCAGTCGTCGGGGATGGTGATGGTCGGGGCCTCACCGAAGCCGCCGGTGACGTCGATGTCCTCGGCGGTGCATTCACGGCCGGTGGACGGCTTCGGACTCGGCGCACCGGTCGCGGCGTAAGCGCTCGTTGCGGCGGCGGTGGTGGCCGGCGCGGCACTGTCGGAGCTGTCGTCGGAGCCGCACGCCGTCAGCGCGAAGGCGGCCGCGGCGAGGGTGGCGATACCGATGGTCCTGGCGGAGGTAGGCATGCCGCGCACCCTAATCGACGCGTCCACGCAGCTGCCGATCGAGCCCGCGCCTGCCGGTCCCCGATCGCGTCCTGGGCCTACCACGGATCCGGCCGGTAGCCTGACGGGGAATCTCCATCCGGTGCGTGGCACGAGCGTGAGGAGAATCGCCCATGGCACAGCCTGGCTCACAAGGCAATCCCGTCGCCGAGGACACTTCGGCCGACAACGTCGGTGGCGGTGGCGGCCGGTCGGTGGCGCCCAGCCCGTATCGGCTCACCGACGCGCCCGGTCCCCTCGATGCCGACGGGCTCGCGGCCGTGGACGCCTGGTGGCGCGCGGCGAATTATCTGTCGGTCGGCCAGATCTATCTGATGGACAACCCGCTGCTGCGCGAACCGTTGCGCGCCGAGCACATCAAGCCGCGACTGCTCGGCCATTTCGGCACCGTTCCTGGGCTGAATCTGGTGTGGGTACACGCCAATCGCGCGATTGTGGCCCGCGATCTGAATGCGGTGTTCGTCGCCGGTCCCGGTCACGGCGGGCCGGGGCCGAACGCCTGCGCGTGGCTCGAGGGCACCTATTCCGAGTTGTACAGCCACATCGCGCGCGATATCGACGGTATGCGCGCACTTTTCGGCCAGTTCTCCTTCCCTGGCGGAGTGCCGAGCCACTGTGCGCCGGAGACGCCCGGCTCCTTCCACGAGGGCGGTGAACTCGGGTATTCGCTGCTGCACGCCTTCGGTGCGGCCCTGGATCACCCGGATCTCACGGTGTTCTGTGTGGTCGGCGACGGGGAGGCCGAGACCGGCCCGCTGGCAGGCAGCTGGCATGCGAACAAGTTCCTCAATCCCGCCCGCGACGGAGCGGTGCTGCCGATTCTGGCGCTCAACGAGTACAAGATCGCCAACCCGACGATTCTGGCTCGAATCCCCGAACCCGAGCTGATCTCGCTGATGCGCGGCCACGGCTACGAGCCGCTGGTGGTGTCCGGGCACGATCCGGCGCGAGTACATCAGGCCATTGCCGAGGCGATGGACACCGCGTTGGAACGCATCGCGCAGATCCAGCGGGCCGCCCGCGGCGGCGACGGTAGCCGCCCGCATTGGCCCATGATCGTGCTGCGCACCCCGAAGGGCTGGACCTGTCCCCCGCTCGTGGACGGCGAACCGGTGGAAGGCACATTCCGGGCCCATCAGGTGCCGCTGCCCGCGGCCCGCACCGACGACAACCACCGGGCCGTGCTCGAACAGTGGTTGCGTTCGTATCGGCCAACGGAGCTGTTCGACGGTTCCGGCGCGCCGGTCTCGGAGCTGATGGACCTCGTCCCGGCCGGTGACCGGCGGATGAGCGCGAACCCGGTGAGCAACGGCGGCACCCACGCGCGTGATCTGCGGTTGCCGGATTGGCGCGAGTTCGGCGTCGACGTGCCCGCCCCCGGTGCCACCCATCACGAGGCCACGCGAGTACTGGGCGGCTGGCTGCGTGAGGTGACCGCAGCAAATCCGGACAACTTCCTGACCTTCGCGCCGGATGAGCTGGCCAGCAATCGTTTACAGGACATCCTCGAAGTCACCGGACGCAATTGGCAGGCCGAGATCGATGAGTTCGACGTCGGCCTCGACCGGCAGGGCCGGGTGATCGAGGTGCTGTCCGAGCACATGTGCCAGGGCCTGCTCGAGGGCTATCTACTCACCGGCAGGCACGGCGTGTTCACCTGCTACGAGGCCTTCGTGCACATCGTCGACGCCATGTTCAATCAGCACGCCAAGTGGCTCGACGCGAGTGCCGCGGTGCCGTGGCGACGCCCGATTCCGAGCCTGAATTACCTGTTGTCATCGCATGTCTGGCGTCAGGATCACAACGGCTTCACCCATCAGGATCCGGGTTTCCTCGATGTGGTGCTGAACAAGAAGCCCGAGGTCGTGCGGGTGTACCTGCCGCCGGATGCCAATACGCTGCTGTCCACGTTCGACCATTGCCTGCGTTCACGCCATTACGTGAACGTGGTGGTGGCGGGCAAACAGCCGCAGGCCGATTGGCTGTCGGTCGAGGCGGCGGCGCTGCACTGTGCGCGCGGGATCGGTATCTGGGAGTGGGCGGGTAACAACGACGAACTCGGCACCGCCCCCGATGTGGTGCTGGCCTGCGCGGGTGACGTGCCCACGCTCGAGACGCTGGCCGCCGCGGCCATCCTGCGCGAGCATCTGCCGCAGCTGCGGGTTCGGGTGGTCAATGTGGTCGATCTGATGCGGCTGCTGCCGAGCACCGAACATCCACATGGGCTCCCCGACTCCGAATTCGACACCCTGTTCACCCACGATCGCCCGGTGATCTTCGCCTTCCACGGCTACCCGTGGCTGATCCATCGGCTCACCTACCGGCGCACCAATCACGCGGGCCTGCACGTGCGTGGATACAAGGAGCGCGGAACCACGACCACACCGTTCGACATGGTGATGCTCAACGATATGGATCGCTATCACCTGGTCACCGACGTGATCGACCGGGTGCCCGGACTGCGCGAGAAGGCCGGCGGCCTGCGCCAGCAGATGCAGGACGCACGACTGCGGGCCCGGGCCTGGACCCGTGAGCACGGCGAGGACATCGCCGAAGTAGCGCAGTGGTCGTGGGCCGGCGCCTGAGATCATTGCCCGAAGTAATGAAACGAGTTACATTCGGTAGCAAGGTCGCTTGCAACTGCTAGCGAGCAGCAAGCGCCGGGCGTTTCACAGACAAAGGAGTCTGAATCATGCCGGCTACCGGAACCGATGGCGCGTGGGCCGAGGACAGCGTCCCGCCCGTCTCGCACATGCTGATCGACGACCGCTTCGTGCCGGTGGCCACGAAGTTCTTCGCCATGGTTCGCCGTCGCCGCCATGGTGGCGCGGCCCTCGCGGTCTACCTGGACGGCGAGCCGGTGCTCGACATCTGGAGCGGCTGGGCCGCACCCGGACGGCGCTGGCGCGGCGACACCATGGCGCTGGCCTACTCCACCGGCAAGGGCGTGACCGCGACGGTGGCGCACCGGCTGATCGAACGCGGACTGCTCGCACTGGACGAACCGGTCGCCACCTACTGGCCCGAGTTCGCCGCCAACGGCAAGGACGCCATCACCGTCCGCGAGGTGCTCAACCATCGCGCGGGCCTGCAACGCACCCGCGGCCTGCTCGACGATCCCGAAGGAATGCTCGACCACGACGCTTTGGCCGCCGCGCTCGCCGCCGCGGCACCCGATCCGCTGCGACTGCGCGCATCGGGCTATCACGGGCTGACCTTCGGCACGCTGGTCGCCGAGATCGCTCAGCGCGCGACCGGCCGGCCGTTCCCCGAGCTGGTGCGCACCGAACTGGCCGAACCGCTGGGTCAGGCCGATCTCTGGTTCGGCGTCCCGGACCATCATCGGGCGCGGATCGCACCGTTGTCGCCGCGCCTGCATATCGCCCGCGTCCCGCTCGACCGGTTGACCGGGCTGACCGGATCGCTGCGTCCGTTGACCTCGCTGCGCGAAGTGATCTACGACGGCTGGGCCGAGATGAGCCAGACCGAGCGCCCGTACACCGCGATGATGCCCGGCTGGAACGGCGTGTTCACCGCTCGCGCGCTGGCCGCGATGTACGGCGCGATCGCCAATGACGGCCGTGTCGGCCGGCGACGGCTGTTGCAGCCCGAAACCACCAGGATGATCGCACGAATGCCGGCCAACAGCCGCTTCGACTATGTGCTCGGCGCCCCGCCGCACCATGCGCTCGGCTACCACCGCGGCATCGTCGGCGCCACCTTGACCAGGCACGCCCTCGGCCACTACGGCATCGGCGGCTCCGGCGCCATGGCGATGCCGAGCCTGGGGCTGTCGATCGCCTTCGTCACCAACCAACTCGGCAATCACGCCATGTCACTGGGCGATGCGCGGCTGACGATGCTCGCGGCCGCAGCGGTCCGGTCCGCGCGTGCGGCGCGACGGCTCACACCCCCGGAGTTGGCCGCCGCGGCGAGCTAGCTCGACATGGTCCCATCACCGGCCGCGGACGCCCCTCTGCCCAAGCGAGGCGCGAGCATTCCTAAACGGTCAAGTTCGGTCGCCCGGACCGCCTGGATACATCTGCGACGCAACGCTGTTCGCCCATCCACTTGCCAATCCTGGGCAATGACGTAGGGCGAGTTCGGTCGCGGCGGACGGCAGGACCAGCCCCGACCGAATACCAACCCCGCTTACGCGGGGACCACGCCCTGTTGGCCGCGAAGACTCACGTGAACGTCGGATCATCCCCGCCTCCGCGGGGAACAACGCGAGATGCGATGTGGCGGGCGACTTCTGCTGCAGACACAGGCGTCGTGAGCCACTAAGACCTTACCCACGATAGCGCCTGGAAGTCAGCGGGCCCGATCTGGTCCGCGTGCGGCATGCCGAGCTCGCGGCAGATCTGCTGCTGCCAGGCGGGCAGCGCGTCGATGTAGTCATCCACGCCCGGATCGACTCGGTAGGTCACCTCTCGATCACACCACGCGCAGCACAGTCCGGTCAGCACTTCCCAGCTCCGGGAATAGCGGAACTGCAATCAGCGTCACATCGACTATCGTACCGTTACATAACGACACATTGATTGGGTCAGGCAGAGCCGAGGCCCAGCTGCCGACCCGATGCGGGCACTGGCACAACGAACGGAGCAGACCATGAGCAGCACTTTCCATCGGGGCACGGTCCGCAAGATCCTGGCCACCACCGCCCTCGCCGGCGCGCTGGCCCTCGTGCCCGCCGCGGTGGCGCCGCAGATCGCGGCCGCGATGCCCGCGGGCGCGGATGCCAAGGCTTCCAGCCAGCGCGGCGACAGCCACAGCAGCCGTGGCAACGACGGTCACGGGCACAGCCACGGCCGCGGCTACGGCCAGAGCCGTGGCTACGGGCAGGGACGCGGATACGGCTCGCACAACCACGGCGGCCTGCGCAACTCCTCCACCAAGACCGAGTCCGACAACAAGCCCGGCTACAGCAGCCGTTGCCACGGTGAATGCGGCCCGGACTAAACCCTGGCAGCACCGCCGATCCCAGCGATCGAATCAGCGCCCGCGCGTCCGCCGCGGGCGCTGCGGTCGTTGTCCGGCCTCCGCGCGCACCTGCTCGGCCAGCTCGGGCGGGATGTGGGCGGCGATGTCGTTGCGGGAGGAGATCATCAGCTTCTGCCGAATGCCTGCCACCTGCGCGTCGACGGTGCGCACCGAACTGTGCCGCCGACTCGCGATCGCACTGTTCGGCCAGCCGGCCGCGGCGAGGATCGCGACGTCACGTTCGGCCCGCGACAAGCTCTCCCACAACCCCGATCGCGGCGGGGCCGGCGGCTCTCCCGGCCCGTCGGCACCCAACGGCTCCGCGCCGAAGGCTGCCGACGCCACGTCCATGGCCAGCCGCAATTCGGCGGCGACCAGTGGCAGCGCGGCGACCGCAACGCCCATCGTCCGGTCGAACTCCTCGAAACTGCCAACCATGCGGGCGATCTCGGTGGCCATCGCGACCGCTGTGCGTCGCTCCCGCTCGGCGCGCAGCAGTTCGGTCTTGGCGATGATGCGCGCGGCGACCGCCCAGATCGCCGTCCAGCTGTCGCCGGCACGCCGCTGATCGGCGGGCACCGCGTCGATCAGGTCCAGCGCTTCGCGCGCGAAACCGTGTTTGGCCAGCGCGACCGATCGCGTGATCTGGGCCCAGGCCTTGGCCAGATTCGATCCGGAGCTCATCGAACGCTCCAGGTAGCGCGCGGAACTGTCCAAGGCCGCGGCCCGGGAACCGAGCGCAGCGCGACATAGGGCCAGGAACATGTCGCTGCCCTCCTCGCCCGCGTGGTCGCCCGCGTCCGCGTACTTGCGGCGGGCCCGGTCGAGCACGCCGATGGCGCGCGGATCACGGCGGACCAGCATCAGCTCCAGCCCGCACGTCCATTCGACGGGAGCAGGCAGACCGGTATCGACGCCGATGGTCTCGCGCCACGGCAGATCGGTCTCCGCGCCGGCGCGGCACAGCGTCACGCATTCGTCGAGCAGCCGGGCCGCGTAGACGTCGCGGCCCTGCCAGATGGCATTCCACGCCAGCATCGCCGACGCGCGCACGCGATGCCTGATGCCCTCGGGCGAGGACGTCCGCGCGGCCTCGAGCGCCCGTTCGGTCAGCCGGGTGACCGCCCATCCGCCGCAGCGGATCGACGGAATCCAGGTGGCGAGCAAGACCGCGGCCGTCTCCAGGGCGACGACCGCGGTCTCCGGATCATCGAGTCCGGTGTCGATGGCGAGCAGGATGTTGTCCCAGGCCGTGCGCACCCAGTGGACCCAGGCCCGCTCTCGCGGCCCGAACCAGTCGTCGGCGCCGACCACCACCCGATCGCGGTAGTAGCAGCGGTGCCGGTCGGCCATCCGCTTCGCCTCGGCCGGATCACGACGCTGCAAGCGGTCCCGCGCGAACACCCGGACGCTCTCCACCAGGTACCACCGCACCGATTCGGCGGTGTGGTGGGTCGACAGCAGCGAGCGTTCGGCCAGCCGTTCCAGCAGATACTCGACGGTGCCGGGCGAGAGGCTAGCGTCGGCGCACACCGCGACGGCGTCGGCGAGCTCGATACCGTTGCGTAGCGAGTCCGCGCCGTCGGTCTCGTATCCGGCCGCGAACACCGACAGTCGTTCCAGCAGCAGCTTTTCCTCGGGCCCGCACAGGTCGTAGGACCAGGCGATGACGTCGTACACCCCGCGATGGCGGTGTTCGTTGCCCACCCGCACACCATGTGACCAGCGCATCCGCTTGTCGTCGACGTCGCCGGTGAGTTCGGCCAGCACCATGGCCGGCGGCTGATGCCGTAGCCGGGCGGCGGCCAGCCGGACGAACAACGGACTGTGATCGACGTGGCGGCAGATCTTTTCGGCGATCTCGATCTGCACCGGATCGTCGGGGATCGGGCGTCCGGTGCGTTCGGCGCGCTGCCGCAACAGGGCCAGCGACTGGCCGGGGGCGAGCGGCGGCACGGTCAGGATGAATTCATCGATCCAGCCGACCGGTTCGCGGCTGGTGGCCAGGATGGTCAGCGTGGGCGCCGTCGCCAGCAGTTTGGTGATCACCCGGCCGACGCTGCGGAGCACGTGCTCGCAGTTGTCCAGCACCAGGATTCGCCGCTCGGCGCCGGCGGTGGCGTCGGTGAACGTGCTCATCAGCAGATCCCACTCCGACGGATCGCTGCCGTCGGTGCGCATCACCGACCGCACCACGTCCTCGTCGGCGAGCCGGTCGTCGCGTTCGACCTCGGCCAGCCGAGCCCAATACACCGGTCGACGCTGATCGTGCGATATGCGCCGCAGGGCTTCGGCCGCCAGCCGGGTCTTGCCGATGCCGCCGGGCCCCACCAGGGTGATCAACCGGGCATCACCGGCGAGCAGGGCGTCCAGGCGGGCCAACTCGGCGGTACGCCCGACGAATTCGCTCACCCCGAGGACCTCATGAGCGGATTCGGAGAGCACTACGTCGGACACCGGTAACACGACCATATGGACGTAAATTAGCCGATGAACCCAGCGGCGGAAGAAAATTTCGCCGGAGTACGGCGCTACCGGCGCTATGCCGGGCTGCCCGTCTGCCGTGCTCAGCTCGTCGCGCGGCTCGCATGCTGATAATGCATGCCGACCACGGCGCTGTCGAAGGTCATCACGTCGACCAGTTGCAGCCCTGCGGCTTCGGGTCCGGTGTGGAACAACCGGACCCCGCCGCCGAGCAACATCGGATGGACGAACAACCGGTACTCGTCGATGAGATCGTGCCGGATGAAGGTGGATGCGGTCTCCGCGCCGCCGAACAGCACCATGTCGCAGTCCGGGCGTTCGCGCAGGGCCGCGACCTGCTCGACCATGTCCTCACCGATCACACTGGTATTCCACGGCGCGGTGCGCAGGGTGCGGGAGAAGACGATCTTCGTCTTCTCCTTCCAACACCGGGCGAAATCCAGATAGAACGGCGAGATCCCCGGCGCCGCATCGGCGGTCGGCCAGAACGAGGCCATGATCTCGTAGGTCTTGCGGCCGTAGAGGAACAGGTCGGCGCGGCGCAACTGGTCGAGGGACGATTCGCACAGCTCCTCGTCCACGACCGGCCAGTGGACCTCGTCATCCGGCCCTTCGGCGAAGCCGTCGAGCGAAATCTGCATCCATAACGTCACGCTTCCCATTCCAGGCAACCCTCACTGTCCCAAGCTGTGCGACAGTGTGCATTGTCGCGCCGGGCCGCGGCAGCGCGCATCGGTAGGAGCGTGCCTATCTACTTAGGTAGAAGCGGCGTCGGCCGTGCCTGCCCTATGCCTATGCCGGCTACAGGTGGCCCGCACTGCCGCTGGGTAGCGACAGCCCGAACGGCAGGCCGGGGAGGTGCGGCGCCGACCGCGCGGGTCCGCCGTCGAACAGGTCCGTATCGCAGTGCGCGCCTTGCTGCCACGGCGCACAGGGCGGGTCGGCGTCGTCGTGCGGTTGCGGCGAGGGGGTGTTCGGGAAGAACGGACTGAACGGATAGCCCGGGTCGGGGAAGGGCCAGCGGTCGTTGTGCCAGCCGTCGTTGGGGTCGTGCGGGTGGATGGGATCGGCGGGCGCGGGCTGACCGGGGGCGGGCGCCTCCGGCGCATCGGGGGGCGAGGGCAGCTGGGGCGCCTCACCCGTTCCTGGGAGGGTGCCGATGCCGGAATCCCCGCCCAGATCGGGAAGTCCGGGCAGGCCCGGATCCGGTGTGCTGCCGCCGAATCCGCCGCCGTCGCCGAAGCCGCCGTCGAGGCCACCACCGACACCGCCGTCGCCGAGGCCGCCACCGAACCCGCTGTCACCGCCGACACCGCCGTCGCCGAAGCCGCTGCCGACAGCGCTATCGGTGGCGACGCCGCCGTCACCGCCGAATCCCGAGTCGGTACCGGCTCCGCTGTCGGTGCCGGCGCCGTCGCTCACGCCGCCGCTCGCGCCGCCGTCGCTGACACCGCCGCTGGTGCCGCCGTCGGTGGTCGCACCACCACCGGTGTCACTGACGAATTCGGCTCGCACACCCGAGTCGTCGACGGATTCGAACGCCACCGCGGAGGCGGGTGCGGCCGCGAGGGTCGCTACAGCCGCTGGGCCCAGTGCGAGCGCCGCCGCGATCGCGGCGCCTGCCAGCCATGTCGGTGTCCGGCGGGTCCTTGTGAACGCTCGCATCGCCATCACTTCCGTTCCTCGCTCATCGGGTTCTGGCCTGACGGACAGCCCTTCAGTATCGCTGCCTAATGTACCGTTAGCTAGCGGCACATTAGATTGCGAGGAATTGTCAGCGGTGGGAAATCAGCAGTGAACAACGTGAGCAGAGAACCAGCGGAGGCGCCGGGCCGAGGAGGGCAACTACAGATCGGCGAGTTCGGCGTCTTCGTCGAAATACCGTGCGACGAACCGGTTCACCAGCTCCCCTGTCACCTGGCCGGGGACCACCTTGGCGACGTCGAGGCTCTCGGTGAGCTCGGCCCGATCGGCCGACGACCGCTCGGACTCCTGGTACTCCCGCCAGACCGTGCGATGGAACAATTCGACGAACCGGCGTGCGACGCGATCGGCGTCGGTCCGCAGCTTCTCCAGCTCGGCCAGCATGTCGTCGACCGGAATGCCGGCCGCCTCCATCTGTTCCAGGACACGGATGAGCTTGCGATCGGCGGGGCGATAGGTGCTGGCATCGACGGGTTCGTACAGGCCGGCCGCGACGACGCGGGCCAGGCCGTTGGGCACCGCGCTGTAGCGCTGGGCGAGTTCGGTCGCCGGGATGGTGTCCTCGGCCCCAGCGCTCCCCGCGGGTTCGGCCGGACTGTCGCCCACGCCGAGGACGTCGCCGAGATCGTCACCGCGATCCCAGGCCGCGAGCAGCTCCTTGATGCCGTTGAGTTTGATGCCACGATCGAGCAGCCGGCTGATGGTGCGGACCCGGTTCAGGTGCTCGGCGCCGTAGAACCCGGTGCGGCCCTTGACCCGAGGCGGTGGCAGCACCCCGCGCTCGTGGTAGACCCGCAGGCTGCGCACCGTGGTGCCGGCCTCGCGAGCAAGCTCGTCGATCGTGTACTCCACACGCCCAGCCATACCTCAAGGAAACCACATCCGGGCGTGTCGGAGCGGGCGTGGACGGGCGCGGCGCGTCCGCTCAGGCGCCCTGATGACCCCAGGGCCTGCGCCGGGCCGCGGCCCTGCGCTCGTCCTCGGACATGCCGCCCCAGATGCCGTACGGCTCGCTGACGGCCAGCGCGTAGTTGCGGCATTGTGCCAGGACCGGGCAGCTGTCGCAGATCTGTTTGGCCCGCCGCACCCGTGCGGCGCGGGCCCGGCCACGTTCACCGTCCGGGTGGAAGAACACCGCCGATTCCACCCCGCGGCAGGATCCGCGCAGTTGCCACTCCCACGCGTATGCGGCCGGGATGGTGCGCTCGATCACGGTGGACATACCTGGACTCCTCATGGTGCGAGTTCGTGCCGGTGCCAGCCTAAATTCTCCCCAGATGTGGGAACCGTCACTCGAACGTGGTCCGGCGCCCCTTCCCGCCCATGGCAATTCGGGAGGCCGGGCGCGGGTTGCGCGGGCATATTCTTCGGATATGACCGATTCGCCGGGGCTTCGGATCAGTGTCGCCGAGCGCGAACGCGCCCTGCGTGAGCTCACTCATCATCTGGGCACCGGCAGGCTGAGCCTGGACGAGTTCGAGATTCGCAGCGCCGCCGTCGCCGCGGCCGATCGGCCGGACCAACTGGCCGAGCTGTTCACCGATCTGCCCGGCGCCGTGCCGGATTCCGTTCCACTCGGCCCGCCGCCGAGCCCGTTGCCCGCGGTCGGCGCGGGCGCGGTCGTCGTGCTCGGCGTGGTAGCGACACTGGTGTCCGGTAGCTGGTGGTGGCTGCTGCTGCCGATTGCGGCAGCTGTCGCCACGCCGGTGATCCGGCGGCGTCTACCCCGCGCCAAGGGCTGACACAGTACTCACCACCGGCTGTGTGGCCGCACATGATTGGCGAGGTCGACCAGTCGGTACCGGTGCAGCCGATCGGGCGCGGTGCGGGCCAGCGCGCGCAGACAGGTCTCCAGCCCGCGCGCCAAACCCGGCTCGGTGAACGGGAATCCCAGCAGGTCGGCTCGCGGGTCCGGCGCCGCATGGCCCGCGCGCAACCATTCCAGCGCCGCCCCGACCACGATGACCTGCAATTGCAATGTGCGCGGCTCTTCGGGCAGGGCTTCGAGCCGCTCGGCGGCCTCGCGCAGATCCTCGGCGATGATCTCGCCCACCGGCCGCGACACCAGCAGCAGGCATCCGGTCATCCGGGCGACGGCATGATGCCGCGAGGCGGCGGGCACCTGGTCGAGCACACCGACGGCTTCGAGCAGTTCCCCATCGGCGGCGAGCCGGCGCGCCAACCCGAACGCCGAGCTCACCACACCGTGGTTGGTGCGCCAGACCATGCGGTGATACTCCATGGCGGCGCTGTGCCAGCGGTCGGTGCGCTCGGGCTGCTCGAGCTGCTGCAACACCAGTTCGGCCGCGGCGGCCAGCGCCAGCGCGGGCGCGATCTCCCCGGGCAGCACGGTGTGCACCTCGTCGAAGCAGGCGTAGGCCTGTTCGTAATGGCCGTCGAGCAGGTCGGCGATGCCGGAGTACCACTGGATGCGCCAATCCCTGCCGAAACGCGGGCGCAGTTCGGCGAGCCGGGCGCGGGCCGGGCAGACCTCACCCAGATCCAGATGGGCGCGCACGGCGGTCAGCGGGCCCTCCAGGTCGAAGGATTCGGGCGCCTCGATCGTTCCGGCGCCGATCCGTTCGGTGGTGCGTTCGAGCACGTCGAGGATGTGGCGCGGATCGCCGTGCAGCAGCGTGGCCAGCAGCTCGGCACTGGGATCTTCGCTGTCGATGAGCGGAATGGGCAGTGCCGCGACGACGCTCGCCGCGTCCACCGCGGGCATCCGGTGCATACCGTCGACCATGCCGTCGGTCTGGCCGATCAGCGTGTCTATACCGAAATCGCCTCGCATCGAACCGAATTCGGTGGATGCCTGCGGGTGTTCCAGGCCGGTGTCGGCGGCCAGCACCATCCGCAGCACGCCCGCGAGCTGGCAGTACATGGTGTAGGCGGACGGGAAGCGACGCAGCGGGTCCGGGTCGGTCGCGCGCAGCAGCAACCGATGCAGGAACGGGTAGCGACGCAGGATCGGCTGCTGCTCAGGAGACGGCATACCGGGCAGGTAGTGGCCTTCGGAGTCGGTGGGCAGATCGAAGAGCAAGGCCGCCAGCGTCCGCCCCACCGCGTAGATGTCGGATTCCACCGTCGGCCCGGTCTGCAGGATCTCCGGGGCCTGGTAGCCGGGGGTGCCGTAGATGCTGCCGTAGGACTCCATGGCGGCCACCGCGCCGAGGTCGATGAGTTTGACCTCGTCGTCACCGACCATGATGTTGTCGGGTTTGAGGTCGTTGTAGGCCAGGCCGATGGAATGCAGGTAATCGAGGGACGGCAGCACTTCCATCACGTAAGCGATGGCCTCGGCGACGGGTATGCGTTCGGGCGTGCCCCGGTCGAGCATCGATTTGAGCGAGTGTCCGCCCACGTACTCCATCACGATGTAGCCGTCGGCCACCTCGCGCGCCGACTTGTGCTTGACGAAGTTGTAGATCTTCACCACGCCCGGATAGGCCACCTCCGACAGGAACTGCCGTTCGGCGAGCGCGACGACATGCGCCTCGAAGTCGAGTGGGTTCTGCAGGCCTTTGAGCACCACCCAGCGATCGCTGACGTTGCGGTCGATCGCCAGATAGATCCAGCCGAGACCGCCGTGTGCCAGACAGCCCTGCACCTCGTACTGATCGGCCACCAGCTCGCCGGGCCGCAGCGCAGGCCGGAAATTGAACGGCGACCCGCATCGTCGGCATTCACCGGCCACCGCGCCCGGGCCATCGGCGGTGGCGCGCCCGACCGCGTCCTGGCAGTTCCAGCAGAACCGTTTGTGTTCGGGAACTTCCGGGTTCTCCAGCACCGCCGACAGCGGATCGGTCTCGGTGACCCGTGGTACGACGACGAGGCCGGCGCCGAGGCGGCGCACGCTCGGCCGTGAGGGGGTACTTCGGGCCGAACCGGTCTCCAGTTCGTCGAGTTCGAGATCATCGAGCCCGGGCGGCATGGTCGTTTCCGGTGCGCCGAGGTCGCCGGCGGCCTCGCCGGTGCTCATCGCCGGAGGCGAAACACGCTGGGAAAGCTCGGCTTTGCTCACCCGACGAGTAGACCAGTGCGGCGCGAGACGGTGGGGCACTTCGCCACGAATGCGGCGATCAGCCCAGGCCGTTGGACGCTGTGTGTCGGACGCGCTGGGCTGTTCCGGCATATGAACCCCTAGAACCCGATGAACCGAGGTCTCATTCTCGTGTGCTGCCGAACCGGGAGGCTCGGTGATGTTCCCGAATCTGGGAACACCACTGCCCCGGGCGAGCCTCGCCCGGAGCAGTGGCCGGCACTCATTCGTCGGCAGGCTTCTCCAGGATCACCACCGCTTCGCGGGCATCCTTGCGCGGACGCTCGGCGAGCACCGGGAACTGCCCGGTGTGACCGCCGCGAATCTGCGCGAGCTGCGTCACCCGCTTGCGGGCCAGGAACCAACCGCCGACCAGCGCGGGGATCATGATGACGCCCATGGCGATCACGGCTCCGCGCTGCACCTCGTCTTCGCTGAAGGCCATCAGCGCGACAACGGCGACCAGGAACAGCAGGGTCGCGACGCTGGTGTACGGCGCACCGATCAGCCGGAACGAAGGACGCTCGACCTTGCCCTGCTTCGACCAGCGCCACAGCTGCAACTGGCACAGCACGATCGCGGCCCAGGCGAAGATGGTGCCGAGTGCGGACACGTTGATCACGATCTCGAACGCCTTCTCCGGCACCATCGCGTTCAGCCCGACACCGAACAGCGCGATCGCGCCGGTGGCCAGGATACCGACGTAGGGCACGCCGGACTTCGACATCCGGGCGGCCACCGTCGGCGCGCTGCCGTTCATCGACATCGAGCGCAGGATGCGGCCGGTGGAGTACAGCCCGGCATTGAGACTGGAGAACGCGGCGGTGAGCACGACCAGGTTCATCACCGAACCGGCGCCTTCGACGCCGAGCTTGGAGAAGAAGGTGACGAACGGGCTCTCACCGGACTTGAAGGCGGTGTAGGGCAGCAGCAGCGCGAGCAACACCAGCGAACCGACGTAGAACAGCGCGATCCGGGCGATGACGGAGTTGATGGCCCGCGGCATCACCTTTTCCGGGTTCTCCGTCTCTCCGGCCGCCGTTCCGACCAGTTCGACCGCCGCGTAGGCGAACACGACACCGGTGGTGACCAGCACCAGCGACAACATGCCGGTGGGGAACAGACCGCCGTGGTCGGCGATCACGCTCGGACCAGTGGTCTGGCCCTTGATCTCGAACCGTCCCGCGAGGAACACGGTGCCGACGATCAGGAAGGTGACCAGCGCGACCACCTTGATCAGCGCCGCCCAGAACTCCAGCTCACCGAACCATTTGACCGACACCATGTTGATGGCGACCACCAAGACCAGCGCGATCAGCGCGATAGTCCACTGCGGTATGGCCTCGAACGCTCCCCAGTAATGGACATATGTGGCGATGGCGGTGATGTCTACGATCCCGGTCATGCACCAGTGGAAGAAGTACATCCACCCGACCGCGAAGGCGAGTTTCTCACCGTAGAACTCGCGGGCGTAGGACACGAACGATCCCGAGGACGGGCGATGCAGAACGAGTTCACCAAGGGCCCGCAGGATGAAGAACACGAACACGCCGCAGACGGCGTAGACGATGAACAGGCCGGGGCCCGCGCTTGCCAGCCGGCTTCCCGCGCCGAGAAACAGCCCGGTGCCGATGGCGCCACCGATGGCGATCATCTGCAGCTGACGCGGGCGCAGCGACTTGTGGTACCCCGCATCCTCGGCATGCAGCGCGTCGACCGACGTCGCCGGCGTGCCCTGCTCGGGCAGTGCGGCCTGGGCCGGCGCCGAGGTAGGTCGAACAGTGGTCATGGTGATGGCCTTTCCTGTGGCGGCGATCATATCTGTGAGTAATGTACCGTCAAACAACGGTACGTTCAATAGGTATCTACCCGATGTAACCCCCTGTAAACAAAGAACTTTCGAACGAGGTGCCGACGCCGAGCAGTTTGTGCTGGTCATAGCGGATTGATCACGCCGATACCCAGCGGTACGCTATTTGTTGTTGTTCGCGGATGGAGCGCATATGGCTTGGTTCGAACGGGAGTTCATCGCGGTTCCGGAAGCCGCCAAGGGCCAACTCGTCTACAAGTGGCCCGATGTCAACATCCGCCGGTACAGCCGCGCCGTCGTCAATGCCGACCAGACAGCCCTGTTCGTCAAATCCGGTCACGTCGTCGCCGCGATGGGACCGGGCAGGCATCGCATCGACGCCGACGAGCTCCCGGTGCTCGGCGCCCTTGTCGATACGCTGTCCGGCGGAAACTTCTACCGCGCGGAACTGTATTTCGTCTCGACCCGGGAGTTCGCCGGTATCAAGTTCGGCGGTCGGCTGGCCGATATCGTCGACCCGGCCAGCGAGCAGGTGGTGACCCTGCGGGTCTTCGGCGAATTCGCGCTGGCGGTGCGAGATCCGGGCATGCTGATCACCGGGCTCGCGGGCACCGCCGACGTCGCAGACCCGGCCGCCTTGAACTCCTGGTGCGCCGAGCTGCTGCTGAAATCGATGAAGATCGCGGTGACGCAGGGGGTTTCCGGGGGGCAGTGGCCGGTCCTGGGGCTATCGGGGCATCTGTTGCCGATCGAGACGGCCGTATTGCGCCAGACCAACATCACGCTCTACGAGTACGGCCTGCGCATCGTGCGGATGGGTAACTTCGACATCACGCTGGCGCCGGAGGATGCCGAGCGACTCAAACGACTCGCCAAAGACGTCACCTACATCCGGCTCGCCGGAGACTTCCGCACCTACGCCGCCGGAGAGATGGCCCTGGGCGCGGGCCAGGGGTTCGCACAGGGCGCCTCCGGTTCCGATGCCGGCTTCCTCGGCGCGGCCCTCGGCCTCAATGCCATCAACCAGCACACGAGCTCACCGCCGCGGCCCCTGCAACCCGCTCCCCCGCAACCGACACCGCCGCAACCTGCTGCCTTGCCCGCGGCCACCGGCAACCGGACGTGCGCCGGCTGCGCCGCAGAGAATCCCGCGGCCGCCCGCTTCTGTATGGCCTGCGGGCAACCTCTCGCGACCCCACCGCGGCACTGCACGAGCTGCGGCGCGGAACTCGTCGCCACCGCCAAATTCTGTGGTGACTGCGGGTCTCCCGCAGGCCCCTGACACCTCGTCGCTGCACGAGGTGAGCGCTCGAGCCGCTCCGGCGGCCCTCCGCTACCCGGTTCACCCGCCCACCGGAACGCCGATGGCCGACGGCATGTTCGCCGTCGGCCATCGAACCGGCTAGTGCGCCGAATCAGCTCGCGCTAGTCGCCGCCACCACACTGGACTCGCCACCCGCGCTGACCATGCCGCGCACCTGACGCGCCGCGACCGACAGCGTCGCCAGATCGTAGGTACCGGAGTCGAAGATCTCACCGAGCGCCGCCGCGGCCCTGGCCAGACGCGGCCGGTTCGTGGACTCCCAGTATTCGATCTTCTCCGCGACGGTGTCGCCGGGTTCGGTCGCGGTCGACACGTCGAGGGTGAGCAGCCGCAACGATTCGTACAGATCGTCACGCACCGCGAGGCGGGCCAGGGTCGGCCAGCGGTCGCCGTGCTCGAGGTTACCCACCGCGGTGAGCAGCCGCTCGATATCGAGGTGCTCGTTCAGGGCGAAGTAGAGCACCGCGACGTCGTCGGCGTCCCGTTCCGCGATATCCGCGATATCGAGCACATCCAGCAGCGGGAACAGGTGGATCAGCCGGAACACCTCGGTCGCCAGGTCCGGCGGCGCGCCGAGGGCGACGGCGCCCTTGGCACGGGCGGTGAGGTCGTCGGTCAGGTAGCCGGGCATCCAGTCCGCCACTCGACCGGCCAGCGCCATCACCCCGTCACGGTAGCGGGCGATGTCGGCGCCGATGGCGATGGGCTGCGGCCGGTTCAGCAACAGCCATCGAGAGGCCCGTTCCAGGGTGCGGCCGGTCTCCAATTCCAGGGCGTCGCGCGCCGCGGACGGAATGGGCGCGGTGCGGATTCGCTGCCAGATCTCGCGCAACCCGAAGATCTCCACTGCCGCGGTGAAGGCACGCACCGCGTCGTCGGTGGACGCGCCGACCTCCTCGGCCAGACGGAACGCGTAGACGATCCCACCGTAGTCGACCAAATCGTTGACCACCACGGTGGCCACGATCTCGCGGCGCAACGGGTGCCTGCGGATAGCCGATTCGAAACGGGTGCGCAGCGGCGTCGGGAAGTAGCCGGGCAGCACCCCGGCGAACGAGGGACTGTCGGGCAGCTCCCCGGCCAGCAGATCCGATTTCAGCGACAGCTTCACATGGGCCACCACGTTCGCCAGCTCCGGCGAGGTGAGCCCACTGCCGTCGGCGGCCCGCCGCGCCAGTTCGGCATCGGTGGGCAGCGCTTCCAACTGCCGATCGACCCCACGCCGGGTTTCGAGCTCGGTGAGCAATCTGCGGTGCACAGCCGACCGTGCCGCGGCATCGGCCCGGCACAGGCCCATCCGGAAATTCTGCGAAATATTGTCACGCAGCACGAGTTCGGCGACTTCGTCGGTCATCGACGCCAGCAGTTCATTGCGTTCACCCGGATCGAGATCGCCACCGGAGACCACCGCGTCGAGCAACACCTTGATGTTGACCTCGTGGTCGGAGCAGTCCACGCCGGCGGAGTTGTCGAGAGCGTCGGTATTCATCCGGCCGCCGTTGCGGCAGAACTCGATCCGGCCGAGCGCTGTGGCGCCGAGGTTGCCGCCTTCGCCGATCACCTTGGCCCGCAGCTGGTTCGCATTCACCCGCACGGCATCGTTGGATTTGTCTCCGGCGTCGGCATTGGATTCGGTGCTCGCCTTGATATAGGTGCCGATGCCGCCATTCCAGAGCAGGTCGACCGGCGCCTGCAGGATGGCACGGATCATTTCCGGTGGGGACAGGGTCGTGACCGCCGGGTCCAGGCCGAGGGCGGCGCGCACTTCCGCTGAGACCGGCACCGCCTTGGCCGACCGGTCGTACACGCCACCGCCGGCGCTGATGAGCGAGGCGTCGTAATCGGCCCAGGACGACCGCGGCAGGCCGAACATCCGCTTGCGCTCGGCGAACGAGGACGCCGCGTCCGGATTCGGGTCCAAGAAGATGTGCCGATGGTCGAACGCGGCCACCAGACGGATGTGCTCGGACAGCAACATGCCGTTGCCGAACACGTCGCCGCTCATGTCACCGACACCGACGACCGTGAAATCCTCGGTCTGGGTATCGATTCCCATTTCCTGGAAGTGGCGCTTCACGCTTTCCCAGGCGCCACGAGCGGTGATACCCATCGCCTTGTGGTCGTAGCCGACCGACCCGCCGGAGGCGAACGCGTCACCGAGCCAGAAGCCGTAGCTCTTGGCCACCTCGTTGGCGATATCGGAGAAGGTCGCGGTGCCCTTGTCGGCGGCAACCACCAGGTAGGTGTCATCACTGTCGCGCCGAACCACCCGGGCCGGCGGCAACACGGCGCCGCTGGTGTGATCGACATTGTCGGTGACGTCGAGCAGTCCCGAGATGAACGTGCGGTAGCAGTGCACGCCTTCGGCCAGCATCGCCTGCCGATCCGCGGCGGGATCGCCGGTCGCGGCGGGAGGTTGCTTCACCACGAAGCCGCCCTTCGCGCCCACCGGCACGATCACCGCGTTCTTCACCGCCTGCGCCTTCACCAGACCGAGAATTTCCGTGCGGAAATCCTCGAGCCGGTCCGACCAGCGCAAACCACCACGCGCCACCGCACCGAACCGCAAGTGCACACCCTCGATTCGAGGCGAATACACGAAGATCTCGAAGCGCGGCCGCGGCTGCGGCAATTCGGCGATGGCCTGCGGATCGAACTTGAACGACAGGTAGCCGGGGGCATGGCCGTCCTGGTCGCGCCGGAAGTAGTTGGTGCGCAAGGTAGCGGTGATCAATTCGAGCACCGCACGAAGGATTCGGTCGGTGTCCAGGCTGACCACCGCGTCGATCTCCGCGCGCAATCGCCCGGAGATCTCGCTGATTCGGCTCTCCGATTCGCTGCCCGCCGAATCCGGATCGAAGTACGCGTCGAACAGCTCGATGAATGCCGCGGCCAAGGCCGGATGGGCCAGCAACACCCTGGTGATATTGCCGAAGGTGTAGGCGAATCCCGCCTGCTGGAGGTACTTCGCGTAGGCCCGGAGCACCGCGATCTGGCGCCAGTGCACGCCCGCGCGCAGTACCAGCTCGTTGAGACCGTCGACTTCGGCCTCGCCGAACCACATGGCCGCGAAGGCTGCCGGGAATCGGTGCCGGATACCGGAGGCCTGTTCGCCCGCCGGGCTCAGCAGATCCGCTTCCATCTCGGAGTCCAGCGAATCGCGGAGCACCGATGCGGGCACCCGCAGCGCGAAATCGTAGATCCAGCGCAGCGGGCCGTCCTGGCGAGTGATCCGGTACGGACGCTCATCGACCACCTCGACCCCGAGGCTGTGCAGCACCGGCAGCACCCGGCTCAGTGATACGCCGGCGCCGGCCACATAGAGGGTGAACCGCCACTCCCCCGAGGGCGCATCATCGAGCCGGTACAGCGTGGTGTCGATCTCGCCGTCACCGAGCCCCTCCAGCCTGCGCAGATCCGCCAGCGCCCGATCGGCGCCGAACTCCTGCTGATAACTCGCGGGGAAGGCGTTGGCGTAATCGGTCGCGACGGCGCGGGTGATACCTTGCACACCCGCCGCTGCCGCCACCACCCGGTCCGACCAGGTGCGTGTGGTCGCGAACAGGATGTCCTGCACCCGTTCGCGGTTGGCCTCGGACAGGTCGGCCGCCGCGCCCGCCGCGCGATGCACCGTGAAGTACACGACCGCGAGCTCGGATTCGGTGACCCTCGCCGAATAGCTGATCTGGTCACCGGCGAACTCGGCGAGCAGGATGTCCTGCATCCGGAGCCGGACTTCGGTGGAGTACCGATCGCGGGGCATGTACACCAGGCAGTAGATGGCACCGCTGCGCGCGTCCTGGCGCAGGAACAACCGGATCTGACGCCGCAGTCCGAGATTCATGACCGCCGAGACGGTTTCGAAGAGCCTGCGCGCGTCGGTGGAGAACAGCTCCACCCGCGGGAAGGTCTGCATCACCTCGAGCATGCCCTGACCGGAGAACGAATTCAGTTCGAACCCGGCCCATTCGATGACCTGATGCACCCGGCGCGAGATGACCGGGATATCGAGGATGTTCTCGTGCAGCGCCGTCACGGTGAAGGTACCGACGAAGACGTGCTCACCCTTGACCGCCGCGACCGTATCTCCCGAGGCGCCCGCCCGACCGGGATCGGTGGTCGCGTATTCGGCCACACTGATGAAGTACAGATCACGCGAGCCCGGGATCAGCGAGTCCACTGTGCCATTGGCGAGCCGCAGCACCGGACGCTTGGCACCGAGCACCGGCACAGGGATCTCGGCGCCGGAACCATCACGCAGAACGCCGAGTCCGGTACCCGGGACCGGCCACATGCCGAATTCTGCGTCGGGGGTCGGGCTGGTGCGGCGCATCCGGTAATCGCTGTAGCCGAGCACCGTGAAATGGCCGTCGGCCAGCCAGCGCAGCAGGCGCGCGCATTCGGAGATCTCGGCGTCATCGGCCCATTCCGCGGTCCGGTCGAGACGGTCGGCCAGCGAGGTCATCGACTCGACCATGGCGGGGGTGTCGTCGGTGACCGAGCGCAGATCGCTCAGGACCTGCGGCAGGGCCTGCTCGATCCGATCGAGGGTCTCGCCCGTGACGGTGGGGTCGAGTTGGACGTGAATCCAGGATTCCGGGTAGCTGTGCGCGTCGGCGTGATCGCGGCCGTTCCCGTCGCCGTCGCGCGGGGCGATTGCCCGCAGTTTGCCCTTATCGTCGCGGGTAACGTCGAAGACCGGGTGGACCACCTCGCCGACAGAGGCGCCGAGGCGGCTCAGCGCGGAGGTCACCGAGTCGACCAGCAGCGGCATATCGTCATTGACGATCTGGATCGCCACACCGAGTCCGCATCCGTCCTCGGCGCGGTACACGCGCGTGGAGACCGTGCCTGGCGCGCGCTCGAAGGCGAGCTCGAGGTGATGGCGCAGGATATGCCCGGCCCGGTCGGTTGTCGTGAGAGTCGACGAATCCGATTGGATCCAGCGGAAATACGCGGCCTCCAGCTCCGATGGATCACCTCGGAACCGCTTCGTTGGGGAAATCGTGTCCTGAGTGGTTGTCACCGTCGACCTGCGCCTTCCGCTGTTCGTGTGGTTGTACCGATTGCCAATTTACCTATTTAACGTACCGTTGTACAGCGGTACGTTAACTGTGGCGAATAGCCAGTTGGTGCAGCGCGCGATCTGCGCTCACCGAGTGAGGCCCGATCGGGCCAAGAAGGTCTGCGCGGCCGATGACCCGGCGAACGCGCCGGTTTCGAGTACCAAGCCGGCCCGGGTATCGGCATATCGAATCGCCGCCGAAGAGCTGATCGCGGCGAATACCGCATCGTCGGCGACAACCATGCCACCCGCCCCGCGCCATTGCGCGACAGTCGTTTCGGCTCGGTCCGGCGATACCGTCCGGATGGTGAAGATCAGATCCCGGCCTGCGGTGATCTCACCCCACAGCAGCGAACTGCCCGCGTCGAGCACGCAACGGTCCGACGACGGATCGGACTCGGCGCGTTGACATGTCGCCGCGGCCCGTAGCTCAGCCACCGCGCCGCCGACTCCGTCGGCGCCTGTCGGCCCGCCGGCAGGCAGCGGCATCGAGCATGAGCGGGTCATCAGGACGACGATGAACACAAGCGCTGCCACCCCAACGGCCGCGACGGCACGCCACTGCCATGCCGGGTGACGTCCCGCCATTTCTTCGATCCGTGTCGACACCGCGCGCGTCACGCCGACAGCCTCGCCCACCGCCTTACCGGCCGCGTGCTCTGCCGTCGCTTCCCACCGCGCGGCCGTGCCCCCGATGGACTTCGAATCGGCGGTGGGACCGGATGGTCCCGGCTCGGCCTGCGGTTGCGCCGTCACAGTGACGGCCGACAGCGGTGCACCGCAATTGCCACACCGCGGGCTCGGCGCGCTCTCGCGATGCGCGCAGTACTGGCAGATCAGCTCGGAAGTACCGGGCATGGCACCACTCACCGTCCGGTGATCACGATCGAGGAGATCGCGGTGGTGTTCACCGTCGCATCACCGGTGGATTCCAGGACCGTCAGCACGATCTGCGAGGCTCGCACCGGCGGATCCAGCGTGGTGACCACCAGAGTTCGCTGGTCGAGCGTGTCCTGTGTCAGCACGGTCGCGTCGTTGTCGTCGAACTGATACGACACCCGGCTCACCGTGCGGTATTTCGACCACTGGTCGGTGCCGTCGGTGCCGACGTGGTCCCACCCCGGCACGATACCGATGGACTGGATCTCGTAGGTCTTGCCGAGGTCGATGCGCAAGATCTGGCCGTCGACCTTGTATGCCCGCGCACACGACCAGGCCTTACCCGGTTCGCCGGAGAAGGCGTCCATGCCATCGGTGCCGCCGGGCGGGCAGTGTGATTCCGCCGAACGGGGCTCGATGGGTCCCGCACCACTGTCGGCGGGCGCAGAGGTGGGCGCGGGCTCGGTCGCCGTTGGAGGAGGCAGGACCAGCACCTGGTCCTGCGGCTGCTTCTCACCGCCGGTGAGAATCAAGATCAGCACCAGTACCACGGCCAGAACGCCGCCCACCGCCATCGCGACCTTGGGCTTGCGCAGTTGCGCGAGCGCATCCCGCAGCATCGCCTCGCCGGGCGGTCGTTTGGCACCGGTGGGCGAGCTCGGCCGATCCGGTGCCGCGGATTCCGCGTGCTGTGCGGCTTCGGTGTCGCGGGCGGTTGCGTTCAACCGCGACGACGCCATTTCGGCGTACTCGTTGGAGTAGTCGGCGGCCGGGCCGCCGGACGGGTGCCCGTTCAGGAGTGCGTTGATACGGTCGCTGGCCCGCTGACCACCGGCCGGTCGCGAGGGAGCGGGCGCGGAGGTCGTCGGGTCGGGGCCGACCGGCGGCAGATCGAGCAGCGCTGCGTCGATGTCGAAATTACCGCCGGAGCCGGGCGCGCTCCGTGCGCCGGCACTGTCGTCCGACGTTCCGAACGACGGATCCGAGAGCAAGGCGTCGAGCACCGCACCCCGATGGCGGAGGAAGACGTCTGCCGGGTCCTCGTCGGGCATGATCGGATCGTATCCGTCCGCGCCTCACCGGACCGGCAGGCTATTCCCGCTGCCGAGAAGGCTCGGTCAGAGCTATTTCTCCGCAGTGACGAAGTACTCCGGCGGCACATCGAACACCCGGGCGAGCGCGATGATCAGATCGAGCCGTGGGATCGCCTGGCCATGGATGAGCCGGTACAGACCCGACTGCGAGACCGGCACATCCGGGTAGGCCAGCTCGAGATGCTGTGCGAGTGAATACAGCGTCAGCGACCGCGTCGAACCGTCCTCGGTCGACACCACCGATTCCGCGATGAGTTCGGAGAGCCGACGGGAAAAAATCACCGCCGCGGCCTGCCTCGGAGTGAGTTCGCCGGTCTCGGCCTGGTGCTGCGAGGAGTTGTCATCCGACCGGGAGTCCGCTGCCACGCTGATGGACCCTACCGTTTCCATCCGTCAACTCACGCGACGGCCACCAGGTTGTGGTGGAATCGTCACTGGCACGGGGACCGAGCTGGTGCCCGTGTTCGGCTGCTCTACCGGGTCGAAGTAGCGCGTCTCGCCACGCGGTTCGATCAATTCGACCCGCACGGTGCGCATGGGAATGCTCACCTCTACCGCCGTTGCGCTGACCTGGTCGATGGCCAGATCCGCGGTCCGTCGGCGTGGCCCGCCCGGATCGGCGATGGTGACCGTGGTCGGCGCGGACGACGCACGTAGCGGCATCTGATCGAAGACCGCGATCGTGGCCGCTGCGGTATCGGCACCGGAATCGCCGTTGCCGTTCGCGGTGGCGCCGTCGGGATCGGCCAACCGCAACGAACGCGCGTCACCAACCGCCGCGACCAGCTGACGCCAGCGCTGCGGACGCGCGGTATGGATCTCGACGTCCGCGCCCACGACGGTGGCCCGCAGCACGATCTGCTGCGCGACCGACAGCTCGGCGTGCACGTCGATGGTCCGTCTGCGCGGGTTGTAGCGTGCCGGATCGAACAGCGCCAGTGCCAGCGTGTGGCGAGGCTGTCCGCTGATGGCGCCGAGGATCTGCCCGTTGGGGCCGATCGCGATCGTCAGGCTGTTCAGCAGGTCCTCCGGGAGGATGTCTGCGCCGGTCTCGTCGCTCGGTAGCTCGCGCACCGACGTCGCTCCCGGCAACGTCGCCATGAGCGCGGTGGACTGCCTGCCTGGCACCAATCGCAGATAATCCGGCAGCGAATCGGTCACAGCGGGCCCGACGAACCGAACCAGTGCGCGTGGTTCGACGCCCTTGCCCAGGCTGACGACAAGGGTGGTGCGGCCGCTGTTCCATGCCCAGCAATCATCGAGCCCGGCACCGTCGAGGCGGGTCCAGTCGATGAGGAAACTGGTGACGTAACGGCCCGGCGCCGGCGATTCCAGCCGACGCCAGCTCTCCCGCAGGTCCGTCAGCTCCACTCCGGCGTGCAGGGTGCGAGTCGCGTCCCGCAACGCGGCCGCCGGCAGTGCGTGCGCGGAGATGCCTCGCTCCCGCAGCCGTCCGGCGATCCGGTGCGCTGCCGTCGCGAGCGCCTTGGGAGCGACCACCGCGCACGGCCCGCGTTTGCTCAACGCGGCGAGATTGCGTTCCTGATCGAGCCGGACCACCAGCCAGGTCATCCTGTTGCCAACCACCGCATGGGTGCCGATCAGCTGGTCGTAGAGCATGCTGTAGCTGCCCGTCGGACGGATGCGCTGGCCGGTGGTGACGATATCGATATCGATCGCTATGCCGTATTGGTCCAGCATCGGCACCAGCGCGTCGACGGCGACGGTGTCCTCGGTGTAGATGGTCCGGTCCGCGATCACCGTCGGCAGATCGAGATTGGGCGCCAGTTGGATCATCGCGATCAGCGTGTTTCCGGATTCTCGGATGCCACAGGTCCCCGCGGCGACTTCGATATCGCGCGCCTCGGTCATCTCGGTGCGTGCCCGCGCGCGGCGGCTACGGCCGAACCGGTACTCGGTCCAGTCGAGCAACCATCGCACGGCTGTGCGGCCGTTGACCCGAACGGTCACCGTCACCAGCAGCACGGTCACCACCACCGCACTCGCCCACCACGGCGTCGTCGCCCACAGCGCGACCAGGCCTGGACTGCCGCCGATCGCGTAGAAGGCGAAAGGTCCGCGTTCTACCTCCCCGACCCGGATGCTGGGAAACTTCACTCGCGCCTCCGGTTCGCCTGAC
>NZ_BAFY01000076.1 GCF_000308555.1 Nocardia cyriacigeorgica NBRC 100375 | reverse complement strand
GCCCGCCGCCGGACTCGCCCGCATCGACAGCGGTACGGGAGCCGTCGGGCACGCGTATGCCGTCGGCGAGCCAGTCGGTGTACTGGTCCAGCTCATCGCCGACATTGCCGACGGCGAAGTCGACCTTCATCGCGGTGTTCAGGTAGATCCCGTCCGCACCGATGCCGAAGTCGACGCTCAGCTCGGTACCGAGGAAGACCCCGAGATTGTCGCCGTTGCCGATGCCGTCGAACGGATCGCCCGCACCCGGCGCGCCGGTCTCCGGCTGGGCCACGGGCGAGGCGCCCGGCATGCCGAAGGGGTTGGAGCCGGGCGCGACGAAGCCGTTGGTGCCGGGCAGTCCGAAGCCGTGCCCGGCCTGGCCGAGCCCGTGCCCGGGCAGGCCGAAGCCTTGACCACCGGGCTCCGCGAGCTCGCCTGCACCGGTGCCGGGCAGCGTGAAACCGTTCGACTGCCCACCGGCACCAGGGATTCCACCGATACCCGGTACACCCTCCGACGTCGAACCGGGCAGACCGCCGAGTCCGGGAACACCCTCACCGGAGGCGCCGGGGATACCACCGAGTCCAGGGACGCCGTCGCCGCCGGCGCCGGGGATGCCGCCGATACCCGGCACGCCCTCACCGCTCGAACCGGGCACCCGCATACTGTCGGAACCGTTTCCTGGCAACGACGGCAGTCCGAAGCCCGCGTCGGTACCGCCCCCGTTGCTGCTGCCAACGCTGCCGTCGAGGCGGGGCAGCGGCATGGTGACCCACGGGTCGGCTCCGGGAGCATCGACGTCGGGTCCCTGATCGGCGACCGGAGTCTGCGTGTAGTCGCCGGGAACGGGGTCCGGGAAGGTGAGCACCGGGCTCGGGACATCGGGATCGGGATCGCTGTTGCGCGCCCAGCCGGCATTCCAGCTATCCAGATGATGTTCGCCAGGCTGAGCCGGAACCCCACCACCGTTGGCGGCCACCAGTGCGCCGCCGGTGACGTATGCGCCGCCCCTTGCTACCCGCGCGACACCACTCGCTACACGGTAGGCAGTGTCGCCGCCACGCTCGTCGGCCTCGAAATCGCCGTCGAAGGGCAGGTCACGCGTCATACGACAACTCCACTCTCGGGTCTTCCAGCATCCTCACCACGCCGGACCGACCGAGAGTGAAGATCAGGTACCACCATATTTGTGCAGAACCCAGCTGTCACATCCTCCGGGACGCCGAAAAAGTTAACAACGCCACGCGAATTGCTCCAGCCCCCAGTTACCGGGTGGCGACGCCGGCACCGGCCGACGCGCCATTATCCCTGAACAAACCCGAGATCGCGCGCTATTTCTTGTCTTTCGGCTTGTCCGACTGCGCGTCCGAGGACAGTGCCGCGACGAAGGCCTCCTGCGGGACGTCCACCCGGCCGATGGTCTTCATCCGCTTCTTGCCTTCCTTCTGCTTCTCCAGCAGCTTGCGCTTACGGCTGATGTCACCGCCGTAGCACTTGGCGAGCACGTCCTTGCGGATGGCGCGGATGTTCTCGCGGGCAATGATTTTCGAGCCGATGGCGGCCTGGATCGGCACCTCGAACTGCTGACGCGGGATGAGCTCGCGCAGCTTGGTGGTCATCTTGTGGCCGTAGGCCTGCGCGGCGTCGCGGTGCACGATGGCACTGAACGCGTCGACCGCCTCGCCCTGCAACAGGATATCCACCTTGACCAGCTGCGATTCCTGCTCGCCAGCCTCTTCGTAATCGAGGCTGGCGTAGCCGCGGGTGCGCGATTTCAGCGAATCGAAGAAGTCGAAGATGATCTCGGCCATCGGCAGCGTGTAGCGCAGCTCGACCCGGGTCTCCGACAGGTAGTCCATGCCGCCGAGTTCACCGCGGCGCGACTGGCACAGCTCCATGATCGAGCCGATGAACTCGCTCGGGGAGATGATGGTGCACTTCACGACGGGTTCGAAGACGCGACGTACCTTGCCTTCCGGCCAGTACGACGGGTTGGTGACGACCTGCTCGCTGCCGTCCTCCATCTCCACCCGGTACACGACGTTCGGTGCGGTCGAGATCAGGTCCAGGTCGAACTCGCGCTGCAACCGCTCGCGAGTGATCTCCATGTGCAGCAGACCGAGGAAGCCGCAACGGAATCCGAAGCCGAGCGCCACCGACGTTTCCGGGGTGTAGGTCAGCGCGGCATCGTTGAGCTGCAGTTTCTCCAGGGCATCGCGCAGATCCGGATAGTCGGAGCCATCGACGGGATAGAGGCCGGAGTACACCATCGGGCGCGGTTCGCGGTAGCCGGTGAGCGGTTCGGTCGCGCCGCCGCGCGCCGCGGTGACGGTATCGCCGACCTTCGACTGGCGCACATCTTTCACACCCGTGATCAGGTAGCCCACCTCGCCGACGCCGAGACCCTGGGTGGGTTTCGGTTCGGGCGAGACGATGCCGATCTCGAGCAACTCGTGGGTCGCGCCGGTGGACATCATCTTGATCTTCTCGCGCGGGGTGAGCTTGCCGTCCACCACGCGGATGTAGGTGACAACGCCACGGTAGGTGTCGTAGACCGAGTCGAAGATCATCGCGCGCGCCGGCGCATCTGCCTGGCCCTGCGGCGGCGGGACCTGGGCGATCACCTCGTCGAGCAGCTCGGCCACACCGACGCCGGTCTTACCCGAGACCCGCAGCACGTCCGACGGCTCGCAGCCGACGATGTGGGCCAGCTCGGCCGCGTAGCGGTCGGGGTCGGCGGCGGGCAGGTCGATCTTGTTCAGCACCGGGATGATCGTCAGATCCTTGTCCAGCGCCAGGTAGAGGTTGGCCAGGGTCTGCGCCTCGATCCCCTGCGCGGCGTCCACCAGCAGGATCGCGCCCTCACAGGCCTCCAGCGCACGCGAGACCTCGTAGGTGAAGTCGACGTGGCCGGGTGTGTCGATGAGGTGCAGCACGAAGTCGGTGCCCTCGTGTTCGCCGCTGCGCGGGGTCCACGGCAGCCGGACGTTCTGGGCCTTGATGGTGATGCCGCGTTCGCGCTCGATGTCCATCCGGTCCAGATACTGGGCGCGCATCTGCCGCTCCTCGACCACTCCGGTCAATTGCAGCATCCGGTCGGCCAGCGTCGACTTGCCGTGGTCGATGTGCGCGATGATGCAGAAGTTCCGGATCCTCGACGGATCGGTGAACGTCGTGTCGGCGAAGCTGGCGGGCACTCCACTCCTCATTCGGGTATCGGCGAACTGCGCTCCATCGTCCCATGGGCGGGGGCCGGCGCCCTCCGCTGGCCCGTGCATTGCGGCAATTACCGGCGGCCACACGGTGATCGAGGGCAGGTGGGCCGCTTCGGTACGGATGTGATCACGGCGGCTCGCCGTTATATTCCAGTGATGGCCCGCAGTTGGAACTCTCTCGGCAAGCAGCTCGGCCTCATCGCGAAGGAGCAGGGTCCCAAGATCGTCAAGTCGCAGGCGCCGAAACTGGTCGGCAAGCTGCAACGCTCCACCCTGCTGGAGCGGGCAGTCGGCTCACTCGCGCCGCCGCGCAAGGCCGTCGCCGTCCCGGTTCGCCCCGCGGCCTCCACCCCGGTGCCCACCGCCGAACGCGCCCGCCAGATCGTCTACGCCCCGCACCTGGACGGGCGGGCCGACCCAGGCGAGATCGTGTGGACCTGGGTGCCGTTCGAGGAAGATCCGGCCAACGGCAAGGACCGGCCGGTGCTCGTGGTCGGCCGGGACCGCCGCACTCTGCTCGGGCTGATGCTGTCGTCGAATCCGGTGCGCGCCCACGACCGCAACTGGGTCGGGATCGGCAGCGGCAGCTGGGACCACGACGGCCGGCCCAGCTGGGTCCGCCTCGACCGCGTCCTCGATGTTCCCGAGGCGGGCATCCGCCGCGAGGGTGCGATCCTGCCGCGCAAGACCTTCGATGTGATCGCGCACCGGCTGGTCATCGAATACCACTGGAGCTGACACACACAGACCCCGCGCCGACCTGGTCGACGCGGGGTCCGGTTGTGGCGAGGTCAGCTGATCATGTCGCGCGAGCGGCCGAACAGCATGCCGTAGATGAGGGCGCCGAGGCATCCACCGATCAGCGGGAAGACCACGAAAGCCCAGGATTGGGCCATCGCACCGTCTTGATAGGGCGCGACGCCGAGGCTGCGGGCCGGGTTGACCGAGGTGTTGTCGACCGGGATGGAGATCAGGTGGATGACCGCGAGAGTCACACCGATCGACAGACCGGCCAGCGGGACATCGGAGATCTGGTCGGTGGAGGCCAGCACCACGAACACCAGCAGCGCGGTCAGCATCACCTCGACGATGATCATGGCCGCCATGCCGTAGCCGTCCTGGACCACCACGTGCCCGAGCGGGCCGGTCTGCGCGGACGGGCTGTGCTCACCCCAGCCGTTGGCGCCGAGCCCGTCGACCGAGCGGTCGTAGGAGGGCAGATTCTTGGCGATGGCGAACAGCACCAGACCGGACAGGAACGCGCCGATCAGCTGGGCGATGACGTAGCCGACCGCGCTCACCGTCGACAGCCGCCCCATCAGCAACTGCCCGATCGTCACCGCCGGATTCACGTGGCAGCCGGAGATCGGGCCGATCGCATAGACGAGGAACATCAGCGTCAGACCGAACGCCAGCGCGACCCCGAGCGCGCCGACCTTCTCCCCGGCCAGCACCGCGGTGCCGACGCCGCCCATGACCAGAATGAAGGTGCCGAGCGATTCGGCGGCCCACTTCTTGGGTTCGGGTATCGGCTTCAGCTCGATGGATTCTTCGACGACTTCCTGCGCAGTAGGTGACATGAGGTCCGCCTTCCGAGAGGATCGTCCCCGCCTCGGCGGAGAACACCGGGTAGTCCTGGGTCCTGCTGGAAAAACTGGTACGGCCGAAGTGAAAATGAACGTTACGCCAGGTAGCCGACCGCCACAACGATTTCGGCGACCGCCGCGTCGGCGGGTGATCGCCTGCGCGGGCGGTGCGCATCCGCGTTCGAGGTGGCGACGTGGGCGGGCAGCGTTGGACCGATTTCGTGTGCCGCGAGCGTGCTGGTACCCTCGATCTTCGGCGCAGCGTTACCGATGCCCGGCGTTATCGCAGGGCGCGATGCGCGCTACCAGACTTCAGAGACATCCATCAGCGACAAAGGAAACCAGAGGATACAGGCGTGGCCAACATCAAGTCCCAGATGAAGCGGATCCGGACCAACGAGGAAGCGCGTCAGCGCAACCAGTCGGTGAAGTCCGCGCTGCGCACCGCCATCCGTAGCTTCCGCGAAGCCGCCGCCGCCGGCGACAAGGACGCTGCCGCCGAGCGTCTGCGTTTCGTGAGCCGCAAGCTCGACAAGGCCGCCTCGAAGGGCGTCATCCACGCCAACCAGGCCGCCAACAAGAAGTCGGCGCTCTCGCTGGCCTTCAACAAGCTCTGATCCACCCGGTACCGCTCGGTACCGTCTCGACGCTCCAGCCGCCGCGGCCACGACGACCGCGGCGGCTTTCGCTGTCTGCCCCGCCCGGCCCCCAGCGGTCGCGCTCCTGTCGGCCGGCTGCCGTACGATTCGCCCCATGGTGACCCTGTATGCGAATCAGACCGTGGTGCGTGCCGAGGACCTCCCGGAGGTGATCCGCGCCGCCGAGGTGCTCAATATCGGGGTGAAGATCGAGAACGTGGCCGTCCCGCTCGGCGACGACACCTACTCGATGGAATGGATCGTCACCCGCGACGAGGAAGCGCCCGCCTACGAGGAGTGGGACGGCCGCTACGAGGAATCCGACGACGAAGAACCGGCCGAGCTCACGGCCGTCGACTGAGCTGACACCGGACCCGCCCCTTCGGCCCGCTGCCCGTGCGGCGGGCCGACCGTCGTCCTCAGACGCTGCGTTCGCGGGCGTGGTCGAGGGCGGCCAGGCGATCGAGGCCCTGCTGTGACGCGGCGCCGGCGGCCCGGTAGATGACCAGCCGCTGATCGGTCTCCTGCAGCGACATCAGCACCTCGAAATCGACCGCGATCCGCCTCCGGGTGGTTCAGCCGCTCACGACCGCGGCCGCGCACTCGCACGTCGTGTTCGGCCAAGGCCCGGGCGAACTCGGGACTGAGCGCGGCGAACTCGGCCACCATGTCGGCCAGCGCCCGATCATCGGGATGCGCCGCCCGCAGATCTTGTGGATGATCTGGTCCCGATCCAGTAGAACTCGCGCATGCCGGGGTGCGTCAGGCACAACCGCCTCGTGTTGCGGTGCGTGGGAGCCGGCCCGTCGATATCGAGCAGCAGCCGGCTCATTTCCCGATTCCACGCCAGGATGTCGAAGCGGTGATCGACCAGCATTGCCGGCAGCGAGGATCGCGTGGTCGCCGCTGGGCAGTGGGGTGCTCACCAGCAACTACGCGCGCGCCGATCTCGCCGATGAGGCCTACGCCGCGCCGAGCGGCGGGGCTCTCGGTCGGACTCTGGTTGCGGTCGTGGGCGATCGGGTCTCACTGCTGCTGGTGTTGCCGGTCGTGCGGCGGATTACGGCCTTGGTGGTGCGGGCGGTGTCAGCGGCCGTGCAGGTCGAGGATCTGCATCAGCGCGTGTTCGAGCGCGTAGGCCGAATCGGCCGCGCCGCCCTTGACGTCGGCGTTCAGCGTCGCGACGACTTGCAGGGCGGAGCCGATGGTGGCGGGGGTCCAGCCGCGGGATTGCGCCTGGGCCTTCTTCACTTTCCACGGCGGCATACCGAGCGGGCCGGCCAATGTGAACGGATCGCCACGACCCGCCGAGCCGACCTTGGCGATGGTGTGCACCGAATCGGCCAGCGCGTCGGCCAGCAAAACATGCGGCACACCCCGGTCGGTGGCCCACCGCAGGGCCTCCATCGCGCCGGGACGATCCCCGGTGACGGCAAGCTCGGCGACATCGAATCCGGTCACCTCGGCCTTGCCGGAGTAGTACCGCCGTACGGCCGCGACGTCGATCTTCCCGCCCGTGTCGGCGGTCAGCTGCGAACTGGCAGCGGCCAGCTCACGCAGGTCCGAGCCCACGGCCTCGATCACGGCCTGCACCACCTCGCCGGAGACCCGGGCACCCGCCGCCCGGAACTCGGCGCGGACGAACTCGGCACGTTCGGACGCCTTGGTGAGCTTGGCGCAGTTGTGCACCACCGCTCCCGCCTTCTGCAGCGCGGGTGCGAGCGCCTTGGCCCGCCCACCACCGGAGTGCACCACCATCAGCACCACGCCGTCGGGTGGTTCGGCCGCCGCGTCGGTGATCACCGCGACCGCGTCCTTACCCGCTTCGGCCGCCGATTCCAGGATGATCACCCGATCTTCGGCGAACAGCGACGGACTCAACAATTCGGCCAGCTCGGCGGTACTCGCCTCCCCCGCACGCAGCCGGTCAACCGGCACCCCCTCCGGATCCGGCGCCCCCGCCCTGACCTGCGCGACCACGCTCGCAATGGCACGCTCGATCAACAACTCCTCGTCCCCGAGCACCAGGTGGACCGCCGCAGGCCGTTCGCTCACGCCCCCGATCCTACGGTCGGGGTCCGACATGTCGGCCGCCCCCGCCACCTCAGCGTTCCGCGCCGTGAACAGATCCACCGGCCTCGGGGCAAGCCGCGGCGCGGTCGTTCCCGAACCGAGTGCGGCCCGCACGAACCCATAGGGAATTAACGGCACCACAGTCCCGTTAACTCCGACGTGCCGAGTGCCCGCTCGGCAGCGCAGACGAAATGAGGCTTGGGTCATGAGGTTCTCGGCGCGGCGACTTGGAGTCGCCCTACTCACGGCGCTGATGTTGTTCACCGCGGCATGTGGCATCGATATCGCGGCGCAAGACGCTCCGGAGTGGTCGGCAGGCTGGTCCGCGGCGGCTCAGCGGCCGAGCATCGGGTTCGGGCCGAACTGGTCGGAGGCGGGGTTCTCGGACGAGACGCTGCGGCAAGTGGTCCGGGTCTCCAACGGCGGCGACCGGATCCGCATCCGCCTGTCCAACCGTTTCGGCGCGGCGCCGCTGCGGATCACCGGGGCGACCGTGGCCGCCGCAGCCGATGGCGCGGCCCTACGGCCGGAAACCCTCCGGCAGTTGACCTTCGACGGCGCGGCGACAGTGGAGATCGCGGCGGGCGGTGAAATATCCAGCGACGCGGCGCCATTGCCGGTCGACCCGATGGACTCGGTCACCGTGACGCTCTACTTGCGGGAGACCACCGGACCGGCCACCTTCCATTCACAGGCATGGACCGACTCCTACCGCGCCGCCGGGGACCACCGAAGCGATATCGGTGGGGCGGCATTCACCGAACGCACCAGCTCCTGGTACTACCTCGTCGATGTGGAGGTGGCGGGTGCGGCCGGGCGTCGCGATACGGTGGTCGCCTTCGGCGATTCGATCACCGACGGCTTCGGTTCCACTCCGGGTGCGAACCACCGCTGGCCGGACGCACTCGCCGACCGGCTGGCCGCGACGGGGCGGCAGCGCGCGGTGCTGAACCTGGGCATCGGTGGAAACCTGGTGGCCAACGACACCGCCTGGTACGGCGACCGTGCCACGACACGCTTCCGGCGTGACGTGCTCGACAAGCCTGGGGTGCGCACCGTCGTGCTCTTGCAGGGCGTCAACGACATCGGTTTCAGCGAATCGGACCAACCCACCTACGAGCCGAACCCGGATGTGCCGGTGGAGCAGATCATCGCCGGCTACCGCACCCTGATCGGTCTGGCGCACGAGCACGGTATCCGGATGATCGGGGCGACGCTGCTGCCCTTCGGCGGTTCCACTCATGACAGTGCGAGGTCGGAAGCCAAGCGGCGCGCGCTGAATGCATGGATCCGGACATCGGGAGAGTTCGACGCCGTTGTCGATTTCGAACGGGCCCTGGCCGATCCGGCGAATCCGGCGGTGCTGCTGGCCGCCTACGATTCCGGTGACCACCTGCATCCGAACGATGCCGGGTACCGAAGGATGGCCGAGGCTCTCGACCCCGCGCTCTTGTAGAAGCGCCGATTACCGCCGTCGCCGATAGGAACCGATCCGACCGGCGACGGCCCCTGTTCGCAGCAGGGCAGCGCCGCTCGCGACCGCGGCCCGCGACGTGGATGCGCAGGTGAGCATCGGCGGAAGTGATGGCGATCGCACCGTCGCGGTCGGTGCGGGCGATGGTGGATCCCAGCGATTGCAGGTCGGACAGGATGCCGGGATGCGGGTGGCCGAAGGTGTTGTCGGCTCCTGCGCTGATGATGGCCAGGCGCGGGTGGACGGCGTGCAGGAATTCGGGTGTGGTGGTGCGGGACCCGTGATGGGGGACCTTGAGGATGTCGGCGCGGAGGGGAACGCCGGAGCTCAGCAATGAGCGCTGAGTCGCGGCCTCGATATCGCCGGTGAGCAGGATGCGCCCAGCGGCCGTATGCGCGACGAGGACGATCGAGCGGTCGTTGGCGGTATCCGGATCCAGCGGACCCGTGCGGGGATGAGCGCGGCGCCGACGGTGCGAGCACGTCGAGCACCAGGTCGCCGATGGTCAATCGACAGCCCGCGGTGAGTTCTGTCAGCGGAATGCCCGCACGTTGCAGCGTTTGCGCCACCTCAGCGGGTCCGGCGTGTCTGCTGTCGTGGTGTTCTCCGTCCCCGCCCTGGATACCGCTTTCACGGTTGTGAACGGGAGCGCCGAGGTTGCCGGTAGTACCGAGAGCTCGGCCGCATCGGGTGGGCATCGCCTCACCCGAAGCCTGTCCAGAACGGCGCGATGCCGGACCGACGCGGTGCGCGGGTAATTCGCCGGGGCCGATGGCGACCGCGCCGATCTCGCGTCCGTCCAAAGCCCCCTCGAGGCCGGCGATATGGTCGGCGTGTGGGTGGCTGAGGACCAAGAGTGGAACACGGGTGATGCCGAGGCGGTCCAGACAGGTTCGGATGGCGCGGGGCTCCGGGCCGACGTCGACGACGACGGCGCTCCGAGGTCCGGTGGCCACAGCCAGGCCGTCACCTTGCCCTACGTCGCAGGCGGCGAGGACCCAGCCGTCGGGCGGCCAGCCGGGAAACCACCACCGGACCGGAATCAGCACTGCCCCAGCACTGATCAGCACGACCGCCACGAGACGACGCACCAGGACCGATCGCAGCAGCCAGATCACCGCTGCGACGACCGCACAGGCGATCAGTCCGCCGCTCGAACCGCCGGGCACTGTCACCGTCGCGCCGGGAATCGCGGCGAGGTACTCGGCCACCGACAGCATCCACCACATCGGCGGCGCCGCGCAGCGCAACGCGAGCTCGGCCAACGGCATCCATGCGGATGCGAGCACCGCGCCGGCGGCACCGATCACGGTGATCGGTGCGATGACCGGCGCGACAAGGACATTCGCGATAACAGCGACCAGGCTGATCTTCCCCGTCAACGCCACCACGATCGGTGTGGTCACTACGAACGCCGCAGCGGACACCGCGAGAATCTCCGCGGGCAGTCGCCACATGCCGTTGGCTCGCAACCAATCCGACCAACTGGGTGCCAGCAGGATCAGGGCGCCTGTCGCCAGCACCGAGAGTGCGAAGCCCGCCGACATCGCCAGCTGCGGCCACACCGCAAGCAGACCGATCACGGCGGCACACAGGGCGGGCAGCGCTTGCCGTCGCCGCCCGGTCAGCAGCGCCAGCAAGGTCACCGCGCCCATGGCCGCGGCCCGCAGAACACTCGGATCCGGCCTGGCGATGACGACGAACATCACCAGCGCTCCGGCCGCGACCGCGACGGTCATCCGCGGACCGAGCGTGAGCAGCCGGGTGAGGAACAGCACGACGGTCAACAGAATCGTGAAGTTCGCACCGCTGACCACAGTCAAATGCGTGAGTCCGGCTGTTTCGAAGTCGCGGCGCACATCATCGGACAGCGCCGAGGTGTCCCCCACGACGAGCGCGGGCAGCGACCCGGCAGCGCCCGCGGGTAGCGCCGCGGCCGAGGCGGCGACCAGGTCCGCGCGTACCGATCCCGCGAATCGCTGCCACCACGGCAGTGCTCCCGCGGTGGCCGGGTCACCGAGGGCGCGCAAGGTCGCGACGGTCAGGTCGCGAAGGCGCGGCGGAGACACCCGGGCGCGAAACTCGATGGGCTGCCCGGGCGGGAGCTTCGCCCATGCCGAGCCCGTCGCCAGGATGACGACGGCTCCCCCGCTGCGCACGATGGTCGAACCGTGCTGATACTTCTGCAGGTTCGCCCGCACCAGCCACGTCCGCTCATCGCCGAATGTCGCAGCGCGCACGGGTTTCGGATCGTCGACCGGCGTCACCACGACCCGGACCGACATTCCCGCCGGGACCGCTCGCAGCGGATGGGTCTGCACCCGCTGCTCCCGCCATGCCGCCGCGACAGCGATACCGGCACCGAGCACCACCGCGCCCAGCGCGACCACCGCGACGGCCCGCCACCGCTCCCGCCGATGCGCCACCGCCCACATCAATCCCGCCCACAACCCCATCGCCGCCACCGTCGCCCCCACCGCGACCAGCACCCCGGCCCGCCACCCGGCACCGAGTACCAGCACCGTCACCACCCAGCAGCACACCGCCGCGGGCAGCAGCCGCCCATCGAGCCGGGCATCCGCGGAGCCGTCCTCATCGAGGTCGGGCTCGCTGTTCGCGACGACTGCTGCCCGACGATCCCGTCGAGCCGGCGCACGACCCTCGGCCGCCCCGACCTCACCCCGGCTATCGGCCACAGCCGGCCCCGCCCAGCCGCGCGCTCGCCGACGGCCGATCTCCCCCTGCACACCGCCATCCACCGCCCGAGCTGCCATTCGACGAGCGTGTGGTTCGATCGTTTCCGCCGAATCCGACCGGTCCGGGTACGGCAGGTAGCCGTGCAGAGAGGCGGACGGTAGCAGATCGACCGTGCCCGGTTACGTGATAGCCGAGCGCCGACCGCCGTGGTTGCGAACCACCCCTGCCGACGCGGAAATACCTGTGCTCGCGGCGGGCGGATGTCGAACTTGCGCGGCTACTGCTCACGCTCCCGCCGGCCTGTTCTGCATGCGCCCGGATATCGGCGAATCGAGCAGGCACCCAGGTGGTCCCGGCCTCTGCTCGGCACTGCGGGCTCATATCGTCACCAGCTCACGCAGCCGGGCGAGGCGGGCCGGGCCGATGCCGTCCACATCACCGAGCTGCTCGACATCGGTGAATCGGCCGTTGGTGGTGCGCCAGGCGATGATGGCGCGGGCGGTGACGGGGCCGATGCCAGGAAGGGCGTCCAGGTCGGATTCGGTGGCGGAGTTGAGGTTCACGCGTGTGCCCGGCTCCGCGGCACCTGCGGTCGGCCCCGATGCGTTCGAACTCGTCGCGCCCGGTGAGCGGCCGGATGAACCGATGGTGGAGCTGCCGAGTCGAGGGACGCCGGGTTCGCCGTCTGCCGTGCCGACGATCACCTGGTCGCCATCGGACAGGCGCTGAGCGAGGTTGATGCCGGCCAGGTCGGCGCCGTCACGGGCCCCGCCCGCGGCCGCCACCGCGTCGGCGACCCTGGATCCGGGTGGCAGGCGCACCAGTCCGGATTTGTGCACCAGACCGACCACACTCACCACCAGCTCAGCCGTGGCACCGTCCGACACGGCTGCGCTGGGCGGGGCGGCCGGGCCGGACTCGGCCGGCAGAGCGCGCGTTGCCGGTGCCGCCGTGTAGGCCGCGGCTATCGGCGGAACCTGTTGTGCGACGGGGCGTTCCCACAGCACCACGCCGACCGCCACCAGGGCGGCCACCAGGCCGACCCCCGCCATCGTCACTACGCCGCGTCGACCGGGGTCCATCCGGGTATGGCGAAAGCGTGGTGGCACCAGCCGGTCTCGCCACCGGCTGCCCGCGCGGCCCGGCTCGTCCAGCCAGCCGGGAGTGCCGACCGCCCCGACGTCGTTGTCGGGCTCGTCGTAACCTCGCGGTGGGTCATCAGGCGGCAATTCGTTCAGATTCCATCGTCCGGGCTCGGTGGTCGTGTCCGAATCCGGAAGACCCCCTGCGGCTTCCGGATCCCGGCCGGCGGATGGTCGTCGGCGCGCGACCTTGTCGACGTCCTCCGACTGCCGGCCCGGCGATCGTTGATCCCGCCCGGGATTCCCCTCCGTCCCCGGCCGGGATGCCGCGACCGATCGCGCGACAATTCCCGATCTCGTCGTTGTGGCCGACCCCGCGACTGCCCGCGCCGCGCCGACCCGTGCGGTCAGCACGCCGAGTCGTTCCCGGATCCGTTCGCGCTCCTCGTGTCGTGACATGGCGGCAACGCTAGGACCGACAGCAGCCCTGCGGACGACGCCGACCAGCGACTTCGCGAAGCCTGTGGATAACTGCGGCCCTGTGGAAAACTCGCGCGAACACACCGATGCCGCGGCCGGAACCCTGGTAGCGGGCCGGTTACCGGGTGCGACTATTCGACGGTGTCAGCAGCCACCGGGCAAGACCAGCACGCCCACCGCCCCGACGCCGAGATGCACAGCCAGCGCGGGACCGAACTCGGCGGTGATGACCTCGTCCACACCCGGGACCCGCTCCCGCAACTGGGTGGCGAGGCTGTCGGCGGCAGCGGGTGCGCCCAGATGCTGCACCGCCACCGCCGCACCGTCTTCGCCTGCGGCATCCACCGCGGCGGCGACCAGCTTCGCGTAGGCCTTGGAGCGGGTGCGCACTTTCTCCCGGAGTTCCAGCCGCCCACCGACGATCTGCAACAGCGGTTTGGTCACGAGCTCGCTGCCGAAAAACGATGCCGCCGAGCTGAGCCGGCCACCCCGGCGCAGCTGTTCGGTGCGGTTGACCAGGATGAAGGTTCTGGCTCGTGCCGCCGCGGCGACAGCGGCGTCATAGACCACGTCCAATGCCGCGCCCGAGCACGCGCGCCGCGCGGCCGCCAGCACCGGCAGACCGGTCGCCAACCCGGCGCCGAGCGAATCGACCAGGCGAACCCGCTCGTCGGCACCCATATCGCGCACGGCCTGCCTGCCCGCCTCCCAGGTGCCCGAGAGCTGGCGCGACAGGTGTACGGCCACCACGCCGTCACCGTCGCTACGATCGAGCGCCGCTTCGTACACGGCCCGCAACTCACCCGGCGACGGCGCCGAGGTGGTCACAGTGTCACTGGTGTAGTCGATATCGAGGTCGTCGACGCCCTCACGCACTGCCCGGTCGCCGACCAGGACATGCAGCGGCACAACACCGATGCCCAGTTCGCCGACCAGATCGGCGGGCAGGCTCGCCGACGAATCGGTGACGACCACGACGGACACGGACTACCGAACCTCCTGCAAGGTTTTCACCATCGCGTTGGCGACGGCGGTGTGCCCATCCCAGCCCCAGTGGATGCCGTCGGGGTTGGCGGCATCGGAGAAGATGTTCTCGCGCACCGCTTCACCGAGGTCGACCAGCGGCACCGAGGTGCGTTCCGACCAGGCGCGCAAAGCCCGAACGGCGCGCTCACGACCGCGATGCACGCGCCCGTAGGCGGCGCAATTGTGCACCGAGGGCAGCACCGCGACCACGGGCAGGTCCGGACGCAGCTGTGCCAGCGCCTCCCGCGATTGCTCGAGGTAGCTGACGCTGACCTTCGGCGGAAGCGCCACGGGCCGGCCGAGTTTCGACAGTTTCGGCTGCAGCCACTGGTAGGTCGCGCGCACACCGCGCCGCACCGCGGGCGGACGCACGTAGCGGATCAGCTCACGCAGCGCGGTCGGCAGCGGCGAGGGCAGGCTGTCCATGCCGCCCACGGCGAACACCACCGCACCCGCGCGCGGAACCGCGGCCCAGATGCGCGGATCGCCGATCAGCGCCCAGTAGCCGTCGCGGCAGGTCCAGCCGATCCGGGCGACCAGCTCGACGTCCCAATCCAATTCCGCGCCGACCAGATTCGGCCAGATGCGGGGATGGTCGGCGGGCAAGCCGCCTTCGGGGCCGAAGTAGGCGAGCGAGTCCGCGATCACCAGCAGGACCGGACGCTGTTCCGGGGCCGACGACGACACTTCCTGCGACGCGGCCGCGACCGGCGTACCGGCGGGGACCCCGGGCTCAGCGGCGGCACGATCACCATCATTTGCCGGTTCCGCTCCGGTCTCGATGGATTCCAACGGCGAGCCGGGCTCGCCGGGTTCGACAGGTGCGCTCCGATCGGCTTCCGCGTCAACGGAACTCGTCGCCGCCGACTCGCTCGCTGTCGACCGGATCCGGCCCACGTCGTCAGGCAATTCGGCCGTCTCGACCGAGCCGCCTTCCGGCTCGGCCGAAGATCCATCAGGCGCAGCCGCAGGCTCGACCGCGGATCCGACGGTCTCCGCAGAATCGACCGTCTCGCCGGAGGTCCCAACAGAGCCCGCCGCGAGCCCGGCCGCACCCGCGGAAGGTTCAGCCGACTCGACGGAAGACCCGGCCGGCGCGGCCGACGAGGCAACGCCCTCAGCAGCAGGTTCGGCCACCGCGGCCGCAGCAGGCTCCGGATCATCCTCCGAGGCCACAGCTTTCACACCGTTGTCCGCATCCGGAGGTTCGGTGGGTGGTTCGGGCACGACGTCGTCGGTCGTGCCGGACCGGTCGCCGGCCGGAACGGTTTCCGGCGTGCGCGCTGCCGGCGGCGGGGTCGGTGGCGGCCCGAACAGGGCATCCGGGAGGGCACGTTCCGGTCGGGCGGAGACCTTCCGGAACAGTTCGTCCGGCACCTGCCGGAGGGGCTCTTCAGAGGACATCGGGAGCTACCTTCGCCGCTGCGTTCCACACATCGAGGCGCCAGCCGGGCTGGTCGATGCTCGGGCCGTGGCTGGTCAACTGCACCCAGCTGGTGTTGGCCAGACCACCGAGGGCGGGCCAGCTGCGGGGTGGCAGGTCGAGCAGCGCGGCCGTGAGGGCGGCGATCAGCCCGCCGTGCGCCACCAGGATGATAGTCCCACCGGGCCAATCCTGCCGTTCGGCGAACAGTTCCTGTACCACCGGCAGTGCTCGCGCGCCGACCTCGAGTTTGCTCTCGCCGTTGGGCGGGGTGAAGCTCGCGTCCAGCCGCCACGCCACCCTGGCCCCTGGATATCCCGCGTCGACCTCGATATGGGTGAGCCCTTCCCAGTCACCGAGGTTGGTTTCGCGCAGGCGCGGGTCGCGCACCACGTCGATGCCGGTATGGTCGGCCAGCGCCACCGCGGTCTCGTAGGCCCGTTTGAGGTCGGAGGAGATGATCGCGATCGCGTTGTGGGTCACCAGCTCTCGTGCCGCTTCCTTGGCCTGGCGGCGTCCGAGTTCGGTGAGATCGGTATCGATCTGGCCCTGCATGCGGTCGATGGCATTCCATTCGGTCTGCCCGTGGCGCAACAGGATCAGCTTGCGCACATGGCTGTACTTCGAGGTCACTCGCCGTCCTCGGAAGTCGCCGCTTCGGTGGCAGCCGGGCCGGCGAGGCCGTCGACCGGTACCACCGGGCAGTCCTTCCACAAGCGTTCCAGCGCATAGAAGTTGCGCTCGTCGTTGTGCTGGATGTGCACCACCACGTCGACGTAGTCCAGCAACGCCCACCGGCCCTCACGGGTGCCTTCGCGGCGGACCGGCTTGTGACCGGCGGCGCGCAGTTTCTCCTCGACATTGTCGACGATCGCGTTGACCTGACGCTCGTTCGGCGCGGACGCGATCACGAAGCAGTCGGTGATCACCAACTGCTCGGATACGTCGAGCACCACCACATCGGAAGCCAGCTTCTCATCGGCTGCCCGTGCGGCGACCTGCGCCATCTCCACCGCTTCGACAGAGGCCGTCATGCCCGCACCTCGCTGCGCTCGCTCACGCTCAGCTACCTTCCGCTCCTGCCGGCACATACAGGTGCCGCTTCGATATGTACTGCACGACACCGTCGGGCACGAGGTACCAAACCGGCCGGTTCTCGGCGGCGCGGCGACGGCATTCGCTCGACGAGATCGCCAGCGCCGGGATCTCGATCATGGTCACCGCATCGGCCGGAAGATCACGCAGGTGCTCCTCCAGATGATCGGTGTGCAGTTCGTAACCCGGACGGCTCACCCCGACGAACCTCGCCAGTTCGAACAGTTCCGCCCAATCCTGCCACGTGAGGATATTGGCCAGCGCGTCCGCTCCGGTGATGAAGTACAGCTCCGCGTCCGGATGCTGGGCCCGCAGGTCACGCAGGGTGTCGACGGTGTAGGTGACCCCGCCCCGGTCGATGTCGGCCCGGCTGACCGAGAACCGCGGGTTCGACGCCGTCGCGATGACGGTCATCAGGTAGCGGTCCTCGGCCGGGCTGACCTGCTTGCCTGCCTTCTGCCACGGCTGTCCGGTGGGCACGAAGACCACTTCGTCGAGGTCGAAGCGGTTGGCGACCTCGCTGGCGGCGACCAGGTGGCCGTGGTGGATGGGATCGAACGTTCCGCCCATCACCCCGAGCTTGCGTCGAGGCCGGCCTGTCGTGTGCATGAGTGCCAAGCTTAACGGGTGGGCATTGTCGCGCCCTGGCGGTGACCGGCAGCAGCTAGCGATCGTCGTCCCCGCCGATGAACTCCGCGCGCATCTGTGTCCGCTGCTCGCGGGCGGTCTCCAGCTCGGCAGCCAGCTCGGCGGCCGATTCGGGCGGGGGCGCCTGGTCGAGCCCGGCGCTCAGTTCCTCGATCAGAGCGTCGATGGTGGCCAGCCAGGCCGGTGACTCCGAGTCGGCGTCGGCGTCCCAGGTCTGCATCCAGGCGACGCGGCGCAGGCATTCGGCGCGCGCACCGATCCGGCCCAGACCGCCCCACAGCTGCGCGGCCCGCAGATAAGCCGCCCGCCCATCGGAGTTGCGTCCGGCTCGCGCCAGGGCCTCGGCGGCCGCCTCGGCGAGTTCGGCCCGGAGTTCGTCGTGGCCGGGCTGGTGCTCGATCAGTTTCGCAGCCGATACGTATTGACGTGCGGCCTCGTCCGGCCTGCCCAGCGCCGACAGCGAGGCCCCGTACTGTGCTCCGATGACGGCGAGCTCCGAAGCCGGATACCCGAGATCGGGGTCGCCGACGACCTGGTCGAACAACGCGGCCGCCGGACCGTGCTGGCCGGCACGGTGGAAGGCGCGGGCCGCGACGCAGCTGTGGTGGGCGGCGTCGGCCTCCGACAAGCCCGACCAGCGGGCGGCGGCGTACAGGGCGGCATCGGCCAGATCGGCTTCCCGGCCCGGCTGCCCGGCCAGGGCCGACACGAGCAGCGAGTTCAGCCGGGCCAGATCCTCGCGGGTCAGGACACCGGAGCCGAGTGCCAAGGCGCGTCGCAGCTGGGTTTCGGCGGCGGCCGGGTCGGTGTTCAGCCGCGCGGTGGCTGCTTCGATCAGCCGAGTCGCCTCGGCCGACCGGTCCACGGCCGCGTCGTCGACCGGTTCGGCGGTTGCCGACGCCGTCGCCCCGTACACGCCCGTACCCGCGACGACCGTGCCGGTATCGGGCGGGACCGGGGCGGCAGCTGCCCGGCCTGCCACGGGAGCTCCCGAGCCGGCAGCAACACTCGAGCCCGTGGCACCAACACCCGGTGCCGCAGCAGCACCCGAGGACGTCGTGGTGGAAAGCGAGCGCGTGGCGGCAGCCCCCGAGGACCCGGCGGCAGCACCTGAGGACGCGGCGGCAACATCCGAGGATGACGTCGGGGATACGGAGTCCGTGGTCGCTCCTGCGGCGGCCGGTATGACTTCCGAGGCCTTCCCGGTCACTCCTGAGGCGGTGGCAGTGGATACCGACCGCGTCGCGAGCGAGCGTGCTCGCAGGCCCAACGGCAGCAGCTCGACCAGCGGCTGCCTGGTCTGCCGTTCATCGACCCGCTTGCGGTACTCGCCGGTCCCGTTCCTGGTGTCGTAACGGCGCACCACCTCCTCGATCTCGGCCTCGAGCAGAGCCAGCACCGACGCCACCGTCCCCCCGCCCACCGGCAGATCCGCCATGTCCCGCGCGACCAACCGGCGCAGCAGCACGCTCACACCGGTGATGAACGACAGCCGGCTGCCGATGTCGGCGGCCTGTTCGGTGATCCAGCCGCTGTGTTCGGCCAGGATCTCCAGCCCGCGCGCTTCGTTTCCGGTCAGCGCACAGAACTCGATGTGCTCACCCACCGACGCGCGCAGCTCGATATTGTGCCGGACCAGCGGATATCCGGTCAGGTGCGCGCTGCGGGCCGCGGCGGTGCGTCCGGTGCGCAGCATCGGCACCAGCGCCTTGGCCAGCGTCCGGTGCGGTTCCTCGGCGCAGCTGCGTTCTCCGTCGATCACCGGGCGCCACTGTTCGAGGGCCGCCTCGTCGTCGCCCGCGGCCGCGCTGATCACGCCCCAGCCGTTGCGTTCGCAGGCATCGCAGTCGGCCATCTGATCGCGCTGCTCGGTCAGTGCTGCGTCGCGTAGCGCGATCGCGTTGTCGTGGTCACCGATCGCGCAGGCCAGGTCGGCGCGCAGGCTCAGCACCGGGCGGGCGCTGTAGCCACGCTGCCGGTAGCGGTTGTCCATCTCGTCGAGCCAGCGATGCACCGTCGGCAACGGGACGGCCGGATTGCCGATCAGATCCCACGTCATCCATTTCAGCTGCCAGTGCACCGAATAGCTCAAGTGCCCGAGTTCGGCCGGGTGGGCGTCGTAGATGCTCAGCAGCCGGCCGTAGGCCATCGGTGAGAGGTCGCGTTCGCCGGCGTACATGTAGGAGCGGGCCAGTTCGAGCAGCACGTTGCCCTCGAGCGCGCGATCGGTGCCGGAGCGGGCGGCGGCGGCCAGCGTTTCCAAGCGCTGGGTGCGGGAGCGTCCGTGTGGCAAGGATCGGCAGCGGCGCAGTTCGCCGTCGATATCGAGGCTTTCCATCTCAGTTCTCCCCCTGGTCGCCGCCGGCGGCGCGTTCGGTCGCCCAGCTCAGGAACTCCCCGAAAGCCCGGTTGAGCAAGGCGGTGTCGGCGGGGCGCAGGGGCCGGTGAGTCATCAGCAGCGCCTGCCCGTACAGCGATTCCACGGCCGTCTTCAGGAAGGCCGGATCACCGATGCGGGCCAGTCTGCGCACCACCGGGCTGTGGAAGTTGAGCACCAGCTGTGCTCGTGGCGTCGCGGATTCGAGCGCGCCGAGGATGTCGGACCATAGATCATCGGCCTCGGCAACGGTGTCGGCCCTGGCGCGTTCGTTGCGGGCGCCGCGGCTGTCGAGGTAGAGCGCGGGCACCGACACCGGTTGAAAGGCGCGCAGCAGCACATCGCAGGCCAGCGGATCGAGCGTGCCGCGCGCGATCGCCAGGACCGGCGCCAGGGCCAGCTCCTCGGCCGGGTCCACCGGATCGAGTGCGGCGGTCACCGCGGCGCCGTCGAGCTCGGCCACCTCGACGCCGGGCATGATCTGCGGCAGCAGGGCGACGAGTTCGGCGTCATAGGTGTAGCCACCGTTGACGATGCCGATGCCCTGCGCCGACGCCGTCTGCGCGACCTGGCGGAACTCCTCCACCGTCGCGCTGACCCGCACCACCGGATGTTTGCGGACGAACTCGGTGAGCGGGATGCGGCCTTCGGTGGTCTCGAACAGCAGGTGCGGCACCATGATCCGCAGGAGCTCGGTCGAATGACGTGCCATCGCCTTGACTCCGAGAGAGTGCACCGACAGGAACGCGGCCAGCCGGTCGGGCTGCTCGGCGGCGATCTCGGTGAGCCATTCCCGCACCCGGTCGCCGAGCGCCTCGCGGACGATGGCCAGCCGCTCGTCTTCGTAGAGCCCCTCGCGCGAGGCAGTCGGCCGCAGCGAATCGGTGTCGATGACGCAGCGGACGAAGAACGCCCAGTCCGGCAGCACCCCGCGCACGGCGTCACCGAGCAGCATGCCTTTCAGGTACACGCGGTGGGCACTGGATTCGGCCGGATTTCCTGGCTGCGACAGCACGTACGCGACACCGCTGACGCCGGCCAGTTCGGCGTCGAGGTCGATGACGTCCAGCGGCGCGAAACCCAGCACGCGTTCGCCGTAGTCGAACAGTGCGGCACGACGCAGGGCGGGCGAGTCGAACCGGCGCCGCCAGACCGGCGGCGGATCGGTCACCCGGACCACGCTGCCGTCGGCCTCGACAGTCACCTCGTACGGCAGCAGCGAACCGTAATCGGTGACCAGTTCCAGGACGCGTTCGGCGGCGAACCAGGGCTGCGCGCCCGGCCGCGGCGTCAGTTCGACCGTGGTGCCCGGTTCGGGGTACTGCGCCGGCTCGAGTGCGCGCAGCGAGTAGGTGCCGTCGGCCTCGGCGATCCATTCCACCGGTGGCGCGGCGGTGTCGGCGGCCGACCGGGTGCGCACGCGGATGGATTCGGCGACGGTGAAGCAGGCGAGCAGCCCGATGCCGAACTGGCCGAGGAATTCGCGTCGGGCGCCTTCGATGTCGTCGCGCTTTGATGAGCGGCCGATGGTGGCAAGGAAACGGTGGACGTCGGCCTCGGTGAGTCCGATGCCGGGGTCGGTGATGCGCAGCCCGTTTCCGTCCAGGTGCAGCCGGATGGCGGTCGGGGCGGTGGGGTCGAGGGCCGTGCGTGCGGTGACGGCGTCGACGGCGTTCTGCAACAGCTCCCTGAGGTAGACCCGCGGACTCGAGTACAGGTGGTGCGACAGCAGATCCACGATGCCGCGCAGATCGACCTGGAACTGATAGTTGCTGTCCGCTGGAGCTGTGTTGACCATTCGCGCATTGTCGCGGCAACACCATAAGGTTCGCTTAACAAGCGCTGATCGTCACACCGGGAGCAGCCGCGACACCACCGCGGTCAGTTGCGCCGCCGACCGGCATTCGTGCATCTCGATCACCTGCTGATACTTGTCGGCGGCCGAATCCCCTGATCCCCATTGGGTTCTCGGCTCCGGGTTGAGCCAATGCGCATGTTTGGCCACCTGCACCAGCTCACGCAACGTTTCCAGGTCGGGATCGCGATAGTTGGTGCGCGCGTCGCCGAGGATCAGCAGCGAACTGCGGCTGGTGACGGCGTCGGGCCACTTCGTGGCAAACCCGGACAGGGCGCTGCCGTAATCGGAATGCCCGTCGAAGCCGGCCACTTCGGCCTCGGTGAATACCCGTTTCATCGCCTCGTCCAATTGGGTTCGCGCGTCGAAGAACCGGGTTACCTCGTCGGTCTGATCGACGAACGCGAAGATCCGCACCCGCGAGAACTGCTCACGCAACGCACTGACCAGTAGCAGAGTGAAGTTGCTGAAACCGGCCACCGAGCCCGAGACATCGCACAGCAGGACGAGTTCCGGCCTGCCCGGTCGCGGCTTGCGGTTGACCAGATCGATCGGCACGCCGCCGGTGGACATGGATTTGCGCAGGGTGCGCCGCAGATCGATCTCACCGCGCCGGGAATGCCTGCGCCGCACGGCAAGCCGTGAGGCCAGGATCCGGGCCAGTCGCTGGCTGCTGCGGCGCAACTCGGCCAGCTCGGATTCCGAGGCGCGCAGGAAATCGACTTCCTCGGCCTGCCGGGAGACGCCGTAACTGGCGACCCGTTCCCGCCCGATCCGTTCGGCGACGCGTCTGCGGGTTTCGGCGTCGACCGTGGCGCGGAAGGCATCGATCCGCTGACGGGCGGCGCGGCGGGCGATCTCGGACTCGAAGGCACTCGCATCCGGGCGCGCCAGGCCGGCCAGGATCTTGGCCAGCAGCGTCTGCGGCTGCACCTCTTTGAGCGCCTGGTACGTCGAGAACGACGGGCCGCGCGCGGACTGATATTGGCCCAGCTCTTCGACCATCTGCCCCGCCAGTGACTCCAGCTGGGCGGTGGTGCCCTCCTCGGTCAGCAATTCGGCCAGCAGCTCTCGCAGCGCCGCGATATCGACCGTGCCCGAGGGCGTGCGCGGAATCTCCACATCGTCGACCGAATCGGTGCGAGCGCCGATCGCGACCGGGAACCACAGGTCGAACAGGCCGTCGTAGGTGCCGCGGTGGGTGGTGCGGCGCAATAGGGCGCAGGCCAGGCCTTCGCGCACCGCTTCCCGGTCCATCAGGTCCAGCACGGTCAGCACCCGCCCCGCGTCGACGGTCTCCGACGGGCCGACCGGGACCCCGCGGGCCCGCAGTGCCTCGACGAAATCGACGAGGTGACCCGCGAACCCGTGCGGCGCACGAAAATCCGGCGACTGCGCGGGTATCGAACGCGCGGACATCGGCTCAGGCCAGTTTCAGCTCGGCCAGCGCCCGCTCGTGGTCGCTGCGATGTTTGAGCACAACGCCGAGGGTGGCGCGCACGGTCGTATCGTCGAGATCCTGCATGCCGAGGGCCAGCAGGGTACGGCCCCAGTCGATGGATTCGGCCACCGACGGCAGCTTCTTCAACGGCATACCGCGCAGTACGTGCACGATCCGCACCAGCTGCGCCGCGACCGCCTCCGGCAGCTCCGGGACCCGGCTGGCCAGGATGCGGCGTTCCAGGTCGGCGTCCGGGAAGTCCAGATGCAGGTAAAGGCAGCGGCGCTTGAGCGCCTCCGACAGCTCCCTTGTCGCATTCGAGGTGAGTACCACGAACGGCTTGTGCTGGGCGGTGATGGTGCCGAGTTCCGGGACCGTCACAGCGAAATCGCTGAGCACCTCGAGCAGCAGGCCCTCGATCTCGACGTCGGCCTTGTCGGTCTCGTCGATGAGCAGCACCGTCGGCTCGGTGCGGCGGATCGCGGTCAGCAGCGGCCGTGCCAGCAGGAACTCCTCGGTGAAGACGTCGGCCTTGGTCTCTTCCCAGTCGTTCTCGCTGGAGGCCTGGATGCGCAGGATCTGCTTGGCGTGGTTCCATTCGTAGAGGGCGCGGGCCTCGTCGACGCCCTCGTAGCACTGCAACCGCACCAGCTCGGCGCCCGCGGTCTGCGCGACCGCGCGCGAGAGCTCGGTCTTGCCGACACCGGCCGGACCCTCGATCAGCAGCGGCTTACCCAGCCGATCGGCCAGGAACACCGAGGTGGCGGTGGCCTTGTCGGCCAGATATCCCGTCTCGGCGAGCCGATCGATCACCTCGTCCACCGAGGCGAAGATCGGCTCCTGAGCCGCGACCTGATCCGAATTCGAGCGATCCACCACGCGTCCCTTTCCTGCGACGTACCAGCCCCACGCTACGGGACGGCGGAACCGCGCCCCGGCTCAGACCGGCCGGACCTGCCCCTCGCCCCAGACGATCCACTTGGTGGAGGTGAGTTCCGGCAGCGCCATCGGGCCGCGGGCGTGCAGCTTCTGGGTGGAGATGCCGATTTCCGCGCCGAAGCCGAACTGCTCGCCGTCGGTGAAGGCGGTCGAGGCGTTCACCATCACCGCCGCGGCGTCGACCCGGCTGGTGAATTCGCGGGCGGCGGCCAGCTCCGAGGTGACGATGGCCTCGGTGTGACCGGTACCCCAGGTGTTGATGTGCTCGACCGCGGCGTCCAGGCCGTCGACCACCTTCATCGCGATGTCGAGGGTCAGGTACTCCTCGCCCCAGTCGGTGTCGGTGGCCGGGACCTGACCGGGCAGATCACCGTGAATGGTGACGCCGTGGTCTTCGAGCGCCTTGGTGAGCCGCGGTACGGCCGTCTCGGCGATGGCGGCGTCGATGAGCACCGTCTCGGCGGCGTTGCAGACGCTCGGCCTGCGGGTCTTGGCGTTGATCAGGATCTGTTCGGCCATCTCCAGATCGGCGCCCACGTGCACGTAGACGTGGCAGTTGCCGGTGCCGGTCTCGATGGTCGGCACCTGGGCGTCACGCACGACCGCGTTGATCAGGCCGGCGCCGCCGCGCGGGATGACCACGTCGACCAGACCGCGGGCCTGGATCAGATGGGTGACGCTGGAACGGTCCTCGCTGGGCAGCAGCTGCACCGCGTCGGCCGGAATGCCCTGCGCGACCAGCGATTCCCGCAGCACCTCGACCAGCGCGGCATTGGACCGCGCCGCCGACGACGAGCCGCGAAGCAACGCCGCGTTACCGGACTTCAGGGCCAGGCCGAACGCGTCGACGGTGACATTGGGCCGGGCCTCGTACACCATCCCGACCACGCCGAGCGGTACCCGCACCTGACGGATCTCGAGCCCGTTGGGCAGGGTCGAACCGCGTACCACCACACCCACCGGGTCCGGCAGGCCCGCCACTTGACGCAGCCCGGAGGCGATGCCGTCGATGCGGGCCTTCGTCAGCCGTAGCCGGTCGAGCAGCGATTCCTCGGTGCCTGCGGCCTGCGCGGTCGCGATGTCCTCGGCATTGGCGGCCAGCACCCGGTCGGCGGCGGCGAGCAGCGCGTCGGCGGCGGCGTGCAGCGCCTCGTTCTTCTGGGCGGTGGTCAACTGGGCGAGCGCACGTGCGGCGACCCGTGCCTTGCGCGCGGCGTCGTGCACGGCCTCGCGGGTATCGAGCTCGGCTGTCGTTCCTACCGTCATGGGTACAGACTACGCACCCGCTACGACACCGAATCACTGCGCTGGGAGCCGCGGACGCACTGGTCCGCCCCGATGTCGGCGGGTGCTGTCGGTGCCATCCCGTAGCTTGCCGGTGACGGTTCGACCCCGACACAGAGCGGAGCAAGAGTGGCAGCCTCTCGCAACAGCAACGTCCCCGTGGTGCCGAGCACGCCCCGTTCGCGGCCACGCCGCCCGGCCGAATCACCTCGCGACGATTTCGACGACGACACCACCATCGACGAAGTCGACTACTCCGGCGCCGACCTCACCCGCGCCGAAACCCACGCCCTCGGCCTGGAGGGCTGCCGATTCGACAACTGCCGATTCGGCGGAGTCATGCGCGGGGTCACCATCTACGAGTCCGAACTGTCGGTCTGCGATCTGGCCAACCTGCTGGCCGACGAGTGCTCGATGGCCGAATGCGCGATCAGCACCAGCAGGCTCACCGGAATGTCGTGGACCGCCGGCAGCTGGCGCGACGTCCTGCTCGAAGGCACCCGCGCCGACCTCACCTCGTTCCGGTACTCCAAGCTGCGCACCGTCGTCTTCCGTGACTGCGATCTGCGCCAGGCCGATTTCGAAGGCGTCGAATTCCGCAACGTCGTCTTCGAACACTGCAACCTCACCGGCGCCCGCTTCACCGGCACCGCACCCCGCCACAACCTCCGCTTCACCGACTGCACCCTCGCCGACATCGACGGGGTGGCCGGCCTACGCGGGGCGACCGTCGACGGCGGCGACCTACTCGGCCTCGCCGCCGGCCTGGCGCGGGAGGCGGGGATCATCGTGCGCTGGTGAGGCTCAGGTGCTGCGACCACCCGGTTCCACGCGGTCAGGGCCGGCAGCAGTCCCGCATCCTCGGTGATCCACTCCGCCGGAGGCACCATCCGTTCGCCGTGGTCGACCCCCTCGTCAGCCCGTTCGCGCGCGGCCTCCGCCGTTCCGGACGCATAGCCGGTGCGCGGCGGCGGGTTGCGGTTACCGTGCCGGTATGACCGACGGACAGGGGCCCGTGATCGCGGTGCTGGGCAGTATCAACATGGATCTGGTCACCACGACCGGGCGGCGGCCGCAGCCGGGTGAGACGGTGCTCGGCAGCGAGTTCGCCATGGTGCCCGGGGGTAAGGGAGCGAATCAGGCGATCGCCGCGGGGCGGGCCGGTGGTCGGGTCGAGTTCATCGGTGCGGTGGGTGACGATGTGTTCGCCGACGAGCTGCGGGCGACGCTTCGAGCGTCCGGGGTGGGGACGGCGCGGCTGCGGACGGTCGACGGGCCGAGCGGGATCGCCGCCATCGTGGTGGACGCGAGCGGGGAGAACAGCATCATCGTGGTGGGCGGGGCCAATGCCACGGTGACCGAACTCTCCGACGCGGATCGCCGGGCAATCGCCGACGCGGACATTCTGCTGTGCCAGTTGGAGATTCCGATCGGGACCGTCCTCGCCGCCGCCCGGCACGCGAAGGCGAACGGGACGGTCGTGGTCCTCAACCCGTCCCCTGCCCAGGAGCTGCCGGACGAGCTGTGGACGGCGATCGACGTCGCTGTGGTCAACTCCGGCGAGTTCACCGAGCTCGGCGCCGCCCTCGATCCCGTCCCGCACCTGGTGGTGACCCTCGGCGGCGACGGAGCGCGCTACCGCGGGCCCGACGGTGCCGACCTCCGGGTGCCCGGGCTCCCGGTGCAGGTCGTCGACACCACGGGCGCGGGCGACACCTTCACCGGCGCGCTCGCGGTGGCCTGGCACCGCGGCCCGGCCGAGGCCGTGCGCTGGGCGTGCGCGGCGGGTGCGCTCGCGACCACCCGGCTCGGGGCCAGCGCCTCGATTCCGACGCGCGAAGAGATCGAAGCGGCGCTCGACTGACGAATCAGCGGCACCCGGCCCCGCCCTTTTCCGCGCTGAAATTCAGGTGCGCGGGGGCGCTGCCGTGCCTACCGTTGATTGTGTAAGGCGAAGCGAATTCGCCGTTATCGAAAGGACCGAGACAATGTTTCCCGTCGAGCTGCCCGGCACCCGGGCGCGGACGTTGATGTGGGCTTCCGAGCACGATATCGAGCAGGCCGCGCTGCGGCAGCTGCGGAATATCGCGCAACTGGAATGGGTCCACGGCGTGCGCGTCATGCCGGATGTGCACCTCGGTAAGGGTGCGACAGTCGGCTCGGTCATCGCCATGAAGGACGCGGTCGCCCCGGCCGCCGTCGGCGTGGATATCGGCTGCGGTATGGAAAGCGTGAAAACCAACCTGACCGCTGCCGACCTGCCCGACAATCTGCATTCGCTGCGCAGCCGCATCGAGGCGGCGATCCCGGTGGGATTCCATGCCCACGACGACCCGGTGGACGTGCGACGTATCGGGGCCGAGGTGTCCGGACTCGGTGCGAGCACGGCGACGTTGCGCTCGGGGTGGGACCGGTTCTGGGGATCGTTCGACGACCTCGACAAGAGCGTCCGCAACCGGGAATCCAAGGCGCATAAGCAGATGGGGACGCTAGGCGGAGGAAATCACTTCCTAGAACTGTGCCTCGACCAGGACGACTCGGTGTGGATTCTGCTACATTCCGGCAGCCGGAATATCGGCAAGGAACTGGCGGAACGCCATATGGCTGTGGCTCGTACGCTTCCGCATAACGCGGACCTGCCGGATCGCGATCTCGCAGTATTCCTTTCCGGCACCCCGGAAATGGACGCCTACCGTCGCGATCTGACCTGGGCGCAGGAATACGCGGCACGTAATCGCGCCGTCATGCTCGCCCTGGCCTGCCGCGCGGTCCGCGACGAATTCGCCGATCGCCCGGTGCATTTCGACGCACCGATTTCGTGCCACCACAACTATGTGGCGGAGGAAATGATCGACGGCGTGCCGATGCTGGTGACCCGCAAGGGCGCCGTACGCGCGGGCGAGGGCGACCTGGCACTGATTCCCGGCTCGATGGGCACCCGCTCGTATGTCGTGCGCGGCAAGGGAAATCCCGAGTCGTTCCAGTCGGCCTCGCACGGGGCGGGCCGCCGGATGAGCCGTACCGCCGCGAAGAAGCGCTACAGCGTCGCCGACCTGATCGCGCAGACCGAGGGCGTCGAGTCCCGCAAGGACGCAGGCGTCGTGGACGAGATCCCCGCCGCGTACAAGGACATCGACGAGGTCATCGCCGCACAGCGTGACCTGGTCGATGTGGTGGCGACGCTGCGTCAGGTGCTTTGCGTGAAGGGTTGACCGATCCCGGCCGGGCCACACCATGGTCCGGCCGGGACAACTCATCCAGCGGAACCTCAGCTCATCCAGCGGAACCTCAGCGCCGCTTCAGCGTCGCGACCACACCGGCGCCGAACAGTAGCGTCCCGACGATCAAGACCATGCCGCTGACCAGCCATGCGTGCAGGGCGACGTGCAGTTCGGCAGCGAGACCGGGGACGTCGCCGATCAGGCGGAAGGTGTCCTCGGGGAAGAAGATCTGGATGATTCCGGGCAGGATGCCCCAGACCAGCCCGGCGATCATGGTCGCCGCCGGCGAGTACGCGGCCAGCACCGCCACCAGCAGGAGGAGCACCGCACCCAGCACCGACTGGCCCGGTGCGCTCCACCGGTCCACCGAATCCCACCAGCGGCTGGTGGCCAGCGAGCCATGTGCGGCGATCCCGATTCCGATCGGCGTCACCACCAGGGCGACGGCCGTACCGATCAGGGTGCGGCTCAGCGCGCCGCGATTCTGAAACTGCGCTCCCGGCGGCGACCACCCCGCGGGCGACTGGAAACTCTCCGGCACAACATCCTCCTACCAGGTCACGGCGCCCGGCGCCCCCACTGCCCCGCCGCTCCGCGATTCGTGGCCGTACTGAGGTGGGTAGACCGTAGCGTCGGCGGTCGGCGGTGTCGGGTCGAACAGGTAACCCGTACCCGACGAGTTACCCACAACGATGCGAAATCAGTCGTCACGGCCGGATTTGTGACGGGATCGGCGACCTTGTCGGTGGTGTAGGGCACCATGGCCCCCATGGACACAGCTGAGGGGACGACAACGGCGGGTATCGACGTTGACGGGCTGCGGGAGCGGGCCGAGGGCCTGTTGCGGGAGCTGGCCGGGAGCGGGGCGCGGCTACGCGAGGACCAGTGGACCGCCATCGAGGCGCTGGTCGTGCACCGGCGCCGGGCGCTGGTGGTGCAGCGCACCGGGTGGGGAAAATCCGCGGTGTACTTCATCGCGGCGAAACTGCTCCGGGCGCAACGGCGCGGGCCGACCGTGATCGTGTCGCCGCTGCTCGCGCTCATGCGCAACCAGGTGGCGGCCGCCGAACGCGCAGGGGTGATCGCCGCGACCATCAATTCCGGCAACGTCACCGAATGGGACGATATCCACGCGCGAGTCGCCGCCGGTGAGGTCGATGTGCTGCTGGTGAGCCCCGAGCGGTTGAACAATCCGGACTTCCGCGACCAGGTACTACCGAAGCTGGCCGCCGACGCGGGCCTGGTGGTCATCGACGAGGCGCACTGCGTGTCCGATTGGGGCCACGACTTCCGGCCGGACTACCGGCGCATCCGGACCCTGATCGCCGACCTCGGATCCGATGTGCCGGTGCTGGCCACGACCGCCACCGCGAACGATCGCGTGGTCACCGATGTGGCGACCCAGATCGGCACCGACACGCTGGTGCTGCGCGGCACCCTCGACCGCGAATCGCTGCACCTGTCGGTGGTCCGGTTCGACGACGCCGTCGAGCGCACGGCCTGGCTCAGCCGCCATCTCGGTGAGCTGCCCGGCTCAGGCATCATCTACACGCTGACCGTGGCGGCGGCACAGGACCTGGCCGACGTCCTGAACTCCCATGGCCACACCGTCGCCGCCTACACCGGCCAGACCGACCCCGCCGAACGCGAAATGCTCGAGGCCGCGCTGCTGAACAACGAGGTCAAGGCGCTGATCGCCACGTCGGCGCTCGGTATGGGATTCGATAAACCGGATCTCGGCTTCGTGGTGCATGTGGGTGCGCCCTCCTCGCCGATCTCCTACTACCAGCAGGTCGGTCGCGCCGGGCGCGGAACCGAGCGCGCCGAAGTGGTGCTGCTCCCCGGCCCTGAGGACGCCCGTATCTGGAGCTATTTCGCCTCCGTCGCCTTCCCTCGCGAGCACATCGTGCGTTCGGTGCTCGCGGCGCTGGATACCGAACGTCCACAGTCGACGGCGGCGTTGGAACCCCTGGTGGAGCTGAACCGCTCGCGCCTGGAGATGGTGTTGAAGGTGCTCGACGTCGACGGCGCGGTGCGCCGGGTGCGTGGCGGGTGGTTGTCCACCGGCCAGGACTGGGTGTACGACAGCGAGCGCTACGAGCGGCTGGAAGCGGCCAGGTCCGCCGAACAGCAGGCCATGATCGACTATCAAACGACCACCGGCTGCCGCATGGTGTTCCTGCGCGGCCAGCTCGACGACCCCGGCCTGCACGCGGCGGGCCCCGGCAGCGCCGACTGCGGCCGTTGCGACAACTGTACCGGCGTCCGGCCGGACACCACCCTCGACGCCGACGCGGTCGCCGCCACGCGTGCCCGCCTGGACCGTCCCGGAATCGACCTGGCGCCACGCAAGATGTGGCCGACCGGAATGGCCAAACTCGGTATCCCGTTGTCGGGCAAGATCACCGAGGGCGCCGAGACCGGCCGGGTGCTCGGCCGGCTGAGCGCGCTCGGCTGGGGGCAGCGGTTGCGTACCCTGCTCGACGGGCCGGACGGTCCGGTCCCGGACGCGGTGATCCAGGCCTGTATCGCGGTGCTGCGTGACTGGGATTGGGAGACGCGTCCGGCCGCCGTGCTGGCCCTGGAATCGCCCACGCATCCGGTGCTGACGGGGAGCGTCGCCGCACGGCTGGCGGAGATCGGCAAGCTCCGCGACCTCGGCACGATGCGCGTGCGCCCGGACCGGCCGCCGGTATCGGCGGTGAACTCGGCGCACCGCGTGGCCGCGCTGCACGAACTCTGGGAACTGCCCGACCTCGGTCCGCTGGACGGCCCGATCCTGCTGGTCGACGCTCTCACCGACACCGGCTGGACCTTCACCGCCGCCGCGCATCAACTCCGCAAGGCCGGCGCACCGGCGGTACTGCCGTTCGCACTGGCCACCCCGACCTGAGCCGGCGGCGTGGTTCGGCCGGAAGATCTGCCCGGTGCGGGTTATGGTCGGGACGTGGCCAGTGGCGGCGGGGCGGCGATCGAACTCGAGGTCGGGGACCGGCTGGTTCGTGTCTCCAATCCGGATCGGGTCTACTTCCCCGAAACCGGTGCCACCAAGCTCGATCTGGTGCAGTACTACCTGAGCGTCGGCGACGGCATCGTCAACGCACTGCGGGATCGGCCGTGCATGCTGCACCGGTTCCCGAAGGGGCTCGCCGGGGACAAGGTGCATCAGAAGCGGTTGCCCGCGGGCGCGCCGGACTGGGTGCCGACGGTGCGGGTGTTCTTCCCGCGTTACGGCAGGCATGCCGACGAACTGTGCGTCTCCGAGCTGGCGGATGTGATCTGGGCAGTGCAGATGTCGACGGTGGAGTTCCATCCGTGGAACTCCCGCCGCTTCGATACCGAACGCCCCGACGAATGGCGCATCGATCTGGACCCGATGCCCGACTGCCCGTGGTCACGGGTGCAGCGGGTGGCCGGCGTGGTGCACGAGGTACTCGACGAGATCGGCGCGGTGGGCTGGCCGAAGACCTCCGGCGGGCACGGGCTGCACGTCTACGTGCGGATCGCGCCGGAGTGGGGATTCAAGGATGTGCGGCGTGCCGCGCTGGCCTTCGCCCGCGAGGTCGAACGGCGCGCGCCGGAGGACGTCACCACCACCTGGTGGCGCAAGGATCGGGACCCGCGGATGCTGTTCGTCGACTACAACCAGAACGCCCGCGACCACACCATCGCCGCCGCCTATTCGGTGCGCGGTGTGCCCGCAGCCACCGTGTCCACCCCGGTGACCTGGGATGAGATCCCCGAAATCGATCCGCGCGATTTCACCATGGCCACGGTGCCCGCCCGTTACCAGGAGCTCGGCGACCTGCACGCGGGCATCGATGACTCCGTGTTCGAACTGGACCGCCTGATCGAGTGGGCCGACCGGGACAAGGTCGAACTGGACGAGGAGGACTGATCCCCCGACAGACCGCGTCCAGCGCCGACGGCACCTGAACCGAGCACAAACCAACCGGAGGAGCCGGGCCGTGCCGGCGATCCGCAGCGGGCGACCTGTGATGCCCGGTGGCCACCACCCGCCCCGCGTTCGGCGGTACGTTCGGTCCAAGGACGGCCGGACGTGGGAGCTCCGGCGTGGTGACCAAAGGAGGTCCGAGGATGAGCCGGATGGCGGTTGCGGTCGGCCCCGGGGAACAGCCGGTGCTCGAACAGGCGGTGACGGCGGCGGGGGCGCAGGTCGCCGGGCTCGACGAGGCGCGGGCGCTCATCTGGAATGGTCCACCGGTGCGGTTTCCGGAGCAGCTTCCGTCCGGTATCGAGTGGGTGCAGTTGAACGCGGCCGGGGTGGAGGACTGGTTCGACGCAGGGGTGTTCGAGCGCTTTCCGCGAGTTCGGTTCACTTCTGCCGCAGGCGCTTACGCCGCCAGCGTGGCCGAGCACACGCTGATGCTGCTGCTGGCCGGTGTCCGGTATCTACCGGAACATCTGCGCGCCGAGAGCTGGCGCCAGCGCGAGTTCTTTCCGCATGTCGGGTCGCTGCGCGGGGCCACGGTCGCCATCGTGGGTGCGGGTGGGATCGGGCGGGCGCTGATCCCCCTGGTGGCGCCGCTGGGTGCGCAGGTCATCGCGGTCAATCGGTCCGGTCGCCCGGTCACCGGGCCGGGGATCCCGGACGCGGTGGAAACGGTGCGCGCCGACGAGCTGGCCGGGGTCTGGTCGCGCACCGACCATGTGGTGATCGCGGCGCCGGCCACGGCCGAGACCCGGCATCTGGTCGGTGCGAAGGAGCTGGCGCAGTTGAAGCCGTCGTCTTGGGTGATCAATGTGGCGCGGGGCAGTCTCGTCGATACGGACGCGCTGGTCGACGCACTTCGCGCTGGAACGATCGGCGGCGCCGGTCTCGACGTGACCGATCCCGAACCGCTACCCGACGGTCATCCACTCTGGAAGCTACCCAATGCCATTGTCACCCCGCATGATTCGAATCCGCCGCGGTTACGAATGGCGGCGTTCGCCGAGCACGTGCGGGCCAACGTGCTCCGTTTCGCCGACGGTGCGCCGTTGCTGGCGCCGATCGAACCAGAACGCGGGTATTGAGACGGTGTGACAGCAGCGGTGGCCACGGGCGCGGCCCTACGGGGTTAGACTCGGGCGGTCGACGGCCGGGCGCCCGCCGGTCCGGCGCAGGCGGGGATATGAGGAGGTGCAGCGATGCCGAAATACCGGATCGATGACCTCGCACGCGCCGCCGGGACCACCAGCCGCAATGTCCGCGCGTATCAGGAACGCGGACTACTGCCGCCACCGGTCGGTAAGGACGGCCGCGCCAGCATCTACGACGATTCGCACCTGGAACGGTTGCGCCTGATCGACGCGCTGCTCCAGCGGGGTTTCACCACCGCGCACATCGCCGACTTCATCACCAGCTGGGAAACCGGCAAGGACCTCACCGAGGTGCTCGGCCTGCAGCACGCGGTGACGGCGACCTGGGCGAAGGAAGAGCCGTTCGAGGTCTCCCGGGAGTTGATCGGCTCCATCCTCGGCTCCGAGTCCGACGACCTCGTCGACCAGCTGCGCGAGCTGGGCCTGGTCCGCGTCGAGGGCGACACAGTCGTTTTCACCGACACCCAGTTGCTGAGCACCTTCACCGAACTCGACGAATACGGCTTCGACCTGCGCACCCTGATCAGCGTGCACGCCCAGGTCGCCGCGCGCATCGACGACATCACCAAGATCATGATCACCGCCGCCCGGCAGCACATCGTCGACGAGCACGGCCCCGGCTGGTTGCCGGAAACCAGCGAAGAGATCGCCGAGACCACCGCCATGCTCAACAAGATGCGCGAACTCGGGGTCGCGTCGGTGCACAGCACGCTGGCCCGCTCGCTGGATACCAATCTGCGCCGCGAGCTCGGCGAATACCTGGAGACCGCGGCCGAACGCGAGCGCAATCGGGCCGACGCGACCGGCAAATCGACCCGCTAGCGACGGCCACGACGCGCGATTCACGCCCGGGATCCGGTTCGGGCCGTAATCTGCTTGGCAAGCGTTTGCCGACGAATGGAGTCGTCATGACCTCCGATCGAGCGAAGCTGCCGCCGCAGGGCCTGGTGCGGGTGGTGGAGCGGGTGCGCAATGTCATGGCGAGCGCGCACCGGCGGATGGTGCCGGGCCATATCGCGCTGCTGGAGATGATCGCGGCCGGCTGGCTGACCCAGGCCATCCACGCCGCGGCGGCCCTCGGGGTCGCCGACGCACTGGCCGACGGTCCGCGCGACAGTGCGGATCTGGCGCAGGCGGTCGGCGCCGACGAGGACGCGTTGCGCCGGCTCATGCGGCTGCTGATCAGTCACGGCATCTTCACCCGCCGCCGCGACGGCCGCTACGCGCTGACCCCGATGGCGCAGGCGCTGCGCGCCGACGCCGACGTCTCATTGCGTGATGCCACCCTGTTCTTCGGCTCGAAGATCCACCGGGACAACTGGACCCAGCTGGTGCAGGTAGTGCGCACTGGTGATGCGGTGGGCAATACCGTCGACGGGGTTCCGCTGTTCGACTATCTGCGCACCGATCGCGAGTTCGGCGCGATGTTCGACCGCGCGATGTCGAGCATCGACACCCTCGGCCGGGAGCCACTGTTGTCGGCCTACGATTTCGGCCGCTATCGCACGCTCGTGGATGTGGGCGGCGGGCAGGGCGCCTTGCTGGCCGAGATCTTGCAGCGGGCACCGCAGTCGCGTGGCATCCTGTTCGACCTGCCGGAGGTGGTGGGCGAGGCACGTGAACGGCTGCCCGAGCTGGGAGTGGCCGATCGGTGTGCGGTGGTGGCCGGGTCGTTCTTCGACACCGTGCCCGAAGGCGGCGATGCCTATCTGCTCAAACACGTCATCCACGATTGGCCGCACGAGCAGGCCACCCGAATTCTGCGCACGGTGCGCAATGCCATGTCACCGCAGGCGCGGCTGTTGCTGATCGAACTGGTCCTGCCCGACGACGACCGCCCGCATCCTGGCAAGTACATCGATCTGGAGATGCTGGTCAATACCGGCGGCCGGGAACGCACCGAAGCCGAATACCGTGCGCTGCTGGCAGAATGCGGTTTCACGCTCACCTCGGTCACACCGACCTTGTCCCCCGAGAATGTGCTCGAGGCGGCGCCTGCGGGCTGAGCCGGCGGCCTTCTATCCGGGGGCCACCGCCTGCGCGATGAGGGCCAGGTACAGCGTGAGAATGAACAGCACCGCCGGGATCACCGGGTAGTCCTCGTCCGCGGAGCGCAGGAATCGCAGGCCACCCAGGAACGGAATGCTCAGCAGCACCAGCGGAATCCAGCCGATCACCGCGCGCGCGGCGTCGTGTTCCCATGGCCGGACCAGCGCCAGGTCGGCGGCGACGGCGAACACCGCGCAGCCGAGCGCCGCGAGCATCGAGCCCGTCGTGCCGAGCGCGTTGGAGTAATACATCTGCCCCGGCCGCGGTATCCGTGACGTTTTGCGCGCGAATTCGAACTGGAGAAACGCCCCGGCGAAGATCACCGCCGCTGCGCCGGCCTGCCAGCCGGGTTCGACGTCGCCGGTGTCGATGGCCGAAACCACGACATAGGCGGTGACGATCAACTGCACCGGATAGGTGACCAGCAGATTGAGCAGGATGTCGCGGCGAATCGGTTCGCAGATCCGCTCCAGCCCCCACAGCGCGAGCCCGTAGACGAGCACGGCGGCGATGGCCACGGCCGAACCGACCGACAGCAACAGACTCGCGGCGATCGCACCCACCGCGATGACGGCCATCGCGGCCCGAAGATCCCGCGCGGTGACCGCGCCGGTCACCAGCGGCCGGTCCGGGTTGTGGACCCGGTCGTAGTCGAGGTCCTTCTGCTCGTCGACCATCCGCAGATACAGCAGGACGAAGGCCACGACGCCGATGCGCAGTGCCGTCGCCCAGCTCGGCCGCCAGCTCGCCTCCGGGTCGGTGACCAGCGCGGCGGTGCCTTCGAGCGCCAGCACCCAGAGGATGCCGTAGAGCAGATAGTGCGGCTTGTACATCACCGCGGTGAAGCGGGCGATACGCCCGAGCGCGGCGACCGGCCCCGCACCGGCCGGTGCGCCGCCTGCCTGCCC
>NZ_BAFY01000077.1 GCF_000308555.1 Nocardia cyriacigeorgica NBRC 100375 | reverse complement strand
CATAGTCGCCCACCAGCCTGGCCTGCACCCGATTGCTCGGGGCCGCTTGGAAATACGTCGGCGACACCTCGTCCAGCCCGTCCGCCGATAGTGTGGTGGCGAAGGTCGGCACGCCGAGATCGCCGAGGCGGGCGATGGCTCTGCGGGTCTCGGCATTGCTGCGATCGAGTCCGATGACGCCGAGCACCTCGGAATCGTCCCTGATCAAGTCGCTGAGCAGGTTGTCGACCACCCAGGAGGCCTGCCGCATCCCGGATCCACCGTTGGCGATGACGATGCGCAGCAGCGGCTCGGCCTCGCTGCTCTGGGCGTTCGCATTGCGTTGGCGCAGCACCAGCCCGGCCAGTTCTTCCACCTGGGCATGCGGATAACGCATGTTGCGGTCGGTTTAGGTGAGCCCGGCGAAGTAGACCAGCGCGATCACCGGGCGCTTCGGGTTGGCGCGACGGATGCGGTCGGCGATCGCGTTCTGGCGGAACACCTCTCGTTGCATCTCCGACAGTTCGGGGTCGTCGGCGAAGATCTGGCGAGCGTTGTCGCTGTAGTCGACGCATTCGCCGTCGCGCACCGCCACACCGACCCCGGACCAGAACGGCCAGGCAGTACAGCCGACCGCGGTGCGCGGTTGCACATAGACCGCAGCCGCCGCCACCAGGGCGACGACCGGGACCAGCGCGAACGCCGCCACCACCGATCGGCGGGCGGCCCACGGCGGGGCGGGCGAGCGAGATGATTTTCGCCGAGTTCACCGGTGACGTCGTCGCCTCGGCTCGGCATTCGAAGCGGGAGATACCACGCGGTGGCCTCACGGTTGCGGCGCCGGACTTCGATGGTGTCGCGCCACCGTCGCAGCGGGTCGCGAGCCTCGCCGGTGGTGCGGCCGAGACTTGCCGGTTCCTCGTCCGACGGCGCCCGGTCGACCGCGGCGACGATTACGAGAGGGTCGAATCTGCCCGTCTCATTGCGGATGTCGTTGATCCAGCGCAGCAGTTCCGCGCCTTGACCGCTGTGGGCGACACCGTCGAGCAACGCCACCGGATACGCGGTGCGCCGCCAGCTCGACGGCCGCAGCAATCGACGACGATAGGCGTCGGCGAGGTCCGACAGGAAGGCGTGCACCAGGAGTTTGGCGATCTGCTCGTGGTTTTCTCGTTCGCGGCCCTGCTCGGTGAGACGCAACGCGAAACCCACAAAGCTGTCGGACAGTTCAGGCGCCAGATACCGCTGGCGCATGAACCAGCGCGGCTCCCGCGAGACGCCGGGAACGATGCCGCTGACCCACAGCCACAACCGCACCATCGGCACGATCGCCCAGACCGCGAGGGCTATCCGCTCGATGGTGGCGCCGAGGGCGCCGAAGGGCGGCGGATTGGTTTCCGAGTCGCGGCGACCGATGCGCAGCAGCCGAGGCAGCCTGCCGCGTAATTCGGCGGCGTCGAGCGGGGCGCCCGCGGCACGCTGGCGGGTGAGCCAGTCGGCGGCGTGGTAGCGCGGAAAGTCGATGGGGCCCATGGCCGTGTTGTCGGAGATGAATCGCCGGCTCAGCGCTTCGAGCACGGGCAGACAGTTCTCGGCCGACTCCTCACCGTCGAAGCGGGTCGCCGATGAGAGATCCGGGGTGAGCGCGGGCGCGGGCAATGCCGCTACGTCGACGTAGGCGCGCGGCGCGGCCCGGCGCGGGGATCGGCCGAGCCATTCATGGGTCTGTTCGAGCAGCGGATCGGCTTCGCCGGAGACGAGGCAGACCATCGGCGGCGGCAGCGGACGCCGCCGGCGTAGCAGTGTGCGCAGGATTCGTGGCCGCTCGTCGGGCACCATCAGCCCACGCAGCAACCGGAGAAAGGCGACGACCTCGTCTTGGTTCGCCATCGACCCTCCCCTGGTCCGGCAGCGCCACGCGCTGTCTGCGCGCGGACCTGAACTGTACCGCGCGGCACCGACATCCGCGTTCGGTGACGAAGCATCGTGCGCGCGGCGCAGAACGAAGGTCGTGACCCCCGACCCGCCCGATCGAGGGGCCGGCACCACAGCCACGGAACCGAATCCGCGCCCCGGTACTTTCGCCGCGAAGTTGTCCAGTCGGCGAGCACGCCGCGCCCGGCATGGCGGGCACGACCCTCGGCGAAATCCGGTGCCCGGGTCAGATCGGAACCGATGGCCACCAGGTGTCGTAGAGTTCCTGTCCGTTTGCCCCGCCCAACACCAATATCCGGCAATGCTCGCGGCCGGGGCCGGCCAGGTCGAACCCGATCAGCATGGTCCCCGCGGTGCGGCCGTCGCTGACGACATCGCCCCAGATCACCCGGCCACTACCGGACACCCGGCTCCATGGCTGATCACCGGTGACGGTCATATCCGAGAACGGCGCCACCGGATTCGGCGAGCGGTCACCCAAACAGTCCACCGTGAGCCCCTGCACGGGCGCACCGTTTCCGCTACAGCTCAGCCGGGCCACCGGGCCGACCGGCTCCGCCACGTCCACCGGACGCATGTCCTGGTCGACGGCCGTGCATCGCAGTCCCTGATGGCCACGTGCGTCCGGAGTGGCAGGCAGCAGCTGCGGGAAGGAGCGAACGACGAAATCGTGGCTACCCCAGGTCTTCCCGCCGGCAGGCGCGGTACTGGGTCGGGCCACCGTGGACGTGGTCGTGACTGCCACAGCGGTCGAAGACGTTTCCTCGCCACCGGAGGCCACCCAGATCGTGCCCGCGACGACGGCGAGGACCAACGCCGAACCCAGCGCCGACGCGACCAGGCCGGCTCGGCCGATGTGCCGTCGCCGGGGCGCGGGCACGGTTTCCGCAGCCGGGGTGGGCGCAGGGGCCGGTGTGTCGGCCGGCCGCGCAGCGAACTGTGACCCCGGCTCGAGCAAGGCGGCCGAGACCGCGGCCGCCAGCGCACCGCAGGTCGGAAAGCGCTGCTCGGGGTCTTTCGCCAATGCCCGCATCACCACCGCGTCGATCGCTGCGGGCAGCCCCGGATTCACCGCCGTGGCCCGCGGTGGCGGGTCGTGGAGGTGGGCGTGCAGTACCGCGGCGGCGGTCGGCCGGGGGAACGGCTTGGCTCCGGTCAGCAGTTCGTACAGGGTGCAGCCCAGCGCATAGACGTCGGCCCGCTGATCCACCGGCCGCGCGGCGAGTTGTTCCGGTGCGGCATACGCCAACGTCGCCACGACCACGCCGGATTCGGTGAGCGCGGTCGCGGATCCGGCGGCTCTCGCGATGCCGAAATCGGTGACATACACCCACTCGTCCCCACCGGGGCGTGCCTCGATGAGCAGGTTCGCCGGTTTGACATCCCGGTGCAGCATCCCGGCTCGATGGGCGGCGTCCAGCCCGCGTGCCGCTTGCGTCACGATCCGGGCGGCGCGCGCAGGCGCCAGCCCGGACCGATGCCGCCGGATGAGTTCGGCGGCGTCGACCCCGTCGACGTACTGCATCGCGATCCACAGCAGGTCCTCGGCGACCCCGCGATCGTGTACGGCGATGATGTTGGGATGGTCGAGGCGGGCGGCGAGCTCGGCCTCCCGGACGAACCTGGCGCGGAATTCGTCGTCGGAGCTGTGTTGCGGTGACAGCACTTTCACCGCCTCACGGCGTGGCAGCCGTGGGTGCCGCGCGAGGTACACCGTCCCCATCCCGCCGCTGCCGAGGACACCTTCGATCTGGTAGCCCGCGAACACCGCACCCGGCGTGAGCCGTCCGCTCATGCCGTGCTCACGAGCAGGGCGTACTGGGCAGCCGTTCGCTGGTGGGTGCTTTCGATCGTGCGTCCGCGCAGGAAGGCCTGGTAGCGGCCGTACAGGAGACGGCAGGAGTATCGAGGCCACTGCGGACCGGCCGAAAGATACTGCACGCAGCGGACATCCGGGATTCCCTTCGGCGCGTCGATCGGGCCGTACCCGGGCGTCTCGGCTTCGTCGGCGAAGGCGTCGAAATCCCGTCGAGCCGTGGCCGCGTCGGCGAAGCGGCCGAGCGAGTCGTTGCCGCCGTTGTAGCCGAGCAACTCCAGGGGCTCACCGGCCGGTCCGTGCTCGCTGGCGCGCCCGATCCGCAGGTGCGCGGCGCGCGGACCGAAGACCACGCCCTTCGGTATGACAGCACTGTTCCAGCCCGCGGTCTCGACCGTGCTGACCGAGATCGCCGCCGGATACTGCCACTGCCCGGGCTTTTCGGGCACCATCCGCGCCAGCATGCCGTCCCGGTCCAGTGGCAGGCGCGCGATCTCGTCACGCGGTGTCGGCCGGAAGTCACGCAGGCGCGCCAGCTGTGCGTCGAAGGTGTCGGCGGCCAGACCGGCCATGGCGGCACGGTCGGGCGAGGTGTGCCCGATCAGCAGACTGATGACGAAGGGTCCGTCTGCCATGGTCGCGGCGAGAGTGGGCACCGCCGGACGCCAGTGCGCGTGGGCCGACGGGTGGCGGTCGATGACGACACCGACATTGTCGGGGCTGACCGCCGCATCGATCGCGTCGATCTCCTGCGCGGCCTGCCGCGCCGCATCGGCGTCCGGTAGGCGCAGCAGCAGCAGCGTCATCATGCGGCCGGAGCCGACGACCGGGATCGAGCTGACGTCACGATCGGCCCCGCCGACGACGAAGCCGGCCACCATGCCGTAGCGCTGGAGCACCGCGCGGGCAGGCGCGGCCAGCAGACCGTTGGTCTTCACCGGCGTCGGCAGGGGTGAGGCGCGCACTGTGCCCAGCGCGTAGCCGAGGTCGGGATTCACTTCGGCCGGGTCGATCACCGCTTCGCCCATCCGCACCGATTCGATCACCCGGCCGTAGCGCTCGCTCTGATCGGCCGGCTCGGTCAGGGGACCGACGCCGTGGGTCCCGACGTCGAGGCGGCTGAGATCGGGTTGCTCCGGCCGTGGATGTCCGGCTACCGCGCATCCGGTCGTAGCGGTCGCCAGGATGAGCGCGAGAGCACACAGCGTGCGGGAAAGATCGGTGCGCAGCATTATTCGCATTCCCCTGTCACAGCGGAGCATCGAACCACCAGCGGGCGCGCAGTTCGGCGGCCGCGACGGCGCCATTGACCTGGATGGCGCAGAAGTTTCGTTCCGGAGCGTCGAAGAACACCTCGAGTCTGCCGAACTTCTCGTTGTGCACCGTGGTGTAGCTGCCCCACCGCAGATAGCCCGACCCTGATTCCCTTTCCCAGCGCTCGTCGCCTTCCATCCCCGGCCAGGGCAGCGGCCCGAGCCGGCTCCGGTCGGCGGTGCAGTGCAGGAACATCATGGAGACCGGGTCCTGATCGCCGGTGCAGCGAATCACGCTCAGCGGCAAGACGGTATCCATCGGCAACAGCTCGCGTTTTTCGTCGGTGGCCTGGCAGACCGAGAGTTCGCGGTAGCCGTAGCCATCCGGCGAATAGGGCAGCAGCTCGGCGAACGGTTCGACCATGAACGAGTACGCCGCCCAGTCCGGCGATACGTTCGGCGCCGGACCCGATGGTGTCGGCAGCCGCACGGCCGCAGCCGATTCCACCCGATCGGGCCAGGCCACGACCGCGAGGACCACCGCGAGCACAACGGCCGCAGCTGTCCCCGCCCACAACAACGCCCGCCCGCCGGACCCGCGAATCGGTCCTGGCCCACCAGGAACGGTCGCCGCTGCCGTAGGCGCGGTGAGCCGGACGGTTTCCGCCTCCGCGTCGGTCAACGCGCGATGCGCCGCTTCGGCCAGGGCGCCGCAGCTGGGATAGCGCCGCGCCGGATCCTTGGCCAGCGCGGTAGCGATCACCTCGTCGAATCCCGCGGGCAAGCGGGCATCGATCTGTGCCGGCCGCGGCGGTGGTTCGTTGAGATGGGCGAACATGACCGCGCCGGGGGTGTCGCGCTGGAACGGCACCGAGCCGGTCAGCAGGTGAAAGAGCGTGCAGCCCAGCGCATACACGTCGGCGCGCTGATCGAGCACCTCGCCGCGAATCTGCTCGGGAGCCGCATACGCCAGGCTCGCGGTGAGCCCGCCCGGATCGCCGAGGGTGGTCGAATCGTCGGCGGGGCGGGCGATGCCGAAATCGGTGACCAGCACGCGATCGGGCTCGCCCGGCTGCTCGGCGATGAGAATGTTGGCCGGCTTCACGTCCCGGTGCAACAGTCCCGCACGGTGGATCTCGTCGAGACCGCGCGCGGCCTCCCCGATGAGGTACACCGCCCGCTGCGGCGGCAATGCCTGCGGACCACGACGGATCAACTGCGCGCCGTCGACCCCGTCGACGTACTGCATCGTCAGCCACAACCGGCCGTCGAACTCACCGCGATCGCGGACCGCGACGAGATTGGGATGCTGCAGCCGGGCGGCGATCTCGGCTTCGCGCAGGAAACGCGCGCGGAACTCGGGGTCGTCGTGGTGGCTGTCGGCGAGTACCTTCAGCGCGTCCTTGCGCGGCAACCTCGGATGCTGGACGAGATAGACGGCCCCCATGCCGCCTACTCCGAGCCTGCGCTCGATCCGGTACCCGGCGAAATCCATGCCCTCGGCGATTTCCACCCGGCACCGTCCTCCCACACCCGCGTCGACGCCGGGACCCTTCCGGCGCCGAGTGCGTCATCTCGGCACAGGCCCGCGAGCAGCGCCGTCGATGACAACGAACACGCCCGGGAATATAGCAGCCCGCACCGACGGCGACGGCTCAGAAACCGAGCTTGCCCAGCTGTTTCGGGTCGCGCTGCCAGTCCTTGGCCACCTTCACGTGCAGGTTCAGGTAGATGCGGGTGCCGAGAATGTGCTCGATCTGCTTGCGGGCGTTGGTGCCGACCTCCTTGAGCCGGGCACCACCCTTACCGATGACGATCGCCTTCTGGCTTGGCCGCTCCACATACAGCAGCGCGTGCAATTCCAGCATGTCCTCGCGGCCCTCGTACGGCAGGACCTCCTCGATCACGACGGCCAGCGAATGCGGCAGCTCATCGCGCACCCCTTCGAGAGCCGCCTCACGAATGAGTTCGGCCATCAGGGTTTCCTCCGGCTCATCGGTCAGCTCACCGTCGGGATAGAACGCCGGACCCTCCGGCATCTTCGACGCGATGACGTCCACCAGGACCTCGACCTGCTCGCCCTTGACCGCCGACACCGGCACCACATCGGCGTCGGGTCCCAGCAGCTGCGACACCGCGAGCAGCTGCGCGGCGACCTGATCGCGGCTCACCTTGTCGATCTTGGTGACCACACCGAGCACGGTCGTCTTCGGCGCCATCTGCTTGACCTGCTGCACGATCCAGCGGTCACCGGGACCGATCTTCTCGTCGGCCGGTATGCACAGCGCGATCACGTCGACCTCGGAGTAGGTGTCGCGCACCAGATCGTTGAGCCGCTGGCCGAGCAGGGTACGCGGACGATGCAGCCCCGGTGTGTCGACCAGGATGAGCTGGGTGTGCTCGCGATGCACGATGCCGCGGATGGTGTGGCGGGTGGTCTGCGGCCGCGAGGAAGTGATCGCGATCTTCGCGCCGACCAGCGCATTGGTCAGCGTCGACTTGCCGGTGTTCGGCCTGCCGACGAAACAGACGAACCCGGAACGGAATTCGTCCTTACCGGAACCGGATCCGTCAGCCACCCTGCACCTCGAAACCCTCGGCGATGTCGAACACCGCGCCCGCGCGGTCGGTGAACACGATCCGCGCCTGCGCCGACACCTCGCGCACCGCGGTCACGCCCGGATCGGAGAACTTGCCGCCGACCACCACGGCCGCTTCGAAACCCTCCGCGCCGCTGGAGAGCGCGGCCGCGACGGCGGCCTGCAATGCGGTGAGCCGCAACGCGTCCAGGCTCACCTCGCCCGCGGCGTAGGTGCGGCCCTCGCTGTCGCGGACGGCGGCGCCGCTGGAGCCCTCGGTGCGCGCCATGGCGCCACGCGCCAGCACCAGCAGCTTGTTGTCCTCGGCATCCAGTTCAGTCATTCGGTGTCTCCTGTTCGTCTCGGCCGGCCGGGATCGCCCCGGCCACGCCGTTGCCGTTCGATGCCGTCTCGCCGTCGACCGCCCGGCTCACCACCACCGTGTGCACGCGCACCCGGCCACGGGTATCGGGTCCGCCTTCGCCACGCAATCGCAATCCGTGGGCGGTGATCTCCGAGCCGGGCAGCGGGACCCGGCCGAGCTCATGGGCGAGCAGCCCGCCGACGGTGTCGACATCCTCTTCGTCGATCTCGAGGCCGTACAGTTCGCCGAGATCCTCGATCGACAGCCGTGCCGAGACCCGGAAGTGGTCGTCGTCGAGCTTCTCGATGGGCGGGATCTCGTCGGTGTCGTATTCGTCGGCGATCTCGCCGACGATCTCTTCCAGCACGTCCTCGATGGTGACCAGGCCGGCGATACCGCCGTATTCGTCGACCAGCAACGCCATATGGTTGCGACGGCGCTGCATCTCGTCCAGCAGAGCGTCCAGTGGTTTGGAATCGGGCATGAACACCGCGGACCGCATCACCTCGCGCACCAGCACGCTTCGGCCGCGATCGCCGTACTGCACAAGATCTTTCAGGTAGACGACGCCGAGAATGTCGTCGACGTTGGCGCCGATCACCGGGATCCGCGAGTGCCCGCTGCGCACCGCGAGTGAGGTGGCCTGCGCGGCCGTCTTGTCCTGCTCGATCCACACCATCTCGGTGCGCGGCACCATCACCGCCCTGGCCGCGGTGTCGCCGAGCTCGAACACCGACTGGATCATCCGCCGCTCGTCATCGGCGACGACGCCGCGTTCACGGGCCATATCGACGACCTCGCGCAGTTCGATTTCCGAGGCGAACGGTCCGTTGCGGAACCCCTTACCCGGGGTGATCGCGTTACCGATGAGGATCAGCAGCCTGCTGACCGGCCCGAGCAGCGCGCCGATGAACTGCAACGGCAAGGCGGCGGCCAGCGCAATCGAATAGGCGTGCTGGCGGCCGAGGGTGCGCGGCCCGACCCCGATCACCACGTAATCGACCAGCACCATGATGACCGCGGTGAGCAGCAGCGCGAGCCCGTCGGACAGCATGGTGGCCAGTGCGGCCGCGAGCAGCACCGTCGCGGTGATCTCGCACAGGATGCGCAGCAGCACCATGAGATTCACATAGCGCGGCCGGTCGTCGACGATGCGACTCAACCGCGCGGCGCCGGCCCGTTCGGCGCGCACCATGTCGTCGAGGCGGGCAGGGGAAATCGTATTGAGCGCGGAGTCGACGGCAGCGAACACACCACCGACGGGAACCAGCAGGACCGCCAGGACGATCAGAGTCAGCGCGTTCACGCCTGAGCATCACCCGGCGTCGTGAAGCCCGCTTTTCCGAGCAGGCGGGCATCGCGTTCGGCGAGTTCGGCGCGGCGCCTGGCCTCACGCAGGCTCTCGTACCACTCCTCGAGCAGCCTGGCCTGCAGCGCGAACATCTCCTTCTCCTCCTCCGGCTCGGCGTGGTCGTAGCCGAGCAGATGCAGCACGCCGTGCACGGTGAGCAGGGCGAGTTCGTGATCGAGGGAATGGCCGGCCTTGCGCGCCTGGCCGAGCGCGAACTCGGGGCACAGCACGATATCGCCGAGCATGGAGGGGCCGGGTTCGGGACTGTCGGGCCGCCCACCCGGCTCGAGCTCATCCATCGGGAACGACATCACGTCGGTCGGCCCCGGCAGGTCCATCCAGCGCATGTGCAGGTCGGCCATGGTGTCGAGATCGACCAGCACCATGGACAGCTCCGCGGCCGGGTGCACATCCATTCGCGCGATGACGAACCGTGCGACACCGACCAGATCTTCCTCGGGCACGTCCATGCCCGACTCGTTGGCGATCTCGATACTCACCAGGTCAGCCTAATGGGTGCGGCCGGTCACCGTCCGACCGCAACCCCGCGATGTGTGCGGCGTTCAGCGGCGTCCGGTGCGGTTGGCGGCCCGGCGCTGGGCACGGTTGCCGGGCATGTGCGGGCCGACCGGGCGCGTTTCGGCTTCGAAGCGGTCATAGGCGTCGACGATGTCGGAGACCAGCCGGTGGCGCACGACGTCGCTGCTGGTGAGTTCGGCGAAATGGATGTCTTCGATCTCGGTGAGGATCTCGCTGGCTGCCCGCAGCCCGGAGCGCGAGCCGTTGGGCAGGTCGACCTGCGTGACGTCACCGGTGACGACGATCTTCGAGCCGAACCCGAGCCTGGTCAGGAACATCTTCATCTGCTCGGCCGTGGTGTTCTGCGCCTCGTCCAGGATGATGAACGAATCGTTCAGCGTGCGACCGCGCATGTATGCCAGTGGCGCGACCTCGATGACGCCCGCCGCCATCAGTTTCGGGATGGCTTCGGGGTCCATCATGTCGTGCAGGGCGTCGTAGAGGGGCCGCAGGTACGGGTCGATCTTCTCGTTGAGGGTGCCGGGCAGGAAGCCGAGCCGCTCGCCCGCTTCGACGGCCGGGCGGGTGAGGATGATCCGGTTGACCTGCTTGGACTGCAATGCCTGCACGGCCTTGGCCATGGCCAGATAGGTCTTGCCGGTGCCCGCCGGACCGATGCCGAACACGATGGTGTTGGCGTCGATGGCGTCGACGTAGCGCTTCTGGTTGAGCGTCTTGGGGCGAATGGTCTTACCGCGTCGGGACAGGATGTCGAGGCTGAGCACCTCGGCGGGCGATTCGGCGGTGCCCTCGGTGAGCATGGACACGGTGTGGCGAACGGCTTCCGGGGTGATCACCCGGTTGCGGCCGGTCAGCGCGACGAGCTGTTCGACGACGCGCTCGGCCAGCGCCACATCGGCGGCCTTACCGGTGAGCGTGACGGAATTGCCGCGCACATGGATGTCGGCGTCGAGCAGCTCCTCGAGTTCACGCAGGTTCTGGTCGGCCGAGCCGAGGAACGGGAAAACGGACTCCGGTGCGAGTTCGATACTGGAACGTACGGTGCGCGCCGCGGGACCCGTGCTGCTGACGTCCGCACCGTTGCCGGCCGCTGGGGTCGCCGGGTCACCGATCTCACCTTGGGTTCTCACGTAGTGGCCTTAGCCTGCTTTCCGGTCTCGGAGCCGTCGCATCACCTGTCCCGCACCGTGCTGACCGCCGCCCATTCGGCGGCATCGACCCTGCTCCGGCGCGGTGGAGATGATGCGCTGTGGATGCTCCGAGTTTAACGCGCGGCACCGACAGCCGCCCACCGATTATGCGGGCGCGGGCTACTGTCGGGCGTCCTACCAGCAACTATGGTGAAGCTCCCCGCGATTGGGTAGCGGTCACCGTCGCACCGTCCGGGAGCGGCGGCTCGCGTTGCGGGACACGTGGCGCGTCGCAGGATCAGCGACTCGTCCCACCTGCCCGCTCCGGTGCTCGCCAGGATCCGGCAGGTGGCAGACGTGGCGGCAAACACCCAGGTCGGGTGCGTCGGGCCGGACCGGAACGGGCACACTGGAGCAGTGAGTTCCCCCGCTTCCACCGCATCGCACACCGACGCCTCCGTCCCGGTGCTGCGCGATTTCGGTGGCGGGCCCTTCGGCATCTACGTACACGTGCCGTTCTGCGCGACCCGCTGCGGGTATTGCGACTTCAACACCTACACCGCCGGTGAGCTGGGTAGTTCCTCGTCGCCGCAATCCTGGATGACGGCGCTACGCGGCGAACTGGCGACAGCGGCGCGGCAGTTCGCGGCACTGCCGAGCGCCACGCCCGAGGTGGCCACCATCTTCGTCGGCGGTGGAACGCCCTCGCTGCTCGGCGGCGACGGCCTGGCCGAGGTGCTCGACGCCGTGCGTGCCGAATTCACCCTGGCCGCCGACGCGGAGATCACTACCGAATCCAATCCCGAGTCGACCTCGCCCGCGTTCTTCGAGCGCATTCGCTCCGCGGGGTACACCCGCGTGTCCCTCGGCATGCAGTCCGCCGCTCAGCATGTGCTGGCAGTCCTCGACCGCACCCACACCCCGGGTCGTGCGGTCGCCGCCGCCAAGGAGGCTCGCGCGGCCGGCTTCGAGCACGTCAACCTCGACCTGATCTACGGCACCCCCGGCGAGCGCGACAGCGATCTGGACGCGAGCATCGATGCTGTGCTCGAGGCGGGCGTCGACCACGTGTCCGCCTATTCGCTCATCGTCGAGGACGGCACCGCCCTGGCCCGGCGCGTCCGCCGCGGTGAACTACCCGCCCCCGACGACGACGTCCTCGCCGCCCGCTACGAACGCCTCGACGCGCGGCTCGGTGCCGCAGGCCTGACGTGGTACGAGGTCTCGAACTGGGCCGCCTCCGACGCCGCCCGCTGCCGCCACAATCTCGGTTACTGGGACGGCGGCGACTGGCTCGGCGCGGGCCCCGGTGCGCACAGCCATCTCGGCGGAGTGCGCTGGTGGAACGTCAAGCATCCGGCCCGGTATGCAGACTGCGTGGCCGAAGGCGGGTTGCCCGCGGCCGGTTGGGAATCGCTCACCGACGACGAGCGCTATCTCGAACGGATCATGCTCACCGTCCGGTTGCGCACGGGGTTGCCGATGAGTGATCTGGACCCCGCCGGACAGGCGAAGGCTCTGCAGATCATCGCGGACGGCCGTGCCGCGCTGCGCGATGATCACCTGGTACTCACCGAACAGGGACGGCTGCTGGCCGACGGCGTGGTGCGCGACCTGGTGAGCTGAATCCCGGTCATCTCGCCACGGGTGTTCGACGACCAGTCGATACCGTCGCTGCCCGGCTCGCGCGCGGGCACTCGGTCGCCGCGCCGGTGCGGGACCGGCTGCCGATCGCGCGCGGCCCACTAAAATGGATGGGTGAGGTCCGGTGAAAGTCGGCCGGGCCCAGTATGGTGGCGCGCTGAACGGCCGCGACTGCGTGCCCACGCGAGCGAGGAGGTGGGGCCGATGTCGAGCACCGAGGACAGACGGTTCGAGGTCCTGCGGGCGATTGTTGCCGACTACGTCTCGACCAAGGAGCCGATCGGCTCGAAAACCCTTGTCGAGCGGCACAATCTGGGCGTATCCAGCGCCACGGTGCGCAACGATATGGCTGTCCTGGAGGCCGAAGGCTACATCACCCAGCCGCACACCAGCTCCGGGCGGGTACCGACGGACAAGGGCTACCGGCAGTTCGTCGACCGGATCGCCGATGTGAAACCGCTCTCGGCCGCCGAACGCCGCGCCATCCTGGAATTCCTGGAGTCCGGCGTCGACCTCGACGATGTGCTGCGCCGCGGGGTGCGCCTGCTGGCCCAGCTGACCCGTCAGGTCGCCGTCGTGCAGTATCCGACGGTGTCGGCGTCGACGGTGCGCCATATCGAGGTCGTCGCGCTCAACCCGGCTCGGCTGCTGCTGGTGGTGATCACCGATACCGGCCGCGTCGATCAGCGCATCGTGGAGCTCGGCGCACTCGTCGACGACGAAGACCTGGCCGCGTTACGCGGAATGCTCGGCGGCGCGATGGACGGCAAGCGGCTCGCCAATGCCTCCGCCGCGGTCGCGCAGCTGCCCGAGCAGGCGCCGCCGCGGTTGCGTGACGTGCTGGTGCGGGTGGCTACGGTGCTGGTCGAGACCTTGGTCGAACATCCCGAGGAGCGGCTGGTGCTCGGCGGTACCGCCAACCTCACCCGCAATGCCGCCGACTTCGGTTTCCCCGGTTCGCTGCGCGCGGTGCTGGAGGCGCTCGAGGAGCAGGTGGTGGTGCTCAAACTGCTCGCGGCGGCGCAGCAGCCCGGCACGGTGACCGTCCGCATCGGCGAGGAGACCCAGGTCGAGCAGATGCGCGGAACGTCGGTGGTATCCACCGGTTACGGCGCCTCCGGCGCGGTCCTCGGCGGTATGGGTGTGCTCGGTCCGACCCGGATGGACTATCCGGGCACGATCGCTTCGGTGGCCGCGGTGGCCAAGTACATCGGCGAGGTCCTGGCCGAACGCTGACGACCGAGCCCGGTCCTCGCCTCCGCTGATACGCTCGAATCTCCGGCCGGATAAAGTTGAGTGAACCCGACTAATGCTGTGCGGTTGGAGCGGCACGGGCCAGGGACGAGCCCAACAGCCTCCGGCGGTACGCGGTCGGAACTGTGGACAGCGATCAAGGACTAGAGAACTCAAGTGGCACGGGACTACTACGGACTGCTCGGCGTCGCGAAGAACGCGACCGACCAGGAGCTCAAACGCGCATACCGCAAGCTGGCTCGCGAACTGCATCCCGACGTCAACCCCGACGAGGCGGCCCAGGCGCGCTTCAAAGAGGTCTCGGCGGCCTACGAGGTGCTGACCGATCCGGAGAAGCGGCGCATTGTCGACATGGGCGGCGATCCGCTCGAGTCCGGCGGGGGCGGCGCCGGCTTCACCGGAGCCGGATTCGGCGGCCTCGGCGATGTGTTCGAGGCCTTCTTCGGCGGTATGAGCGGTACCGGCGGGGCCCGTAAGCCGCGCGGGCGCGTGCAGCCGGGCGCCGATTCACTGGTGCGCACTCGGCTCAGCCTCGCCGAATGCGCGGTCGGTGTCACCAAGCACCTGACCGTCGACACCGCCATCCTCTGCGACAGCTGCCACGGCGCCGGCACCAACGGCAACTCCAAGCCGGTGCGCTGCGAGACCTGTGGCGGCGCCGGCGAAGTCCAGTCGGTGCAACGCTCGTTCCTCGGCCAGGTGATGACGTCGCGCCCCTGCCCCACCTGCCGTGGCGCGGGTGAGACCATCCCCGATCCGTGCCACAAGTGCGGCGGTGACGGCCGGGTGCGCGCCCGCCGTGAGATCGCCGCGCCGATCCCGGCCGGCGTCGCGAACGGTATGCGGGTGCGGCTTGCCGCCCAGGGTGAGGTCGGTCCCGGCGGCGGCCATGCCGGCGATCTGTACGTCGAGGTCGTCGAGCAGCCGCACGATGTGTTCGTCCGCGACGGCGACGATCTGCATTGCACGGTGCGGGTCCCGATGGTCGACGCGGCTCTCGGCACGACGGTCGTCATCGACACGATCCTCGATGGACCCACCGAGCTCACCATCGCCCCCGGTACCCAGCCCGGTGAGGTGTCGGTGCTGCGCGGGCACGGTATGCCGCGGCTGCGTTCGGGCGCGCGCGGTGATCTGCTCGCCCACCTCGACATCGTCATCCCGACCAAGCTGGACAGCAAGCAGACCGATCTGCTGCGCAAGTACAAGGGCATGCGCGACCGGGAGCGGGCCGAGGTGATGTCGGCGCAGTCCGAGCACAACAGCGGCCTGTTCGCCCGGCTGCGCGCCTCCTTCAGCGGACGCTGAGTGGCCGCGACCGTCTTCTATCTCGACGAGATCCCCGCCCCCGGGGGTATCGCCGTGCTCGACGGGCCAGAGGGCAGGCATGCCGCCACCGTGCGCCGCATCCGGGTCGGCGAGCAGATCACCCTGTCCGATGGACGTGGCCTGCTCGCCGAATCCGAAGTCGTTGCCGCCCAGCGCGACCGGCTCGAACTCGCGGTGCGGGCCAGCGCGGTCGCCCCACCGGCGCAGCCGCCGGTCACCGTCGTGCAGGCGCTGCCCAAATCCGATCGGTCCGAGTTGGCGGTCGAGCTGATGACCGAGGCGGGCGCCGACGTCATCGTGCCCTGGCAGGCCGCCCGCTGCGTGGCGAACTGGGAAGCCAAGGCCGACAAGGGCATCGGGAAATGGCGGGCCGCGGCCAAGTCGGCGGCCAGGCAGTCCAGGCGCGCCTACATTCCCGAGGTCACCGGCCTGCACCGCACGGCCGACCTGCTGACCGCCGTGCGCACCGCGAAGGCGGACGGCGCGGTGGTGGCGGCGCTGCACGAATCCGGCGAGTCCCGCTTCACCCGGCTCCCGCTGCGCGAGGCATCGGCGATCATGCTGATCGTCGGGCCGGAGGGCGGGCTCGACGATGCGGAGTTGTCGGCGCTGGCCGAGGCCGGCGCCGAGGTGGTGCTGCTCGGGCCGACGGTATTGCGGACCTCCACGGCAGCTGCCGTCGCCCTCGGCGCGTTGGGGGCGTTGACGGCGCGCTGGGGCTGATCACCACGCCGTGCCGCGCTGACCAGCACGCCGCACCACGTTGACCTGAAACGGCGCGCTGCGGGTTGATCAGCACAGCCTGGCGCCCCCATGCGGCTATTCGGTGACGACAGGCGTGTTCTGCCCCGCCGTCAGCGTCCAGCGCCCGTCCTCCTTGGTCATCACATACAGCGGGCTGCCCTCGCTGACGAGCTCGCCCTCATGGGTGTGATAGCGCTGCCGGATCTTGACCGCCGCCACATCGGGACGCAGGAACAGCACGTGCTCCACCTCGTAGGTCGCGGTGCTGTCCGCCGTGGCGCCGGGCAGCACTTTCGCGGTGAATTCGGCGATGGCGGGCCGGCCGAACAACCGCTTGCCGTGCGCGGTGGTCCACACGGCGTCCGCTCGGAACAGACCGGTGAATTCGTCGACGAGTTCGTTGGCTTGCGCGTGGGCGACGGTGTCGACGACCGCGCGGATCGCGGCGATTTCGGTCTCGAGGTCGGCGGGCGCGTAGTCGGTGGGTGTCACATCGATGCTCATGCCGTCGAGCGTGCGACCTCGAGTGAGCTCGAGGTCAACGCATCTGTGGCCTGAATCACAGACGGCCGAACGCTTCCCGTGCCCAGCGCCCGTCCGCCGCACACCCGAACTATGACAGCGGTCACAAATCACCCCCGGAATCCAGGGAATTTCCCCCTTGTGAGCGGAAAATACTGGCAGGGCGGTCGGAACATAGGTTCTGACATGGCACAATGAAGCCCATGCGCGAAAACGGAGTACGACTGGTGGCACGTCGCCACGTCGACTTCAAGCGCGTCTGCAGCGCCTGTTGTCTGCCCGGTTCTTCCCGGTAGCTCAGCTGCGCCCGTTCCCGGACCCCCGGCCATCCCCTTCTTCGGCCATTCCGACATCGAGGACATCGGCCCGCTGACACCGCGGGCGTGAGCACAGCCCATCTCACGCCTTCAGCACGGACGTACGACACACCCAGCAGGAGCAGCCCCCATGACGTCGAGCACCGACGCCGGCCCCGCCGATCAGCCCGAAACCGCCACGCCCGCTCGTGAGCGCCGGGTCCGCCCGGACCGCCCGCGCGCCGAGGCGTCGGCCGCCCCGCGCGCCCGGACCGGTAAGCCGGTGAAGCGTCGCGCCGAGGGCCAGTGGGCGCTCGGATACCGCGAGCCGCTGAACCCCAACGAACAGTCCAAGAAGGACGACAACCCGCTCAATGTGCGCGCGCGCATCGAGAACATCTACTCCAAGACCGGTTTCGACGGCATCGACAAGGGCGATCTGCGCGGCCGGTTCCGCTGGTGGGGCCTCTACACCCAGCGTGAGCAGGGCTACGACGGCACCTACACCGGCGACGAGAACATCGATCTACTCGAAGCCAAGTACTTCATGATGCGGGTGCGCTGCGACGGCGGCGCGCTCAATGTCGCGCAGCTGCGCACCATCGGTGAGATCTCCACCGAGTTCGCCCGCGACACCGCCGACCTGTCCGACCGCGAGAACGTTCAGTACCACTGGATCGAGGTGGAGAACGTCCCGGAGATCTGGCGGCGGCTCGAGCAGGTCGGCCTGCACACCACCGAGGCCTGCGGCGACTGCCCACGCGTGATCCTCGGTTCCCCGCTGGCCGGTGAGTCGCTGGACGAGATCATCGACCCGACGCCGGCGATCGAAGAGATCGTGCGCCGCTACATCGGGAAAAAGGAGTACTCCAACCTCCCGCGCAAGTTCAAGACCGCCATCTCCGGGCAGCAGGACGTGGTGCACGAGATCAACGACGTCGCCTTCATCGGCGTCGAGCATCCCGAGCACGGGCCCGGCCTGGATCTGTGGGTCGGCGGCGGTCTGTCGACCAACCCGATGCTGGCTCAGCGCGTCGGCGCATGGGTGCCGCTGGACGAGGTGCCCGAGGTGTGGGAGGCGGTCGTCGCGGTGTTCCGCGATTACGGCTACCGCCGCCTGCGCACCAAGGCCAGGCTGAAGTTCCTGATCAAGGATTGGGGCATCGAGAAGTTCCGCCAGGTGCTCGAGGACGAGTACCTGAAGCGCAAGCTGATCGACGGCCCCGCGCCCGAGCAGCCGGCCAAGCCGATCGACCATGTCGGCGTGCAGAAGCTGCGCAACGGACTCAATGCCGTCGGCTTCTCCCCCATCGCCGGTCGCGTGTCCGGCACGATCCTCACCAAGGTCGCCGAGGCCGTCGAGCGCATCGGTTCCGATCGGGTCCGGTTCACTCCGTACCAGAAGCTGATCGTGCTCGACGTCGCCGACGACAAGGTCGAGGAACTGATCGCGGAGCTGGAACCGCTCGGCTTGCAGGCGCGTCCGTCGATCTGGCGCAAGAACCTGCTGGCGTGCAGCGGGATCGAGTTCTGCAAGCTGTCGTTCGTCGAGACCCGCAAGCGTTCCCAGGTGCTGGCACCGGAACTGGAGCAGCGGATGGCCGACATCAACGCCGAACTCGACGTGCCCATCACCATCAACATCAACGGCTGCCCGAACTCCTGCGGCCGGTCCCAGATCGCCGATATCGGCTTCAAGGGCCAGCTGGTCGACGACGGCGAGGGGAATCAGGTCGAGGGTTATCAGGTTCATCTGGGTGGCAGCCTCGGCCTCGACAGCGGTTTCGGCCGGAAACTGCGCCAGCACAAGGTGACCAGCGCCGAGCTCGGCGACTACATCGAGCGTGTGGTGCGCAATTTCGTCAAGAACCGCGACGCGGGCGAGCGTTTCGCGCAGTGGGCAGTGCGCGCCGACGAGGCCGATCTGCGATGAGCACGCCTGATCAGGTGACGGGAGATCAACAGTGACAACACAACTCGCGAACAAGCTGTCCGAGGACGAGCTGCGCGCCATCGCCGAACGCGGTGCCGCCGAACTCGGCCCGGACGCCTCGGCGATCGACCTGCTGCGCTGGACCGAGGACACCTTCGGCACCGGCTACATCGTCGCGTCGAATATGCAGGACGGTGTGCTGGTCCACCTGGCCGCACAGGTACGTTCCGGCGTGGACGTGCTGTTCCTGGACACCGGTTACCACTTCGCCGAAACCATCGGCACCCGTGACGCGGTGGAGGCCGTGTACGGGGTGAACGTGATCAACGTGCGTCCGGAGCATTCGGTCACCGAACAGGACCAGCTGCTGGGCAAGGACCTGTTCGCCCGCGATCCCGGCGAATGCTGCCGGCTGCGCAAGGTGGTGCCGCTGAAGAAGTCGCTGGCCGGCTACAACGCCTGGGTCACCGGCATCCGCCGGGTCGAGGCGCCGACCAGGGCCAACGCACCGCTCATCTCCTTCGACGAGGCGTTCGGCCTGGTGAAGATCAACCCGATCGCGCCGTGGTCCGACGACGAGATGCAGGACTACATCGACAAGCACTCGATCCTCGTCAATCCTCTGGTGGAAGAGGGATATCCGTCCATCGGCTGCGCTCCGTGCACGCAGAAGCCGGAGCCGGGATCCGATCCGCGAAGCGGCCGTTGGGCCGGCCTCGCCAAGACCGAATGCGGGTTGCACACCGCCTGACCGAGTCAGGCCCGGAGAAGGCAGCCTGCGTAACCACGCAGGGCCCTCGGGCAGGCAGATAGGACACAGCTCATGACCGAAACAATCAGCGAACGTACCCTCGGCCTCACCGATTTCGACACCCTCGCGGCACTGGAATCGGAATCGATCCACATCTTCCGCGAGGTGGCGGGCGAATTCGAGCGTCCGGTCATCCTGTTCTCCGGCGGCAAGGACTCCACGGTCCTGCTGCATCTGGCGCTCAAGGCGTTCTGGCCCGCGCCGCTGCCGTTCGCGCTGCTGCACGTGGACACCGGGCACAACCTGCCCGAGGTGCTCGAGTTCCGCGACAAGGTGGTCGAGCGGTACGGGCTGCGCCTGCACGTGGCGAAGGTGGAGGACTACCTGGCCGACGGCAGGCTCACCGAGCGTCCGGACGGCATCCGCAACCCGTTGCAGACCGTCCCGCTGCTGGACGCGATCAGCGAGAACCGTTTCGATGCCGTCTTCGGCGGCGGCCGCCGTGACGAGGAGCGCTCGCGGGCCAAGGAGCGGATCTTCTCGCTGCGCAATGCCTTCGGCCAGTGGGATCCGAAGCGGCAGCGCCCCGAGCTGTGGAACCTCTACAACGGCCGCCACGCCCCCGGTGAGCACGTGCGGGTGTTCCCGCTGAGCAACTGGACCGAGCTCGACATCTGGCGCTACATCGCCCGCGAGAACGTCGACCTGGCCAGCATCTACTACGCCCACGAGCGCCCGGTGTACCAGCGCGACGGCATGTGGATGACGCCCGGCGTCTGGGGTGGCCCGGCCGAGGGCGAGGTGCTCGAGACCCGCTCGGTGCGTTACCGCACCGTCGGCGACGGCTCCACCACCGGCGCCATCCTGTCCGACGCCGCCGACAACGAGGCGATCCTCGCCGAGGTCGCCGCGTCACGACTCACCGAACGTGGGGCCACTCGCGGAGACGACCGTGTCTCCGAGGCCGCCATGGAAGACCGCAAGCGAGAGGGTTATTTCTGACATGTCCGACCTATTGAGGCTGGCCACCGCCGGTTCTGTCGACGACGGTAAGTCCACCCTGGTCGGACGTCTGCTCTACGACACCAAATCCGTGCTGGCCGACCAGATCGACGCCGTCACCCGCGCATCGGTGGACAAGGGTCTGTCGACGCCGGATCTCTCGCTGCTGGTGGACGGCCTGCGCGCCGAGCGGGAGCAGGGCATCACCATCGACGTCGCCTACCGCTACTTCGCGACGCCGAAGCGTTCGTTCGTGCTGGCCGACACCCCGGGCCACGTGCAGTACACCCGCAACACCGTCTCGGGCGCGTCGACCGCGCAGCTGGTGATCCTGCTGGTGGACGCGCGCAAGGGCGTCATCGAGCAGACCCGCCGCCACGCCGCGGTGCTCGCGCTGCTGGGTGTGCCGAAGCTGGTGCTCGCGGTGAACAAGATCGATCTGGTGGACGACGCGGCCACGGTGTTCGCCGAGATCTCCGCCGAGTTCAACAAGCTCACCAGCACCTTGGGCTGGTCGAGTGAGGATGTGCTGGAGATCCCGGTCTCCGCGCTGCACGGCGACAATATCGCCACGCGCTCGGACAACACCCCCTACTACGACGGTCCCTCGCTGATCGAGCACCTGGAATCGGTGCCGGTCGACGCCGACAGCTCGGGCACGCATTCGCTCGGCCTGCGTTTCCCGGTCCAGTACGTCATCCGCCCGCGCACCGCCGAATACCCCGACTACCGCGGCTACGCGGGTCAGATCGCGGCCGGTTCGGTCGCGCCGGGCGACGAAGTGGTGGTGCTGCCCTCGGGTATCCGCACCACCGTCGAACGCATCGACACCCCCGACGGTGAGCTGGCCGTGGCGCAGCCCGGGCGCAGCGTCACCCTGATCCTGGCCGATGACGTCGACATCTCCCGCGGTGATCTCATCGCCTCCCCCGCCGACGCGCCGGAGCCGATCGACACCTTCGACGCCACCGTGTGCTGGCTGGGCGACAAGCCATTGCGGCCCGGTGCCCGGCTGCTGCTCAAGCACGGCACCAAGACCACCCAGGCCATCGTCGGCGAGCTGATCGAACGCTTCGACGAACAGCGGCTGTCCGCGGCGCCGAACCCGGAAGCGCTGGAGCTCAACGACATCGGCCGCATCTCGGTGCGCGTCGCCGAGCCGATCGCCGCCGACGACTACCGGGTCAACCGGCACACCGGCAGCTTCCTGCTGATCGACCCGGCCGGCGGCAACACCCTGGCCGCGGGCCTGGTGGGCGATGCGCTGACCGCCGTCGAGGTCGGAACCGGGGCCTGACGGTGACCGCGGCTGTCCACGCGAGAACCGCGCACGGTGCGGGCGGCTTCGGCGCGCCCGCACTGATCGCGGTCGCGCACGGCAGTCGCGACCGGCGCTCGGCGGCCACCATGGCCGCGGTGACCGAGCAACTGGCGGCGGCGCGCCCCGATCTGGATGTGCGACTGGCCTTTCTGGATCTGAACGCGCCGTCGGTCGATCAGGTGATCGATGCCGTCGCGGCGCACGGCCACACGCGCGCGATCGTGGTGCCGCTGTTGCTCGGCAGCGCCTTTCACGCGCGAGTGGATCTGCCGGGGATGCTCGCGGGCGCCTCGGCCCGGCATCCGCGGCTCGAGTTGATCCAAGCCGACGTTCTCGGTGCGGACACGCGCTTGGTCTCGGCGTTGCGCGACCGGGTGGTCGCAGAACTCGGTGCGGGTGCGCCACCGTCCGTCGCCGACTCGAGCGCCGGCCAGGTCGGTGGCGGCGCGAGTTCGGTGGCCGCACCGTCCGATTCACGCCTCGGCATAGCGGTCGCCGCCGTGGGCTCCTCATCGAAGGCGGCGAATGTGCGCACAGCCGAGGTCGCTCGAATGCTGGCCGCGTCTACCGGATGGGCCACCGAGATCTGCTTCGCCACCACCGGCCCGTCCCTCACCGAGGCCGCCGCCCGGCTGCGAGCGCGCGGCGCCGAACGGGTCCTGGTGGCGCCCTGGTTCCTCGCACCCGGTCTGCTCACCGACCGGCTGATGCGGCAGGCACCAGACCTCGAACACACCCGTGTGCTCGGCCCGCATCCGGCGTTGACCGACGTCATCCTGGATCGCTATCGCGCCGCCGTCGGTGTATCCCTGTTGCGTACTGCCTGAATCGGTTTCGACCGCTGTCGGGCTCGCGTTCGCGCGGTTTATGAGCGACGCTCCGGATGTCGTCGGCCCGCGCGTTCGCATTCGGCACCACCCCACTGGCTCGCGGCACGGCTCGCGAGGCTTCGCTCAGGAGAGGTGCGTGGCAGACGGTGACGTCGCGCCATAGCGTCCGACGAGCTGAGCCCCGATCCTCGCCAGTTCGGCCCGCACCTCGTCGGGCCCGAGAACCTCGATCGAGTCACCCCAGCCGGCCAGTTGCTGGGCGACCATCCAGGCCGTCGGCGCGGTGACCCGGGCTCGGATGCGCCCGTCGTCGACCTGGCCGTCCACCACACAGTGGCGTCCCTGCTGATCGCGCAGGATCGGCAGCAGACGCTCGCTGATGAGCACTGTCGCGGCGACGGTGGAACGGTGCCGCTCGACCTCGTCGACCACCTGCTCCCACGCCTGGGCGAGATCGAAGTCCGCCGGGCGCTCGGCCGGCTCATCGGTCACGGCCATCTCGCCGATCCGGTCGACACGGTAGGTGCGCCTGCCGCGCTCGGTGCCGGCGACGAGATACCAGATGCCATCCTTGTCGACCAGGCCCAGTGGGTCGACCAGGCGCTCGAACTGCTCTCCGGTGCGGGTGCGGTAATTCAGGCGAACCTTGTTGCGCTGCACCACAGCTCGTTGCAGCGTGCGGACCTCGACGGGAAGCGCGCGTTCGGTGGCGCCCCAGCGTGATGGGTCGATGACGACGGCATCGGCGGCGGCTTCGGCCTCGCCGCGGAAGGTCTGCGGCAAGGCACGCACGAGCTTGCGCAGTGCCGCTTTCGCTTCCGGCTGGGCGCCCGCCGATGGGCCCGCGAGCAGGAACAATGCCCGCGCCTCGCCTGCGGTCAGCCCGCTCAGATCGGTGCGGGCACCACCGATCAACTGCCACCCGCCGCCCCGCCCCGGCTGCGGATACACCGGGATCCCCGCCGCCGACAGCGCCTCGAGATCGCGGCGGGCGGTGGCCACCGACACCTCGAGTTCGGTGGCGATCTCGGCGGCGGTGACCCTGCCCCGGTTCTGCATCAGTAGCAGGGTGGCCACCAGACGGTCGGCTCGCATACACCTCATTCTGCCGGTAAAAGTGCTCATTCGGTGCGCACTTTGACCGAGAGGATGGATTCATCACCCACCGAACCGAAGGAGACGACGATGTTGCGAGGCATGGCGACCGTGAATTTCTACGCCGATGATCTGGAGGCCGCGAAGGACTGGTACACCGACGTGTTCGGCATCCCGCCCTACTTTCACGTGCCCGGCGGCTACTACGAGTTCCGCATCGGCGATTATCAGCAGGAATTCGGGCTGATCGCCGGGGCGTACGCACCCGGGGACAGGAAGACGCCCGGTGGCGCGATCCTGCATTGGCATGTCGACGACCTGCAGGCCGCGTTCGACCGACTGCTCGAACTCGGTGCCACCGTCTACGACCCGATCACCGAGCACGGCGACGGCACCGGCTTCATCACCGCCTCGGTGGTCGATCCGTTCGGCAACGTGCTGGGCATCATGTCGAATCCGCACTATCTCGAGGTGCTCGCAGAGACCGGTCCGGCGACGGCGCCCGCCTGATCTCGGGCGCGATCCGGCTCGCGTCACCGTGCACGCGGGCCGGGTCCTCGAATCGCACCGCGGGATGAGCCGGCCCGCGGAACCACCGCCTCGGACTCCGGGGCAATGAAGATCGTGGGCACTGCCCCGGTCTACGGACGGAACCAGCGCTCGAGGATTTTCGCGACCCCGTCCGCGGTGACATCGGCGGTCACTTCATCGGCCAGGTCCCGGATCTCGGCCGGGCCGTTGGCCATGGCCACCGAATGCGCTGCCCAACCGAGCATTTCCCGATCGTTGTACCCGTCGCCGATGGCCAGTGTGGCCGAGGCGGGAACTCCGAGGGCGGTGCGCAAACGTTCCAGCGCCCAGCCTTTGGACACTCCGAGCCGCGAGACCGTCAGCCAGGGGCCGTATTCGCCGTACACCCAGCCGGCGTCGGGCACGCGTAGGAAGGTGAGCAGGCGGCGCAGTTCTTCGGTGGAGCCTTCCGGCCACCAGCCGTTGAGCCGCGGTGTCGGGGCACTGCACAGCGTATGGTCGTCGACGACCAGGTATTCGCCGCCGACGTCGTATTCGCCGGGGCTGAATCCGGTGGCCCAGGTGCCGATTCCGACTCGTTCGACGGCAAGGATCATCTCGGGGAACAGATCGCGCAGTGCCCGCACGGCCGGTCGGGGGTCGAAGGCATGCACGGCGAGCGGATCACCACCGGCGACGTCGATGTGCACGGCACCGTTGGAACACAGGGCGTGCCCCTCGATGAGACCGAGTTCGGCCAGCACCGGCCGGGTTTTGAGCACGGTGCGACCTGTGGTGATGACGACGTGCGCGCCCGCGTCGACGGCGGCCCGTACCGCGGCGACGACCCGTTCGCTGATCGGCTCACCGGTGGGCATGAGCGTTCCATCGACGTCCAGCGCGATCAGCTCAGGCGCTCCCCCATTGGCTTCCACTTACCTATTGTGCCGTCCGAGTGCATATTCGACATCCGGATTCATCCGGCAGTACCGAAAATCGTGATGCGTCAGGGGAAATCGGATACCTACTCCGCCGGGCCTTCCGGCGGGTGCCGGTCGTGCCCGAGGAGCAGGGCGACGATGTCGAGCGCGGTGTCGATCTGCGGCACGTCCCCACCCAGCAACGGCGCGTAGAGATGCACATCGCAGATGCGGACGATGGCATCGGCCAGCACCCGGCTCGACATGCGCAACCGCAGATGCCCCAGCCGCTGCTGTTCGTCGAGCATCTCCGCGATCAACCGCGCGGAGGTGGATTCGATGACGCCGGGCAGCAGGGCCAGCCGAATGAACACCTGCGGCTCGCGGCGCGTCAGCGCGAGCAGCGGCGCCGAACCGGACACCGCCCGCATCAGCCGTTCCAGCACATCGAGGATGAGCTCGGCGCCGGTGCCCGAGCCCGCGGCGATCGCCTTGCGGTAGGTGCGCTCGGTGGCCTCGGCCAGCACCGTCGCGATCAGCTCGTCGCGGTTGCCGACATGCCGGTACAACGTCGCGCGGCCGATCCCGAGCGTGCGGGCCAGCACCGACATGTCCAGCGGTTCTCCCGCCAGATACAGCTTCGTGGCGGCATCGATCGCACGACGCCCTTCGGAAGTAGCGATCACCCGTCCATCTCCTCATATCCGGAGACGTACCGCGAACCAACCCCCCGAGCGGGGGTTGACGGATGACCGACAGGTGAGACACGCTCCATCAGTGTCTCACGAAGGGTGGTGCGCATCACATTCGCACCTCTTCGACCGGCGATAGCGCAGAGGAATCCCGATGCCCACAGTTGAAACCGTCCGCGGCCCCGTCGACACCGATGCCCTGGGGCAGGTGTTGATGCACGAGCACGTCTTCGTTCTCGGCAGCGAAATCCAGCAGAACTATCCGGACTACCCGAACCACTGGGATGAGGACGCGCGGGTCGCGGATGCCGTCGAGAAGTTGCGGCAGTGCAAGGCGCGCGGCATCGACACGATCGTCGACCCGACGGTGATCGGGCTCGGCCGCTACCTGCCGCGAATTCAGCGCATCAACGAACAGGTCGACATCAACATCGTGGCCGCGACCGGCATCTACACCTACAACGAGGTGCCGTTCCAGTTCCACTACACCGGCCCCGGACTGCTGTTCGATATGCCCGAACCGATGGTCGAGCTGTTCGTCAAGGACATCCGCGAGGGCATCGCGGACACCGGGGTGAAGGCGGCGTTCCTCAAATGTGCAATCGAGGAGCAGGGTTTGACCCCAGGGGTGGAGCGCGTGATGCGCGCGGTGGCCCGCGCCCACGTCGAAACCGGTGCGCCGATCACCGTGCACACCAATCCGCACACCCGCTCCGGGTTGGTGGCGCAGAAGGTCCTCGCCGACGAGGGCGCCGACCTGACCAAGGTCGTCATCGGGCACTCCGGCGACAGCACCGACCTGGACTACCTGTGTGAAATCGCCGATGCGGGCTCGTATCTCGGGATGGACCGTTTCGGACTCGACGTGCTGCTGCCGTTCGAGGAGCGGGTCGCCACGGTCGCCACGCTGGCCGAACGGGGTTACGCCGAGAAGATGGTGCTCGCCCACGACGCGGCGTGCTTCATCGACTGGTTCAGCGAGGAAGGCAAGGCCGCGGCCGTGCCGAACTGGATTTTCACCCACATCAGCGACGACGTCCTGCCCGCCCTGCGGGCGCGCGGCGTCACCGAGGAACAGATCACCACCATGCTGGTCGACAATCCCCGCCGGTATTTCACCGCATGACTCACCGACCGGTCACCGACGAATTCCAGCAGAGACACCATGACCACTGACGCCACCGTGATCGAAATCGCCCGTACCGACAACCCGTTCGACACCGCGGGCATCACCCTCGACGCCAACGGCGTACCGCACTACGCCGACCTGCTCGCGACCCTGCCCGACCTGTTGCGCAGCCGCGCCGAGACCGTCCCCGACACCGAGGCGGTCGTGGAAACCGGCGCGCAGCGATTGACCTACCGGCAGCTATGGGATCGGGCCACGCGGATCGCCGGCGGCTTACGCGCGGAGGGGCTCACTCGCGGGGATCGGGTATCCATCCGTTACCCGGCCGGCGCCGACTGGGTGCTCGCCTTCTGGGGAGTGGTGCTGGCCAGCGGGATCGCTGTCGCGGTCAACACCCGCTCGGCCGAACCCGAAATAGAGTTCGTGCTGGCGGATGCGGGCGTGCGGGTGGACCTGGCGCCCGGCACCCCGCTGCCCGACGGCGAGCCCTACCTCGCCGAAGGGTTACGTCACGACGATATCGCCGCGCTGTTCTACACCTCCGGCACCACCGGAAAGCCGAAGGGCGTGCCGACCACCCATGAGGCGTTCCTGACCAATGCCGAGAACATGGTTCGCTGCCTCGACCTGCCCCGCGATATCGGCGCGCGGTTGCGGACGCTGATCTCGGTACCGCTGTTCCACGTCACCGGCTGCAATTCCCAACTGCTGGTCGCCGCCTATCTCGGCGGAACCTCGGTGATCATGCCCGGGCGGGATGTGCCCGCGATGATCGCCGCCGTACCCGCCGAACGCATCTCGTTCATCGTGACGGTGCCCGCCATGTACGCGCTGATGCTGCGGCACGCGGACTTCGCCGGCACCGATATGTCCGGGGTGCGGTGGGTCGGATACGGCGGCGCGCCGATCGCGCCCGCGCTGGTCCGGCAGTTGCAGGCGGCGTTCCCGGCCGCGATCGTGTTCAACGGTTACGGCATGACCGAAACCGCCTCACTGATGACGGTGCTCCCCGACGGCGATGCCGTCGACCACGCCGATTCGGTCGGCTACGCGGTGCCGTCGGTGCGGCTTGCGGTGGCGCCGATCGATGCGGATCCAGGGGTCGGCGAGCTGCTGGCCCGCGGCGCCAATGTCACCGGCGGGTACTGGAATCGGCCGGAGGCCACCGATGCGGCCTTCCTGCACGGCTGGTTGCGCACCGGCGACGTCGTGCGGGTCGACGCGGCCGGGCGCGTGCACATCGTCGACCGGATCAAGGACATCATCAATCGCGGCGGCGAGAACGTCTCCAGCGTCGAAGTGGAAGCGGCGCTGCTCGCGGCGCCGCACGTCGCGGACGCGGCCGTCCTCGCCGTGCCCGATGACGTGATGGGCGAGAAGGTCGGTGCGGTGCTCTTCGCCGATGGCGCGGAGGTCGACGTCGACGCCGTGATCGCGCATTGCCGGGAGCAATTGGCCGACTTCAAGGTTCCGCAGTACGTCACGGTGGTCGACCAGGCCCTGCCGCGCAATGCGGGCGGCAAGTTGCTCAAGGCGCAGTTGCGTGAGCAGATTCGGTGGGGCGCGCCGCTGCGGTGAGCCACCACCGAGGGCGCCCTGGCATCAGACGGTTGAGCCGGTCAACGTGAACCGCAACGAGGTGAGTAGACCGGTTCGGTCGCCGAAAGCTGCTCTCCGTCACCGCGAGTCGCACCAGGCCACCAGAACCGGCGCTGGGTCATGGGATTCGAGAAGGGTCCTGCTTCCCCGTTGTGGCGACTACCCGGCTGCCACAACCAGAACCCCTCGACGCTGGAGCCGGAGCCAGCGGCCGACGGTCCGCCACCGGACTACCGGCGCGGCACCGTCGGCGCCTGCTGCGGGCGATCAGAATTCAGCGGCCGCCCGAACCGCCACCCGAGCCGCCGGAACCACCCGACCCGCCCGATCCACCGGACCCGCCGGAGCCGCCGCGTGATCCGCCGGAGCCGCCCTTGGAGCCACCGCCGCGCGAACCGCCCGACGAGCTGCTGCCGTCGGAATCGCCGCCCGAGCTGCTCCGCGAGCCGCCGCTGCGCGATCCACCCGATGCACTACCGCCATCCGAGTCGCTCGAACCGCGCGACCCGCCGCCGGTCGAGCGGCCCGAGCTTCCACCGGAAGTGGCTCCACCAGTGGAACTTCCACCGGTCGAGCCGCCTGCCGAGGATGATCCGCCCGCCGTCGACCCGCCGGCCGAACCGCCGGATGTAGCGCCACCGGAGGCAGATCCGCCCGACGCGGAACCACCGGACGCAGACCCGCCCGACGTCGAACCGCCCGACGCGGACCCGCCCGACGCGGAACCACCGGAGGAAGATCCGCCCGACGTAGACCCACCCGACCCCGAGCCGTCCGAGCCGGTTCCCGCCGAAGTCGAGCCCCCGCTGCCGGCTCCGGATGATCCGCCGGTCGCGCCGCCCGACGCCGCACCGCCGGTCCCGCCGCCGGCGGAGCCCCCATCACCCGAATCGGTGCCCGAGGACGCGCCATCACCCAGTCCCCCACCGCTCGGCGTGTCACCTGGCCCGTCGCTCCCGGTCGAACCACCGGGCACATCCATCCCACCGGGCGTGGGGTCACCGGCAGGAATGCCGCCGGTCGATCCGCCCGGAGCTGTGCCGCCCGGCACCGTCGTATCGCCCGGTGCGGTCGGAACGCCGGGGGTGGTGCCGGGTTCAGCGGGACCGGGGCCGGTTGCGCCACCGGGTACCGAACCCGGTGTTCCGGGAACAGGACTCGACCCGTCACCGGCGCCGGGTAGGCCGGGTGTCGATGGAGTGCCGTCGACCGGATCGCTCGGCGGACGCACCGTTCGGTCGGGCTGGCCGAACGGCATCGGATTGCGGAACCGTGCCGGGTCGGCATACGTGCCCGATTCGTCGGTCCGATGACGCCAGTGCCTGGTATCGGAATGGGAATCGATGCGGGTACTGCCTCGGCTCTCGGCCATGGTCGGGCCGTGTGGCCGGGAATACGCCGAGGGCGAGACCATTCCGGCATAGCCGGTCAACCGCGCGGGCACGGCCGAGACGGTACGGACGACGCCGGACGCCGTGTAGCCGACGGCGTGGAGATGGCGGGCGAGATCGTGATCGGTCAGGGCGCTGCCGTCGAGTTCGATGAGCAGCGCGTCGCGTGGGATGTCCAAGCGCGGGAACCGGTCGAGCACCGGGGAGAGCTGGGTGTCGACGGTGCCGCTGCCGAACATCGTGGCCGCCGACATGGCGATCGCCGAAACGATTGCGGCACCGGAGAACACCGGCGGATGGAAGCTCGCCCCCGGCGCCGCCGGCGTGGCGGTGCGCGCGGCGATGTAGGCGGCGCCCGCGGCGACGGTCTGTCCTGGATCGGCCGACATGATCACGGGCTTGCCGAGTTCGGACAACGTGCGGGCGACTTCCGGCGGCCGCGCCGCACCGCCGATCACCAGAATCCGGCCGATGTCGGACATCGTGATTCCGGCGGCGCCTACCGCGGCCCGCACCACTTCCAGCGAATCGCGGACCTGCTCCACTCGCAGGCCGTCGGTGTCGACGATGGAGGTCATCGCGACCCTGCCCGCCGCCTTCGTCTTACCGCCGGCGTAGCGGGCGATCATCGCGCCGAGTGGGCGCCCGCCGAAGTCGTAGCAGCGCACCGGTTTGCCGACCATCGGATGATCGGGCCAGTCGGGGCCGACCCGGACGACGGTGATATCGAGGCTGTTGCCGCCCAGGTCGTAGACCAGCACGAATTCCGAAGGCAGCGGCCCGTGTTCGCGTTCGAGCCATTCGGCCGCGGCCACCGGTTCTGGCACCAGCTCCACGTGGCCGATGCCGGACAACTCCAGCGCTTGCCGCAGCAGTGCGACCTGCTTGTTCGAATACGCCGCCGGGTAGGTGGCGACCACGCCCGCCGAGGGTTCGGCGGCGGCGAGCAGGCTGTGCACCACGGCCGCGATCATGTTCGCCGGTGACCAGATGCGCCCGCCGATCGTCACCGAGTCGGGGTCGCGGGCGAGATCGGCGAAATCGGTGACGGCTCCCGCGAATTCGGGGATGGCGCCGAGGCGGACGCCGCTGCCGTCGAATGCGGCGGTGGTGCGCCTGGTGCGCACCGTCGGCCGCGGTTGCTCGGCGGTCGCCACCGCCGAGACGGAGTTCACTGTGCCGATGCTGAAGCCCAGCCCTGTAGTCATTCGCTATCCCGTCAACGCACCGAGACCACGTCCCTCATGTGAAGAACCATGGGCCGCGGTCGTCTTCCAAACAGCTCCCACAGGTTAGCTGTTTCGACTCCGTTCGGATGCCCATTTGATATGAAAGGTTCAACTGATTGCGACCATCCCGCAAAAGCCCTGCTCACGGGATCGCGTCGGATGAGTTCAGACCCCTGGATCGATGCGATTCGGAGATCTCGTGTCGCACTCCGCAATCATTCGGCGTTCGGCGATACCCGAAGGCGCGCAAGCGGAACGACGCTTCGGACGCCCGTCGAGTACACACCTACCAGTCGGTAACCAAAGCGTTGCCCGTATAGCCGAATTCGACCGAGCGGTCGCTTCCAGTGTGTTGAGTGACACGTCAACGCAACGACCGATTCCCGCCAGCAGCAGCAGCCGCCACCGAGTTGACTGGTCAGCACGACGTCGTAGCGCACATCAAAAGGTAAGCACCAGAAGGGAAACCGAATTCCATGGGACAACGATTCGCCGACCAGGTCGTCCTGATCACCGGAGCCACCTCGGGCGTGGGCGAGGCGGTGGCGCGGCGGGTGGCGGCCGAGGGCGCCGCGGTGGTCCTCGGTGCGCGCGGCAAAGAAGCCGGCGGGCGGGTGGCCGAGCAGATCCGAGCCGATGGCGGGCGCGCGGTGTTCGTACCCACCGATGTCCGCAACGAGGAGGAAGTCGCCGCGCTGACGCGAGTGGCCGTCGACGAGTTCGGCCGGCTCGACGCCGCGTTCAACAATGTCGGAGCCGTCACCGCGTACGGGCCGGTCGCCGAGATCGATGATGCCGCCTGGCGCAACGAACTCGAACTCAACCTGACCAGCGTCTTCTACGGTCTGCGCCATCAGGTTCCGGCGCTGGCGGCCTCCGGCGGTGGCGCCATCCTGAACAACGCGTCCAACCTGGGCGTGGTGGGGATGGCGTCGGTGGCTCCGTACGTCGCGGCCAAGCACGGCGTCGTCGGATTGTCGCGTGCCGTCGCGCTGGAAGCGGCCGATCAGGGTGTGCGAGTGAACGCTCTGGTCTCCGGGGCCGTCGATACTCCGGCCTTCCGCAACTCGATGGGCGCCACCCCGGAAGGCGAGGCCGCGATCGCGGCGTTGCATCCGCTGGGCCGCATCAGCCGTCCGGAGGAGATCGCGTCGCTGTGCGCGTATCTACTGAGCCCGGAGTCGAGCTTCGTCACCGGCGCGGCGCTCACCATCGACGGCGGTTTCACGGCCAAGTGAACAGCGGTCGCCTCGCCCGCACCGGCCCCTCATCGGCCGAGGCGGGCGAGGCGACCTCCGGGCCTCGGGGAACACGAACGATACGGTGCGGCGTCCCCGCACCGCGATGCCGGGACTCCAGCGGCCGGACAAGGCGATCGCGCCGGAGCACTCGGCTCCGGCGCGATCGGCGGTATCAGCTCGGATCGGGTCAGATCCGATTGAGCAGGCGGCGAACCGGTCCGGTCGGACGCAGCACCGCGCCGCCGGCCCGCAAGTCGGGCTGCCTGCTGCGGACGAGGCGGTCGAATCCGGCCGCACCACCCGACGGCTCACGCAACCGGCCCGCGTTGAAATCGTCGGCCAACTGCTGCACCGTCTGCTGGGCGCAGGACTTGTTGGTGCCGATGAATCCGGTGGGACCGCGCTTGATCCACCCGGTGACGTAGGTGCCCGACAGCACCGACCCGCCCGGCTGGTCCAGCACCCGGCCGTCCAGGTTCGGGATGACGCCGGCCCGCTCGTCGAACGGCAGACCGGGCAACGGCACACCGCGGTAACCCACCGAGGTGAGCACCAGTCCGGCGTCGAGCCGCTCGGTCTGATCGGTGGCCACCGCGCGGACGTTGCCGTCGGCATCGGTGACCAGCTCGTTGCGGACCACCTCGATCCCGCTGACCTGGTCCGGACCGAGGATCTCGGTCGGCGAGGACAGGTAGCGGAACACGATCCGGCGACGCTGCCCGACCGGGCGGTTGCGCACCGAATGCAGCAGGCGCAGCTTCTGCTCGACCTGGTACGGCAGATCATCGGTGATCTCGGGCAGTTCGCCCTCGATGACGATATCGACATCGGAACCGAGCAGGCCGACGAATTCCGGCACCGTGAACGCCGACTCCGCCGGTCCGCGCCGGCCGAGGATGACGACCTCTTCGATCCGGCTCTCGCGCAGGGCGTCCAGCGCGGTCTCCGAGATGTCGGTGCCGACCAGCGATTCCGGGTCGATGGTCAGGATGCGCGCGACGTCCAGCGCCACATTGCCGTTTCCGACGATCACCGCGCGGGTGCTCGACAGATCGAAGCTGCGGCCGGCGTGGTCGGGATGGCCGTTGTACCAGGCGACGAAATCGGTGGCCGACACATTGCCCGCCAGCCCCTCGCCCGGAATCCCGAGCTTGCGGTCCGAGGAGGCGCCGACGGCGTAGATCACCGCGTGGTGGTAGGCCAGCAGCTCCTCGTGCGAGATGTGCTTGCCCACCTCGACATTCAGGTAGGAGCCGAAGCCGGGCTGGGCCGACATGACGTCGAAGAGCCTGCTGACCTGCCGGGTCTTGCCGTGGTCGGGGGCGACGCCGTGGCGGGCCAGGCCGTAGGGCACCGGCAGCCGGTCGAACATCGTCACGGTGACGTCGGGCTGGGTGAGCAGCTCGTCGGCGGCGTACATGGCCGAGGGGCCGGAGCCGACGATGGCGACCCGCAGCGGTTCGCGTTCGGTGCGGATCTCCGGCGCGGGCACCGGCTTGGCCAGGATGGGCCGCGGGCGCGACTGCCGGTAGAAATTCGCGTTGATCTCGATGAAGGGCTTCTGCTCTTCGGTCAGCTTCTTCGACGAGGTGATCGCGTCCACCGGGCAGGCCGAGGCGCAGGCGCCGCAGTCCACGCACGCCTGCGGGTCGACGTAGAGCATCTCCGCGCTCAGGAAGTCGGGCTCGTCGGGCGTGGGATGGATGCAGTTGACCGGGCAGGCGTAGACGCAGGAGGCGTCGCTACAGCAGGACTGCGTGACAACGTAGGGCACGGCTACCTCACGCAGCCTTGCCGACCACGCGCAGCGGCTCGGAACGGTAGCGGGTCGCGTGACCGTCGATACCGAGCAGCTTCCACACGCGCTTGGAGATCGGGTTCATCAGGCCGATCTCCTTGGCCAGCGAACGCACGTCGGCGAAGTAGTCGCTGAAGACCTGCTTGGCTTCCTTGGAGCCGTAGAACAGCTCCTTGCGCACCGAGTCCGGGATGTCGAACTCGTCGAAGAAGCTGCGCGGCGGGGTCGCGATCGCGCGGCCGAGGATCCACATGATGATCGGCATCGCGATGGAGAGGACGAAGCGGTTGGCCGCGTTGCCCTCCGGCACGTGCTGCTTGAGGAACTCGTGCGCGAAGGAGATGTGGCGCGCTTCCTCGGCGACGTGAATGGCCATGACACCACGCATGATCGGGTGCACGTCCTCGCCCGAGCGCAGGATGTCCTTCTGGATGTGGTCGATCGGCTCCTCGCCGGCGAGCACGGCCATGAAGAACAGGTTCGGGGTCAGCACCGCGACCGGGACGGCCAGGTGGCGCAGCTGGCGCACCAGCGGGCCCATGCCGGGCACGTCGATGCCGATGCGGTTGACCATCTCCTGGAACATCAGGGTGTGGTTGTGCTCCTCGATCATCTCGTGGGAGCAGTAGCGGAATTCCGGCGAGCCGTTGGGCAGGCCGAAGACGTGCTGCATCATGCCGCTGATCAGGATGGCCTCGAACTGCAGGCCGACCTTGGCCACGTTCGACTGGCGGTACTTGCCGACCGCGATCTTCTGCTCGTCCGAGAGGGCCAGGTACCAGGGGTGGCGGCCGAGCGGATCGGCGGACTGCGGCAGGATCCAGCGCTCGGGCTTGGTGTCGGCGTCGAAGTCCGGGTTCTCCCAGTCGATGTCTTCGAAGGGATCGAAGTGCCGGTTCACCGAGCCCTCCGACAGCAGCAGCAGCTTCTGGGCGTACTCCTGGGCCTGCGCGACCACCGGGTCGGTGTCGGGTGTCGTGGTGGCTGCGGACATCGTCGTCACTGCCTCTCGGTCGGGAATACCTATTACTGTTCCCAATAGTTACATCAACCGAGAGTCACGTCAACATGGGCTGGTCCGGGCGGCGGGTCGGATTCTGGCAACGCGTCCGCCTCGCCGCCCGGCGCCGTCTTTGCCGCTACCCCGCTCCGAGCTGGGACAGCGCCGCGAAGACCGCATCACCCGGCACCGCGAGCGTCAGCGCGACGGCACCCCCGCAGACCGCCGCCGCGGCCGCGAGACGCGCGCTCCTGCGGGCTCCTCGCCGGGAGAAGCCCCAGGGACGAGATCCGGGCGCCCGGGTCGCCTGCTCCGCGGACACGGCCGCCTGCCTGGCCATGAGCGCGGCGCCGGTGGCGACGGTGCGCTCCGGATCCGGCGCGGTGACGATCGGCCGGGCCAACTCCGCACCCAGCACCAGTGCCACCTCGGCCGGGCGTGCGGCACCACCGACCACCAGCACCCGGTCGACGTCGGCCATCGTCACATCGGCCAACCGCAGGCACCGATAGACCAGCTCCAACGAGTCGCGCACATGCTCGGCGCGCAGCTCACCCGCGACATCCTGGACCGAGGAACAGCCCGGTACCGCCGAGGCACCGCCCGAGCGGCCGTGGCCGGCCGCCGCCGTCATCGACGCCCCGAACGCGCGCCCACCGAAATCCCTGGACCGCAGCGTGCCCATCACCGGATTGTCCGGACATCCGGCCCCGACCCGCACCAGCGTCACATCCAGGCTCGCCCCGCCCAGGTCGTAGACGAGGGCCAGCCCGGGCATGAGCGGACCGTGCTCGGCCTCCAGCCATGCGGCAGCGGCGACCGGTTCGGCCACCAAGGCCACCCGCTCCAACCCCGCGACGTCGAGCGCGGTGCGGAGCGCGGTCACCTGTTCGTCGCTGTAGCCCACCGGGTGGGTCAGCGTGATACCGGCCGGGTCGTCGTGCAGGTCGTCGCGGGCGTCCGCGATCAGGCAGTCGGCGACGACGGCCACCAGATCGGCGGGAGTGAGGCGGCGATTGCCGATCCGGGCCGCGGTCGCGCCGCGCTGGGTCAGATCCGCGAATTCGGTGACCACCCGGCCGTGCCGGGGAATGATGCCGAGCCTGGCCGTGCCCGTGCTGTCGAAGGCGAGGGTGGTGCGGTGGGTGCGGGCCGGTGGCCGGACCGCGCGACGGCGGCGCCCGGGCGGCGCCTTCACCGAATCATCCTGCGCGACTGCCGAAACCGTGTTCACCGTGCCGATGCTCAATCCGAGACCAAACGCCATCGAAATCCACCTGATCGCCGAGCGGACATGCTTCGAACGCCCATCAGGCAATCATTCCGCGATCGGCCTGCCAACCACCGGACATCAGGTTGTCCTCTATCGCCTCTCCCCCACCCTGGTGAATCGACGCTCCTCCGGTGCTCTCACCAGCACGGTCGCAGGCGAGATGCTGACACGCCGACGTCCGCGCGGAAGCGAACCGGACACGCCGGATGACCTGACCCGGTTTGCCGGCCGGACACTGCCCACTGCTCCGTCGAGCGCCGAGAAGCGCTCAGCTGGTTGGCAATTCCGGGATCCTGGTGGCCCGCGCGTAGACGGTCTCGCCCTCGGACAACCGCAGCGCCTCGGCGTCGCCGCGGGTCACCTGCGCCGCGAACAGATCGCCGGTTGCGGCATTGCGCATCTCGACCCGCACCTCGAAACCCAGGTGCACCACCCGCTCCACCGTGGCACGGGTGACCCCGGCCGATTCCGCGGTGCCCTCGTGCTCGGCCAGCGCCATGCTGGGATCGCGGCCCACCCGGATGTCGTGCGGGCGCACCAGATGACCGTTGAGCCGGGCCACCGCGCCGAGGAAGGACATGACGAACTCGTTGGCGGGCCGGTCGTAGACGTCTTCGGGGGTGCCGACCTGCTCGATGCGCCCGGCGTTCATCACCGCGATCCGGTCGGCCACATCCAGGGCCTCTTCCTGATCGTGGGTCACCAGCACGGTGGTGACGTGCACCTCGTCGTGCAGCCGGCGCAGCCAGGTACGCAGGTCGGCGCGCACCTTGGCGTCGAGCGCGCCGAACGGTTCGTCCAGCAGCAGCACCTGCGGATCGACGGCCAGCGCCCGCGCCAGCGCCATGCGCTGACGCTGACCACCCGACAGCTGCGCCGGATAGCGATGCTGGAAACCGTCCAGGCCGACGATGCCGAGCAGCTCGTCGACACGCTTGGCGATCTCGGCCTTCGGCCGCTTGCGAATCTTGAGCCCGAACGCCACGTTGTCGCGCACGGTCATGTGCTTGAAGGCCGCGTAGTGCTGGAAGACGAAGCCGATATCGCGCTTCTGCGGCGGCACCCGGGTGACGTCGCGATCGGAGATGACCACGACACCCGAGTCCAGCGTCTCCAGGCCGGCGATCGAACGCAGCAGCGTCGACTTGCCGGAACCGGACGGGCCGAGCAGCGCGGTCAGCTCACCGGAGGGGATGTCGATGCTGACGTCGTCCAGCGCGGCGAACGATCCGTAATTCTTGCGCGCGTTGGTCACGGTAATCATTGGTTGCCTCCGGCAGTCGACATCGGTGCCCTGCGCACGGCAGTGCCGATCATTTGTTGCCCCGCTTGCGTTCGAGCAGGGTCATCAGCAGCAGGGTGACCAGGGCAATGCCCATGAGCAGAGTGGCGGCGCTGTAGGCGCCGAAGGTGTTGTGGTCGTCCATGTACCTGGCGTGCACCAGCAGTGTCAGGGTCTGGGAGACGCCGGCGAACCCGGACGACACCATGATCACCGCGCCGAACTCGCCGAGCGCGCGGGCCACGGTCAGCACGACACCGTAGGTCAGCCCCCAGCGGATCGCCGGCAGCGTAATCCGCCAGAAGGTCTGCCACTGGGATGCGCCGAGGGTCGCGGCGGCCTGCTCCTGATCGTCGCCGATCTCGTGCAGCACGGGCTCGACCTCGCGCACCACGAACGGCAGCGTCACGAAGATCGTCGCGATCACCATGCCCGGCAGCCCGAAGATCACCCGGAAACCGGCCGATTCGAGGCCGCCGAACCAGCCGCCCGCGCCCCACAGCATGATCAGCGCGACACCGACCACCACCGGTGATACGGCGAACGGCAGGTCGACGATCCCCTGCACCAGGCTGCGGCCGGGGAAACGCCCGCGCACCAGCGCGAGCGCGGTGATGATGCCGAACACGACGTTCACCGGGACCACGATCGCCACGATGATCATCGACAGGTTGAACGCCGAGATGGCGGCAGGCGTGCTGATGGAATCGAGGAACGCGCCGATCCCGTCGCCGAAGGTGCGGTACAGGATCACCCCGAGCGGCAGCACCAGCAGGATGAACAGGTACCCGAGCGCGACCACGCGCAGCGAGAGCCGGACCGGAGTCGAGAGTTTCATCGCGCCTCCTGCTCCTTCCTGGCCGACCGCTCGGCGAACAACCGCAGCACCAGCAGCGAGACGAACGCGATGACGAGCAGCGCCACCGAGACCGCGGCGGCCGCGACCGGCCGGTCGATCTCGATCTGCTGCTGGATGTATTGCGAGGCCATCTGGGTCTCGCGCGGGATATTGCCACCGATCAGCACCACCGAGCCGTATTCGCCGATGGCGCGGGCGAAGGCCAGGCCGCCGCCGCTGATGATCGCGGGGGTCAGGGTGGGTAGCACGATCCGCCGGAACGTGGTCCAGTTGTCCGCGCCCAGCGACAGTGCGGCCTGCTCCACCTCCTTGTCGACCTCGATCAGCACCGGCTGCACCGACCGCACCACGAACGGCAGCGTCACGAAGGCCAGTGCCACCACCAGGCCGGGCTGGGTGGCATTGAGGTGGATGTCGATCGGGCTCTCGGGGCCGTAGAGCGACAGCAGCACGATGCTGGCCACGATCGTCGGCAGCGCGAACGGCAGGTCGATCAACGCGTTGACGATGCCCTTGCCGGGGAAATCGTCGCGCACCAGCACCCAGGCGATCAGGGTGCCCATCACCACGTTGATCAGCGCGACGATCACCGAGACGAACACGGTGACCCGCAGCGAGGCCAGCGCGACCGGTGAGGTGACCGCATCCCAGAAGCCGGCCCAGCCCTCGTCGAAGGCGCTGACGGTGAGTGCGGCCAGCGGCAACAGCACGATGATGCTGAGCCACAGCACCGCCGTCGCGATGCCGAGCGGGCCCACCGAGCCCGTCACCCGCAGCCACGACCAGTTCGGTCCCCGCGAGCCCGCGGCGGCGGGTTTGCTCAGCTCTGTGGTGGCGCCGGAACCGGGCGCGGGTTCGGTTCCGGCGCTGTTACTACTGTCTGTCACGGTGTCGAGTATCGCGTGTGTGCCGGATCACCCGTCTACTTGGTGGCGTTGTCGTAGATGATGGCGATCTTGCCGGTGCCCTGCGCGAACAGGTCGGCGTCGACCGCTTTCCAGCCACCGAGATCGGCGATCGTGTACAGCTTCTCCGGTTGCGGGAAGTCGGCGGCGAACTCGGCGGCCACGCCCGGATCGACCGGACGGAACCCGGCCTGCGCCCAGGCCCGCTGCCCCTCGGCGGTGAACAGGAAGTCACGGAAGGCGGTGGCCTTCTCCTTGTTCTGGCTGTTGTTCAGCACCGCGACCGGGTTCTCGATCTTGAACGTGTCGGCCGGGACGATGTGCTCGACCGGATCACCGTTGCGTTCGATGAAAATCGCCTCGTTCTCGTAGCTCAGCAGCACGTCACCGGTGCCCTGCAGGAACGTCTCGGTGGCGTCGCGGCCGGACTTCGGCTGTACCCGCATGTGCTCCGGGGAGATCAGCTTCGACAGGTAGTCCAGGCCCGCCTGCGGGTTCTTGCCGCCCTCGCTCTTCGCCGCGTACGGCGCCAGCAGGTTCCATTTGGCCGAACCGGAGCTGAACGGATTCGGGGTCACCACCTCGACGCCGGGCTTCAGCAGGTCGTCCCAGGTCTTGATGCCCTTCGGGTTGCCCTCGCGGACGACGATCGCGACCACCGAGCCGAACGGAATGCCCTTGGTGGCGTCGGCATTCCAGCTCTCGTCGACCAGTCCGGCGTCCACCAGGCGGGTGACATCGGGTTCGACGGAGAAGTTCACCACGTCGGCCTGAGCGCCGTCCTTGACCTTGCGGGACTGGTCGCCGGAGGCGCCGTAGGACTGCTGGACCGCCACGCCCTTGCCCGCTTCGGTGGCATTGAAGGCCGGGATCACCTTGTCGAAACCCGGCTTGGGCACGGCGTAGGCATACAGGTTGATGGTGCCGCCGCTGCCGTCGGCGACGTGGCCGTCGACCGAATCGCTGGCGCCGCCGCTGCACGCGCTGAGCGCGAACGCCGCGATCGCGGTGAGGGCGATGGCGGCGCGGCGTCGGCGTGCGGTGAGCCGGCTGGTGCGTGACATGGGTTGGACCTTTCTCGGGGCCGCCATGACCTGGGAAGGGGATGGCGGAAACACATCGGGATCGAGAACAGACCTGCCGTTACGGCAGTGGCGCGACTTGCCGGCCGGAAGGGCCGCTGGGTTCGGGCATTGCTGCGAAAAAGGTGCGCACCAGTCTAGGAGGGGACGCGCAGAACTGCCCGGATCCGATCACCGACAGTGAATATCCGCGACGACGAGGCAGCCGACCGCGATCAACGCCAATTCATGGCGGACCTGCGGAACAACACTCGTCGACACCCGGCAGACTGTAGCAGAGCACTCGAGCCGATTCGAATCGACGAATCCCAGATCGACGGGGGACCAACCATGACCACCAGCCCGGACCGCCTGCGCACCCGGCTGCCCGAAATCAGCACGCGCGCCTGGGAACACCCGGCCGACCGCACCGCGCTGGTGGCGTTGCGTTCGCTCGGCGGGTTCGACCTGGTCCTGCGCACCCTGTCGGGGCTGCTGCGCGAACGCCAGTACCGGCTGATGTATCTGGCGACCGCGGTCCGCGTCGACGAACGCCAGTTCCGTTCCTTGCACCTGCTGCGCCAGGACTGTGCCGAGATCCTCGACGCACCCACCACACCGGAGCTGTTCGTGGTGCAAAGCCCCGAGGTGAACGCTTTCACCATCGGGATGGACAAGCCGTTCATCGTGCTCACCACCGGATTGGTCGATCTGCTCGACCACGAGGAGATGCGTTTCACGATCGGTCATGAGCTCGGCCATGCGTTGTCCGGACATGCGGTCTACAGGACGATGCTGATGCATCTGCTGCGGATGGCCGACGGCATGGGCTGGATGCCGATCGGCGGCTGGGCCCTGCGCGCCATCGTCGCCGCGCTGATGGAATGGAGCCGCAAATCCGAACTCTCCGGCGATCGCGCCGGCCTGCTGTGCGGGCAGGATGTGGAGGCCTCGGTGCGGGTGCATATGAAGCTGGCCGGCGGCGCGCGGGTCGGCGAGATGAATCTCGGCGCGTTCCTGGCCCAGGCCGAGGACTACGAGCGTTCCGGTGACCTGCGCGACGGGGTGCTCAAGCTGCTGAACCTGGAATTGCAGACCCATCCGTTCTCGGTGCTGCGCGCCGCCGAGCTGCGGCGCTGGATCCAGAGCGGTGACTACGAACGCATCCTCGGCGGTGACTACCCGCGCCGGGCGCACGACAAGAACGCCAAGATCAGCGAGGAGATCAAGCAGGCGGCGCGCAGCTATCGCGACACCTTCGATCAGTCCGAGGATCCGTTGGTCCGCACGGTGCGCAATCTGGGCCGTGAGGTGGGCGCGGCGGTCAACACCGTCGGTCAGGAGGTCGGCGGTGCGGTGGCCGATCTGGGTAAACGGTTCACCGAGTGGCGACGCGGTGCGGATTCGGTCAGCGAGTGAAGAACCAGGCCACCAGCACCAGCACCAGCAGGGCGACCAGGGCCAGCTGAACCCGTGAACGCGGCATCACCGGGCTCCGCTCTGCGCGTGCTCGCGGGTCTCGACCAGCGGTTCCACCGGGGCGGCGGCCTGCGCCAGCCGGGCCGAACGGTAGCGGCCCGCCCGGATCCGATGCTGGGTCAGGGCCACCCGGTGCTGGACGGTCTTCAGCGCACGGTCGAGCAGGTAGGCGATGGCGAAGCTGATCGGCACCATGCCCACCAGCACCACCAGGAACTGGGGGATGAACGGAAGTCCCGCCACCCACAGTTCGAAGCCGTCCCACCAACCCGCTATGCGATCCACGATCACCAGCCTAATCGACGCCGGATAGCGGCCCGCCTCCTCGCCACACGCCGAGCATTGACCTCAACCAGGGTTGAGAGTGCAACCTGGAGCACATGACACGAGCAGCGGAATTCTGGAACACCGTCTACGACAACGACACCGCTCCCTGGGTGATCGGCGAGCCGCAGCCGGCGATCGTCGAGCTCGAGCGCACCGGCGCGATTCGAGGACGGGTGCTCGATCCCGGCAGCGGCGCCGGTGAGCACACGATTCTGCTCACCGCACTCGGCTACGACGTGCTCGGTATCGACCTGTCGCCCAGCGCGGTCGACTACGCCCGCCGCAACGCCGCCACCAAGGGTGTGCCGAACGCCCGGTTCGATGTGGTCGACGTGCTGGCCATCGCCGATCACCGCCCGCAGGATTTCGGCCCCTTCGACACCATCGTCGACAGCGCCCTGTTCCACGTCTTCGGCGAGGACCCGGAGGCCAGGGCCGGCTACGTGCGCGGATTGCACGCGATCTGCGCGCCGGGCGGGCTGGTGCACATCCTGGCGCTCTCCGATGCCGAGCCCGGTTTCGGTCCACGGATCAGCGAGTCGATCATCCGGGAGTCGTTCGCCGACGGCTGGGAGCTCGAGGACCTGCGTCCGGCCCGGTATCGCGGCCGCAATACCGAAGTGGTCGCCGAGGAGGTCGCCCGGCTCGGACTGCCGCAGGAGGGACCGATCGATACCGCCGCCTGGCTGGCCCGAATCCGCCGGGCCTGACACCGTCCGCGCCGGTGGCGGGTGCGGGGTGCGGCCACCGGCGCGCTGCGGTGGACGCACCCCGGCTCTGACGCGATCATGAGGTTATGGCGATCCCCGAGGAGCAGGTCCAGCAGACGGCGCATTCGCTCATCGAATCCCGGCGCCGCTCGAATTTTCCGCCGATCGATGACTACGCCTTCCTGTCGGACTGCGAAACCACCTGCCTGATCGCCAGCAACGGCTCGGTCGAGTGGATGTGTGTGCCACGCCCGGATTCGCCCAGCGTGTTCGGCGCGATGCTCGATCGCAATGCCGGCCATTTCCGGATCGGCCCCTACGGGCGCAATGTGCCGGCGGCGCGGCGGTATCTGCCGGGCGGCATGATCCTCGAGACCACCTGGCAGACGGCTACCGGCTGGCTGATCGTGCGCGACGCGCTGGTTCTCGGGCCGTGGCACAACAACTTTCAGCGCAGCAAAACGCATCGGCGCACTCCGATGGACTGGGACGCCGAGCACATGCTGCTGCGCACCGTGAAATGTGTCAGCGGCACGGTCGAACTGGAGATGAGCTGCGAGCCCTCCTTCGACTATCACCGGGAGACGGCTCGCTGGGAGTACACCGGCAAGGTCTACGAGGAGGCCACCGCGCAATGTGCCGCCGACCCGAGCGCGGGTCCGACGCTGGTGCTCACCACGGACCTGCGCCTCGGCATCGAGGGCCGGGAGGCGCGCGCCCGCACCAGGATGGAAGAGGGCGATCAGGTGTATGTGGCGTTGACCTGGTCGGAGCTGCCCGCCCCGCAGACCTTCGCCGAAGCGGCGCAGAAGATGTGGACCACCACCGAATGCTGGCGGCAATGGATCACTCTCGGCAAATTCCCCGATCACCCCTGGCGCAGCTACCTGCAGCGCAGCGCGCTGACCCTCAAGGGCCTGACCTACGCGCCCACCGGCGCGCTGATGGCGGCGCCCACCACCTCGCTGCCGGAAACACCGGGCGGGGAACGCAATTGGGACTACCGCTACAGCTGGGTGCGGGATTCGTCCTTCGCCCTGTGGGGCCTCTACACCCTCGGCCTGGACCGCGAGGCCGACGACTTCTTCGCCTTCCTCAACGACGCGACCACCGGCCCGGACGGGGAACCCGTTCCGCTGCAAGTGCTCTACGGCATCGGCGGCGAACGCACGCTGACCGAGACCACCCTCGACCACCTGTCCGGCTACGACTCGGCGCGCCCGGTGCGCATCGGCAACGGCGCCTACGCCCAGGACCAGCACGATATCTGGGGCACCATGCTCGATTCGGTGTATTTGCACGTCAAATCGCGTCAGCATGTGCCGGAGACGTTGTGGCCGCTGCTGGAACGTCAAGTGGGTGCGGCGATCCGGCACTGGCGCGAACCCGACCGCGGCATCTGGGAGGTGCGCGGGGAGCCGCAGCATTTCACCTCCTCGAAGATCATGTGCTGGGTGGCGCTGGACCGCGGCGCGAAACTGGCCGAGCTGCACGGCGAGCTGCAGATCGCGGCCCGTTGGTATGCCATCGCCGACGAGATCAAAGACGACGTCCTCACCCACGGCGTCGACGCCGACGGCGTCCTGACCCAGACCTACGGCGGCACCACCCTCGACGCTTCCTTGCTACTGGCGGTGCTGACCCGTTTCCTGCCCCCGGACGATCACCGCATCCGCGCCACCGTGCTCGCCATCGCCGACCGGCTCACCGAGAACGGGCTGGTGCTGCGCTACCGCACCGAGACCACCGACGACGGGCTCTCCGGCACCGAAGGCACCTTCACCATCTGCTCGTTCTGGCTGGTGTCGGCGCTGGTGGAGATCGGTGAACTGCCGCGGGCCCGGCAGCTGTGCGAACGACTGCTCGGCTACGCCAGCCCGTTGCGGCTCTACGCCGAGGAGATCGAACCGCACAGCGGCCGTCATCTCGGCAATTTCCCGCAGGCGTTCACCCATCTGGCGCTGATCAATGCGGTCACCCACGTCATCCGCGCCGAGGAGGCGGGTGAGGCCGGACGGTTCCGGCCCGCGCACACCCCGGCTACTCAGCACGGGTAGCGAACCCGCCGCCGGCATCGGCGATCGCCCGGGCGGGCGCTACGGCACGATGGCGATGCGCGCCCGGCTCAGGCGGTGACCAAGGCGTCGGCGCGCTCGCGCACCGACCGCAAGGTCGCCATATCGGCGTCGATCCGGTCCAGCCGGTCGCGGCCGCCCTCGCCGTATTTGGCTCCCGCCTCCTCTGCGACCCGCAACGCTTCGTCGGCGCTGCGCAGCACGTCGGTGGCGATCTCGGTGAAATGGTCGCGCAGCGCACGCTGCGTGGCGCGCAGGCGGTTCCGTGATTCCTTGCTCACCTGGAACACCACATCGTCCATCAGACGGGCCACCGCCACCTTGGCTTCGGCCTGACGCCGCTGTTTGCGGGCCCGACGGTCGTCCCACAGCGCGTTGATACCGAGCAGCACACCGGCGCCGGCCGAATACCAGTTCACCAGCGACATACCGAGCAGGCTGGTGGCGAGACCGACCATCAGGATGCCGCCGTAGGAACCGCGCAGCGCGGAAAGGAACTGCTGGGTGATGCTGGTCTTCGCACTTTCCAGCGGCTCCAGCGGCGCCACCTGCTCGAGCACCTCCCCCGGCTTCTCCAACCGCACCTCCGGCAGCTGCGGCGCGCGGTGATCGGCCGGGAATTTCGCCGCCACCTGCTCCGACAGCTCCACCGAACGGTAGTGCGCCATCACGAAGTTCTCCTCGACGGCCTCGCAGATGCGGGCATCGAGGTCGGCGCCGAACTCGCTCCAGCGCCGCGCCGGGTCGGTCTGGGCGATCTCGGCCTCGGCGTCGCGGACCAGGCTGCGCAGACGGTGGCGCAGATCGTGTTCGATATCGGCCATCAGCTCGGTACTGCCGTCGGCGAGGGTAACCTGCCAGTTCGCGGTGCGCTGACGGAGCTGATCGGCCTCGTCACGGGCGGCGGCCAGCTGCGCGGTGATCTCCGAACGCCGACGCGGATCGCGCAACGTTTCCGCTTCGGTGCGCAGCGAGGCGGCCAGATGATCGCAGACCAGGCGGATATCGCCGGCCGCCGCTTCGATGGCGACCTCATCGGCGCGGTTGACGATGAAATCGCGCAGATGATCGACCAGCTGCGGCAAACCGGATTCGATATCGCGCTGGTAGTTGCCCACCAGTCCGGCCTGGCGATGCATCTCCGCCGACACCGGCGCGACCGCGAAACCGAGGCCGGCGGCGTCGAGCAGATCACGGTTGCGCTGCTGGGTGTGTGCCCAATGCGGGTGCACGTCGATCTTGTTGAGCACGCAGACCACGGTCGGGCAGATCTGCTGGATGCGCTGCAAATGGCTGATCTGCTCGGGTGTCAGCTCGGCGGCGGCGTCACCGACGTAGAGCACGGCGTCGGCCGCGGCGATCATCGACCAGGTGGTGTTGTCCTCGCGGGCCGCGCCCGGTGCGTCCATCAGCACCACGCCCTCGGCCAGCAGCGGGCTGGGCTGGGTGAACTCGGCCCGGATGACGCCCTTGGCGTTGAGCGCGGGCGCCGGGTCGAGCGGGTCGACCGGCTGACGTTCGATCCGGCCGCCGCCCAGCGACCGCACCAGGGTGGCGGTCGGCTCCGGGCCGTGCTCGATGATGACCGGAACGCTGATCGGGCTGTCGGTGGCGCTGATCTTCGCCCCGACCAGGGCGTTGACCAGGCTACTCATCCCGCTCTTCGGGTCACCGACCACCACGAGCCGCACCCGTGGATCGCTCACCCTGCCCCGGACCATGCTCAGCCGGCCGCCGAGATCGTCACGGCCGGCGGACCGGGTCAGCTCCCGCAGTTCGTCGATGATCCGGATGAGCGGGGCCATGGCGTCCGGATGTTTCACGGTCGCGGCCTCGAGTCCGGCTGCGGCAGACAACCCTGCTCCTTACTATCGTCGCTGTCGTCGAATCTCTCGCACGCTGTCGGCCTTCATTCGATCATGGCGCCCGCGAGCGCCGTCAACCCGTCCCGCTTCGCCCGGTCACATGATCACGTGGTCCACGTGCGCGACCACATGGTGGGTCTGCGCCATGGCCGTCTCCGGCAGCAGGGCGCCGCTGAGCTCACCGCCGGCCAGGCCGTACAGGCCGTGATCGGCGAACGAGGCCGCCGCGAGCAACGCCGGATCATGCACACCGGAGTCGTGATCGGCGATCGGCTTCACCCCGACCTGCGGTTTCATCGTCGGCGCCGGGTTGTTCGGCTGGATGTCCACCGTCGGCGCCTGGCTGGGCGGATCGTAGGTCGGAGCCGTGGGCCGGGGGGCACTCACGGTCGGAACGTCGGCGGTGGGCACGTCCGCGGTCGGGACATCGGCGGTGGGCACGTCCGCCGTGGGCCGATCGACCGTCGAGGGCAGATCCGCCGTGGTCGGGGTTTCGACGGTCGGCTGCGGCCGGGTGGTCGGCTCCGGGACGTCGGTGGTCTGCGGGCGGGTGGTGGCGCCGCCGGTGTTTCCGGGCGTGGTGACGTCGTCGTCCGGGTCCGACGTGGACGGACGGGTGCTCGGCTGGCTGCCGCTCGCACCCGGAGTCTTGGTGATCGGATCGTCGGAGGTCGAGCCGCCCGGCCGGGTGGTGACACTCGCGCCGGGCAGCTTGGTGACGCTCACATCGGGCGTGGAGGTACTCGGGTCCGGCGAGGTGGTCATGCCCGGTGTGGTCGGGGTCGGCACCGTCGAGGTGACCGTGGTCGTCCCGCCGGGGGTGGTGCCGGGCGTCATCTGCGTCGGGTCGTCGGTGCCGGTCTTCGGCGCCGGCCGGTCGGCAGGCACCGAGCGCTCGAAGATCGCCGGGACCGCGGCGGCGGGTGCGGTGAGCGGGGACGGGCCCGGCGGCGGCGCGATCACGTTCGCGATCGGCGAGGTCGCGGCATCGGGCTGGATGGTGGTCTGCAACGGCGTCGCCACCACCGGCTGAGCCACGGCGGCCGGGGCGACGGCCGCGGGAGCAGGCGCCGGAACCGGAGCGATCGCGGCGGGCGCGACGGCTGCGGCGGGCGCGACCGGCGCGGGTGCGGGCGCAGGGGCCGCGGGAGCGAC
>NZ_BAFY01000078.1 GCF_000308555.1 Nocardia cyriacigeorgica NBRC 100375 | reverse complement strand
TCCCAGAGAACGTCGCCCCGAAGGGTCGCGTCGGCGGAGCAGCGCACATTGGTGTCGATGAGTTCTGCTTCATCTTGGCATCGGTGTATTGGTCCACGGTGCCATGCCCGCGGAAACTGACCAAAGCCGAGGAGAAGCGAGGGATCCGTTCCTATACCCCCCCGACGGTCGCACAATTCTGCGAGGGCGCAGACCTCGCCGACGTTATCGCGATCATGGGCGCAACCGGCCAACGCCCCAGCCAGGTGCTCGGCCTCGCATGGCCGTTCTACGACCGGGAACGCCGGACAATCCGGACTGTCGGCAAGGTCGTGCGCATCCCGGGAAAGGGACTGGTCCGCGTCGTCAACGACGACGACCCGAAGAATCCCCAAGGCACGATTGCGCTCCCCGATTTCGCCGTTGAGGTCCTCGACCGACGGTGGGAGCTGCTACGGAAGAGGAAGCGGGACTGCCCACCCCCTGGCAACTACGACGTGGACCTGATCTTCCCGACATCGAAATGGACACTGCGCGACCCGGTGAACGTCAACCATCAATGGCAACGTGTCCGCGAGGCCCTCGGGCTACCGGACGATGTCGTCCCGTACTCGTTCCGCAAACTCGTAGCAATGATCTTGGATGACGAAGGGTTGTCGGCGAGGGTCACCGCCGACGTCCTGCAGCACGCCGATCCGGCCATGACTCAGCGAAAGTACATGGCCCGAGGGCGGGTGCATCACACCGCGGCTGCGGTCGTCCACAGTGCGGTGATGACCGGGCTCGGCAAGCCGGCGCAGGATGACGCCGCAATCGGACGTGACGCGACTTTCTTGAGACTTAGTTGCGATTTCGGCGGCCGTAGTACGAAAATGGCCCCTGACCATGCAGAGTGATCTGCTGGTCAGGGGCCTTTTCCTGCTCCCCCATCTGGACTCGAACCAGAAACCTGCCGGTGAATTTTCGGAGCCATCCCCGGACTTGAGTTGTCTAGAAACGTCTACATTTGTCCAGTGCCGCAACGACTTTCGAGATTGACCGCGTCCCAACCGTCCACCCGAATCCACCCGAATCCGGGCGCGTTTATCCGGGGAAAGTACGGGAGTCGTATCGGCCGCCGACGCTAGAGCGTGGCGCCGAGCCAGTGCGCGAACCCGAGCAGCCCCTCGGACTGTCGACGCTGGGCGGCGGCGATGCCGTAGACCGTTTCGCGCACCGACGGGTGTAGGCGGGTCTGCTGCGGCGCCGCGGCGCGGGCCTTGTTGAGTGCGGCGAGCGCACGATCCGGCTTGCCGCTCATGAGCCACGCGCGGGCGTTGTCCTGCCAGTGATGGGCGACGCGGGTTGGCGGTGCGTCGGTGCCGTAGGTGAGCGCCGCGCCGTCGACCGCGGCGCGGTTCGGGTCGCCCGCCTCGAGCTCGATCGCGTGCGCGTGAATGTCGACGTTCAGCGGACCGAACGCGGTCATGTACAGGTCGGTTTCGCCCGTGTAGGCGGCCAGCTCGCGGGCGGCGTCGACGTGGGCGACGGCGCCGGAGTAGTCGAGCTTGCGGGCGTCGTTGATCGCCCCGGCGAGGTGCGAGTATCCGGCCAGAACCATGCCCGGCCGGGTGTCGTCGGCCGCGCCGATCGCCTGCTCGATGAGCTGCGCGGCTACTTCGGATTCGCCGTAATGGGTGAGGATGCGAGCGCGGGCGAGCGCGGAGAACGCGCTGTGATTCGGGTCGTCGCCGTGGGGTGCGTAGCTGTCGGCGAGGTCGAGCGCGGGCAACGCGAGCATGAGGTGCCCGGTCCGGCGGGCCGACCATTCGGCCAGGATGTAGGCCGACGCGAGCAGCGAATAGGCGTGCGCCCGGTCGTCGTCGCGGAGTTCGCGAACCGCACCGTGTAGCCGACGGATGATGCCGGGCAGTACCTCGATGGTCTGGCGGGTGCGGTCGCGGCGGTACAAGTCCTGAGCGGCGGCGAGGTCCGCCTCGAGCTGAGCGAGTGCGCCCGGTTCCTCGGCGCGCGCGTAGCGCCCTTCGGCGAGCAGTATCGACAGCCCGTTTACCGCGTCGGCGAGGGGCTTGCCGTCGTCGAACGGGGCGCCGGTCAGCTGCTCGGGAGTGACGCGCAGGGCGCGCGCGACGGCGGACACGAACCCCGGTGAGGCGAGTTCGCGGCCCTGCTCTACGGCCTTGACCATGCTCAGGCTGTACGCGGCGCGGGTCGCGAGCTGACGTTGGTTCAGCCCGGCAATCTTGCGTTCGGTCGCGATGGCTTGGCCTACATGCGTCCCCATACGTCCGAGCGTACGTGTAGGCGTCCGCTCGTGTCTGCGGTGTCACTGTCCCTTTACTGTCCCCCGGCGCTCTTGCCTGCGGCGACTCTGATTCCAGGCCGCGCCGCCGGGTCGACCATGAATCCCCGGCGGCGGGGCACCTCAACTCGACAGAGAGGGCGCGCCATGTGGGGGCCGAAATCATCTGTGCCGGAGCAGCCGACCGTGTGGGACATCATCGCGCGGTTGGCGAGCGAGGCAGAGCAGCAGGGGCAGCCGTCGCCGGTGCTCGACCACAGCTCGCCGCGCGAGCCGCTCACTCGCGACGCGGCGCACCGGGTGCTGCAACTGCACCGCGCGTGTGATCGCGTACGGTGCGCTCGCAAGGCCGCCGCGTGGGGCGCGCTCGTCGACGCGGGCCGGATCGTGCCGCGCCCGGCCAACGGCTCGATGTGACCGGGTGGCATCGGGTGGGGTGGATGGAAGATGACGCAGGCCAGTGGCGGCCGGTGTACGCCGACGGCGTTCTCGGCGACCCGCTGGCGCGCGAGCTCGCCGAACTACATGCCGATGTCGAGGCGGCGCTTGCGGCCGTGCAGACAGACGACGAGGGCGACGAGTAGGCACCCGTCGCCCTCGTCGTGCACCGTGCGCCTACGGGGTGGCGACGGTGGCGATCTTCACCACGCCGAGCGGATTCGTGACGTTGACCTCGAACCGGCCTTCGACGCGGGCGCGGAGCTGGTTCTTGGCGAAGTCGTCGGCGTGGCTGTCCTGCCAGATGGTTTCGATCCCGGCGTGATCGGTCGAGATGTCGGCGGCCGACAGGTCGAGCAGTAGGCCAGTGCTGGCAGGCAGTCCGAGCGAGAGCGTGACCGGCACGCCCCACAGCTTGCGGGCGGCGCGGTCGATCGGTCCGCCGAGCTCGAGCTGTCCGGCCGTGTCGGTGCGGGCGAGCTCGAGCTTTTCCCAATCGGCGGGCGAGAGGACGAACGTGCCCGGCGTGTGGCCCTGCACCTCGACCTTGGTGATTGCGGCGCGGGTGGTGGTGAGCAGATCGGTCGCGAACGCCTGCGTCTGAATCCCGGTGACGTTGGCGATGCCGGTCAGGTTATCGCCGAGCCCGTCGCCGTTGAGCACCTGCGCCTCGAGGGCCTGCCGCAGCCCGTAGAGCAGTTCGTCGGCGACGAACCGCTCAAGCCCCGCGGCGTCGGCGAGCCAGTACTTCGGGATCGGCTCGGACATGTGCGCGATGACGTGCAACGCGGCCTCGACCTCGATCAGACCGAGCACCGAGGTCGGCTTGGTCGCGCCGTCGGCGACCGGGGCGGCGTTGTTGGTGCGCAGGGTCTGCCGCAGGTAGCTGTACTTCGGCGACTGCGCCGTGACCGTGAGCACGTCGAGCACCGACAGCGCGACCCGGCCCAGCGCGAACGGCGATTCGGCGACCATCGGAACATCGGTCACCGTCGAACCGCTGGGCAGCAGTGCCTTACGCCCCTTCGCGTCCTGCGGTGTCATCTGGGTTGCGATGCGGCGCGCGAGGGTCTTCGCCGCGGCACCGGTGAGCGCCAGGTGTGCGCCGGTACCGTCCGCCGGACGCTCGTCGCGCCCGTTGAGCGGTTCGCCGATCTCGGCGGCGAGCGACTTCGCGGTGTTGTACACCTCGGCGTCTCGCTGCGCGTGCTGGATCGGCTCGTCGAGCGCTTTTGCCTGCGCGGTCGCGTGCTCGACCCGCTGAACCTCGTCGGCGGTCAGTTCGCGCCCGTCGCTGTCGGCGGCGTCGAGGATGCTCTTCGCAGTGGCGAGGTGGGCGTCGCGTTCCTTGGTCAATGTCTGAATTCGATTGCCGTACATGAGATTTCCTTTGGTATCGGAGTGGTAGCGAGTGAGGGCGTCGCGAGCCAGTGCGGCCCGGAACCCGGTAGTCGAGCGGTCGGCGGCGGTCTTGACGGCGCCGATCAACGCCCGGTCGTTCGCGCCGCGGGCAACGACGGAGACCTCGACGAGGTCGACGTCGAGCAGCAGATTCGCGCCCGCTGCGGACTTCTCGGCCCGGCGCACGTAGTAGCCGATCGACAACCCGTTGACCCGGCGGCCCTTGACCTGCCGGTAGGCGGCGGCGCCGAAGTCGGATTCGAGGTCGAACCGGCCCTTGATCTGCAATCCCTCGGCTGTCTCCTCGGCGGTGACTACCTCGCCGACGAAGTTGCGGGGGTCGTCGGCCTTGTGCTCCCAGATCAGGGGAACCGTGGCGCCGGAGCTGAGCGCTTTGGAGAACGCGCCGCGCTGCACGATGTCGCCGTGTGCGTCGACATTGCCGAACACGCTCGCGTAGCCGATGAACTCGCCGTCGGCGAGACCAGCGGTCTTGATGCCTGCGAGAGGCACAGTTTTCGGTGCATGAATTACCCCTCCCCGGGGTCGACAGAATCGGAGACAGAGAATCCGCGGTCACTGGCCGCGCGCTGCGCTGGCGGGACTCCGGCGGAATGTTCGCGGTGACGCTGGCGGGTCGCCCGCTGGGCTGACCGGCCGCGTCAGTGGCGACGCTCCACCAACGAAGATAACAGGCGGTAGGGACTATTCGGCGACGCTGGCGTCGAGAAGCGTGCCCTCGAGCACGCGCCGCGCCTGCGCTTCGCCGCCGGTCGTGACGATCAGGCATTGCATTAGCCACGCGGCCAACGCAGCCATGACGCCCTGAATACCACCGGGGGCCGCGGCGGCCTCGTCGAGAACGCGGTTCATGCCATTCTCGTTGCCGTCGAAGCAGGCGACCATCAGAGCGGCGGCGCGGCGTTGATCGGTTGGGTTCATCTCGGGTTCCTCCTTGTTTGGTGGGGCGATGGGGTGATATTCGCTAACGCCGAACGGTCGGACACCGGGCGGTTAGCCGCCGTTTTCCCTGCTCAGGATGGGTAGGAAATTCCCGGCGCGAGGTACCCCCCTAGGTCCATTTGTTGAGCGCGGAAAAAGAGAGCTGAACCGCCGGTGTCCGCCCGGCGGGTGCCAGAGATTCGCACCCCCCTGGGGGTCACGCGGCGCCTTCCCGTGGCCGGCCGACGGGTGCGGGCAGTTGTCGGCCGCGCCCGGCCCACACGCCGACGGCGAGGCGGCCCAGCTCACGAGCGACGCCGCTGCACTCGGCGAGCACCGGACAGGACTCGCAGATCCTCGCCGCGGCGTCGAGTCGGTATCGCCGGTCGTCGTCGTCCTCGCCGGGCACTTCGGCATCGAACAGCGGTGCCCGGCCCACGCACGCGGCCCCGACGAGCCGCTCGTCGGCGAGGTCGGCGGCCAGCTCGCGCACCTTCGGCCAGCTCACGATTCGCCCCGTTCCTCGCGCCACGCCCGGAGTGCCGAGTTCGCGCGAGGGGCACCCCATTTCATGCGAGCTTGTACGTCACGCTTGGACTTCGGCGGCGGATCGAGGGCGTCGAGGGCGGCCACGTCGTCGGCCATGCCTGCCGAGTCCGTGACACTGATTCCCCAACTCGTCGGGGGCTGGTCGTCCATGGTCGGCGCCCGAATGACCGGCTCGAGCAGCCCGTCGACGGTGGCGTGTGGATCGAGGCGCAGCAGCCCGGCGGCCGGTTCCTTGCCTGAGCCTGGGCAGTGCTGGCGTAGGCCGCCGTGCCGGTCCTTGTTCACCGTGAGCCATGCCGAGCCGCCCTTGCCGGGGGCGAATGGTTCGTTGATCGTGACGCGCAGCGAGACACCGCCGATGGTGCGCCGCTTGGCCGCGGTACCGCCCGGCCCGAGCGTGCGCGACTCGGTGCCCTTGGCGAGATGGTCGATGACCAGCACCGCGGCGCCGGACTTTGCAAGTGGCTTGAGCACCGACCGGTGCGCGTTGGTGTACTCGTCGGCTGAGTTCGACGACGAACCGAACAGCGGTAGCAGTTCGCCGAGCGAGTCGAGCACCACCACGCCCGGCGCCCACGTGCGCATGTCGGCGACGATGGCGGCCAGGTGTAGCCGGTCCTCGGGCTCGACGTAGAGAAACCGCTCAGGGTTGCTGAGTGCGGCCACGTCGGCGCCGAGCGCGAGCAGGCGCCCGACCGTGGGGCCAGGCCCGTTGTGGTCGAGGTCGATCACCAACACCCGGCCGTCGCCGTGTTCGCCGAGCAGTTCCCGCGCGGCGACGAGCGCAAGCCACGTCTTGCCCGATTCCGGGTCACCGAATACGAGGTTGACCTCACCGGCGTAGAACAGCGCGCGTTGATCGTCGCGAATCCCGTAGGTCGGGGCGGGTGGTTCCGGCAGGCCACCGGCGAGCAGCGCGGCCACGTCGAAATACCGGCCGTAGTCCACCTGTTCGGCGTGGTCCTGAGAACGGTCCTGAGTGGTCCCGGACCACTGTTCGGCGCGGTCCTGCGAACCGTCCTCGGGCTCTGGGGTGCCAGGACCACGTTTCGGCGTTGTTTTCGCAGCTCGCGGGCGCTTCCGGGTCCGTGGTCCTTGGTCCTCACCCCCCGGGGCTCAGAACCAGGACCACCGGCGCCCGGCTGGTCCTGAGAGTGGTCCTGAGCGCTCCCGTTCAACTGCTGGCGAATCTCGACCGCCGTCGGCGATAGGAACGGCTTCACGCGGTATCCCTTCTGTCGATGGGGACCAACGCGCACCCCAGGACCACGGCCGCGGCCCGCTCGATCCGGGCGCGCACCTCGGCCAACGAATCCCCCCGATCAACCGCCCACGCGACACCGGCGGCGAAGTTCCGAATACGTTCCAGCGCAACATGTTCGGCGTCGATCGCGTCGAGCATCCTCGGCGCCGCGGCCGGGTAATACTCGCCGGGCGCGTACACCCGCCCCTCGCCGTACTCGTCGGCCAAACGCCAATCCAGCTCGGCACTCGCGCGGCGGCGAGCTCGACGCCGGGCCCGCGCCGGGGCGGTGAACCGCCCCGAGCCCGCGGCGGCCTGCTGCGCGGTCACCGCCCCGACTCCGCACACCCGAATTCACCCGAGCAGCGGAACAGTTGCCCGTGCTCGCCGAACCCGTCCGGGCTCAAGGTCGAGCCGACCCGGAACGCACGCCCGCACCGGTGGCAGGCCACGCCGTCGACTACCTGCCGCTCGATCAATCGGCCTCGCTCGTTGGCTTGCTCCCACAGCTCCGACGCGCGCAAATCGAACATGGTTGTGAACGCGACGAGGTAGCGAGCCGGGGTCTCCAACGGGTCAGCGATGTACTCGCGCAGCCGCTCGCCGCGCTCGCCAAGCATCAGCGCAACCTCGTCGAACGTCATGGCCGACGCGGCGAGGTGTTCGCCGACGATGAGCCAGAACGCGCGCATGACGTAGACGAGCGCGGGCCCGTTCGTGGTGGTGCGGCAGGTATCGTTCATGACGGATTCCACTTCTCTGGAGAGTTGGCGGGGTTCGTAGGCCCGGCGAGCGGTTGCCCCCGCTCCCGGGCCGCTTTCGTCGGTGGCGCGCGGCGGCTGCATCACGCCGCCCCTTGGTCGGCCCGCTCGACGAACTCCGCGATGGCGTCAGACGAGATGAGGCGACGCCCGCCGACCTTGACCGAGCGCACCGCGCCGTCACGGATGAGGACGTACAGCGTCGCCCGACTCACTCCAAGCAGGTCGGCAGCGGCAGGAATCTGGTACATGCGCTTCTGCTGGCTAGACATTCCAGGCCCTTTCGTTGCTGTAACGACAATCGTTAGATATGACGTTGCCCATACGAGTCCTACCTGATTCGTGTGGAAAACGCAAGCAAGGGGTAATGTCGTACCCATGACGACAAATTGGGATGCTGACGTAGCGCGGCGAGTCGGTCAGGCGGTGAGGCACCTCCGGGAAGCCGAACAGCCGAAGCTGTCCGCCGCGAAGCTGGCCCAACGAACGGCCGACTCCGGGTACGCACTCACTAAGGCGCAGATCAGCGACCTTGAGCTTGGACGCAAGAAGACTGTCACGGTCCCCGAGCTACTCGTGCTTGCGTCCGCCCTGAATGTGTGGCCAGCCTGGCTACTGTTCCCGGACCTGCCCGACGGCAAGGTAGAGGCAGTGCCCGGCCGCCATATCCGCAGCGTCGACGCGGCCGACTGGCTGACTGGGCTGTACTGGTTCCCTCCGGCCTGGACGCAGCCCGCCCCCGATGGCGAGGAGCCGGACGTACCAGAGACGTTTGATCTTCTCAAGGCATCGCGAATGCTGCGTGATCTTGATTCAGAGCTGAGAAGTCTTCGCGTGAAGGCGATTACGGAAATTCGTCGTGACCCGGACGGCTCCGACGAGATTGAACGGCGCTACCGGGAGAATGCCGACGAGCTAACCGCCCGTCGCGATGATCTTGCCGCGGCGATACGCCAGCACGGCGGCGTCGTCGGCGAGGTACGCGCCGAACTGCCAACCGTCCCGCACACAAGACAGTCCGATGCCTAGACAGCGCATGGCGCCCGGCGAGTGGGGCGAGATCAAGCCGAAGAAGCCACGGAAGGGCCAGGAGGGGCTACACATCGCGCACTGCTACGTGCGTGACCTCGACGGACGCCGCCGCTAGGTCGAAAAATCCAGTTCCAAGAGCTGGGAGGATGCTAGGCGAAAAGTGTTGCGAGAGTTGCAATCTCGTCCTACTCCGGTGCCAGCTACAGCGCTCGTCACCGACAAGACAACCTTGTCTGAGCTGTTCGAGGCCTGGGGCTCACCACCAAGACCAAGATCATGGGACAGTCGGCAACGCAGTACCGACGTGGCTGGAAACGCAACGCCGACAAGCAGATTGGCGCGCTTCGGGTCCGGGAGTTCCCAACTAGTCGTGCCGAGGCGCACCTCAAGCAGATTACCGAGCGCAGCGCGTCGGCCGGAAAACAGCTGCGCACCATCCTCGTCGGCATGTTCGCCTTGGCGGTGCGCTACGACGTGCTGAAGGTGAACCCGATTCGGGAGACGGCAACCGTACAGGTCACGAAGTCCGAGGCACGCGCGGCAACCCCCGCCGAGTACAAGGCGATTCGCGCGGCGGTCCGGGAGTACTGCGGCCGCCCTCGGCGAAACGGACCGAAGCCCGGCCGGTTGCTGCCCGTCGTCGTCGATGTGCTCGGCGCGACCCGTTGCCGTCCGAACGAACTGCTCGCGGTCTACTGGCACGAGGTCGACCTACTCAGCGACCCACCGACGTTGACGCTCACCGGGACGGTCATCGACCACGGCCAGGAGGAGGACGCCGAGGGCAATCCCCTGCCCGTGCATCGCCAGGACAAGCGCAAGGGCGGCGCGCCGCCTCACACGCTCATCCTGCCCGCGCAGGCTGTCGCGGCCCTTACCGAGATGGTCGGCCAAGCGGGCGAGTACGGCCAGGTGTTCGCCAACCGCGACGGCGGATGGGTGAGTCTCGCGAATCTCCGGCGCGCGTTGCGGGCCGCACTGCCCGAGGAACTGAGCTGGGTCACGCCGTATTCATTCCGGCGAACGGTCGGAACGGTCGTCGATGCCGAACTCGGTCTAGCCGCCGCACAGCATCAGCTCTCACACGCTCGGCAGTCGACTACCGAACAGCACTACGTCGAGCGCCGTACGGTCGGGCCGGACGTGCGCGCGGTGCTCGATCGGTTCGCGTCCGGGAAAGTACGGGATTGAAAATCAGGGGAAAATCAGGGGAAATCGGCACGCACATACCCTAGAAAAGGTCAACCCCCTACCGGCTTGCGCTGGTAGGGGTTGTTTTGGTGCTCCCCCATCTGGACTCGAACCAGAAACCTGCCGATTAACAGTCGGCTGCTCTGCCAATTGAGCTATAGGGGACTATCCTGTGGACTCTTCCTGTACTGGGCGAGCCGAGGTGAAACTTTAGCGTATGGGTGGGCGGGGGCCCAAATCGTGTCGTCAGAGGGGGTTGAGGGGGCGCTGAGCGGGGAGTCTGTGGGGTGGGCGGATCGACAGGTGTGGTGGGCGTCGGGCAGGATGTAGGCCGCGGACAGGCGAACGGGAGGAGCTCGAACAGATGCTGCGGTTGATGATCGGCATCGCGGCCGGGTATGTGCTCGGCAGCAAGGCCGGGCGGGCGCGCTATGAGCAGATCAGCGCGGCCACTCGCGCCGTCACGGGGAGCCCGGTCACCCGCAAGCTCGTCCAGGTGAGCAGGCAGAAACTGTCGGACAAGCTCAGCACACGGCCGGCGCTGGAGCCGATGGAGCCGATCGACGAGCGCACCACCGTGCTGGTGCCGCACGATCAGCTCCGCCGCTGAACCGCGCGCCCGAATAGAGATCCTGCCGGTCCGCGGCGATCATGGAGCCGTGCCCGGCCCGATCGCAGCGGCCACCGGTCGATGTGCACGCAGTGCCGCGACGATCGTCTCCCCGCGCACGCTCCCGCCATTGGTGGAGCCGTCGCTCGGTGAATCGACGAAGAGTTCACGGAAAGCCGCTCAGTGCGGGGCGAAGTCGTCCGAATTGCCCATGGCCTGCTCGAGCAGACTCTTGCGGTATTGCTCCAACGCCACGAGGTCGCCGAACAGCGCCAGGTAGGCCTCGGATTGTTCGGTGGACGACACTCGGTGCAGCTTCGACTTCAGTTCCGCGATCTGGCGGCCGACGAAGCCCTCCTGCGCCCTGGCCAGCACGCCGGTGACGAAGCGGGGGATGTCGTCGGCCGACTTCACCGGCAGCGGTTCGCTCGCCAATTCCGAGATCAGCGCGCGCACGGTGAGGTCGTCGGTGCGGTCGGATACCGCGCCGACCCATTCGGCGCCCGCCAGACCCGCCGCGGTGCCGCCGGCCTCGGCGATGAGGGTTCGGATGGTCACGTAGGCGGGGTGGGTGAAGGCCTCGGTTTCCAACGCGTCGAACGATGGGCCCGCGATCGACGGGTATTGCAGCCCGGCCGCGAGCGCTTGCCGTTGCGGCAACAGCGTGGGGTCGTTCGGATTCGGCCGCGCCACCGGCGCATCCGAGGTGCCGTTCTGCTCGCGCGGACGACGACCGGAACCGGTCGCCGCGCCGCCGGTGCGCAACCGTTTGGCCTCTTCTTCGACGCGGCGGTAGACGGTCTGCACATCGAGCCAGCCGGTGCGGTCGGCCAGGTCGGTGGCGTAGCGCTTGCGTCGGCCGTGGTCTTTGATCTGTGCCACCAGCGGCACACCCCAGCGCAGTACCTCGACCTGGCCGTCGCGGGTCAGGTCGTTGATCCGCGGGTCCTTGCGCTTCTCGATCTCGCTGTCGAGGGCGAATTCGAACAGCAGGCGGCGTTTGGCCACCACATCGCGCAGGGCGGCGTCGCCGGAATGCTGACGCAGCTCGCACGGGTCCTGGCCGTCGGGTGTGGTGGCGACGTAGATCTGGGCGGCGACCTTCTGATCATTGAGGAAGGCCTTGAGCGCCGCCGCCTGGCCCGCCGCGTCACCGTCGAAGGTGAAGATGATCTCACCGCGCCAGAAGTTGTCGTCCATGAGCAGGCGCCGCAGGATGGCCAGATGGTCGTCGCCGAAGGCCGTACCGCACGCCGCGACAGCGGTTTTCACCCCGGCCAGGTGCATGGCCATGACGTCGGTGTAGCCCTCGACGACCACCGCCTGATGCCCCTTGGCGATCTCCCGTTTGGCGTGATCGAGCCCGAACAACACCTGAGACTTCTTGTACAGCAACGTTTCCGGCGTGTTGACGTACTTGCCCGGCATGGTGTCGTCGTCGAAGAGTTTGCGGGCGCCGAAGCCGATGACCTCGCCCGCCAGGTTGCGGATGGGCCAGAGCAGACGGCGGTGGAAGCGGTCGATGGGGCCGCGCCGCCCCTCCCTCGACAGGCCCGCCGCTTCGAGTTCCTTGAACTCGAAGCCTTTCCGCATCAGGTACTTGGTGAGGGTGTCCCAGCCCGCAGGGGCGTAGCCACAACCGAATTGGGCGGCCGCGGCGGCATCGAAATTGCGTTCGGTGAGGTAGGCGCGCGCCGCTTCGGCTTCGGGTTCGCGCAGTCGGGCCATATAGAACTCGTGGGCCGCGGCATTGGCGGCGACGAGCCGGGCGCGGGTGCCGCGGTCGCGCTGGACCGAGGTGCCGCCGCCTTCGTAGTTGATCTGGTAGCCGACCTTGTCGGCGAGCTGCTCGACGGCCTCGACGAAACCGACGTGCTCGATCTTCTGGATGAAGGCGTAGACGTCGCCGCCCTCGCCGCAGCCGAAGCAATGGAACAGGCCGTGGTTGGGCCGCACATGGAACGACGGCGACTTCTCGTCGTGGAACGGGCACAGGCCCTTCATGGAGTCGGCGCCGCCCCGCTTGAGCGCGACGTACTCCCCCACCACGTCCTCGATCCGGACGCGTTCGCGTATCGCAGCGATATCGCGATCTGGGATTCGTCCGGGCACTGTTGAAGTCTAGCGGGCGGCGCCGGACGCGGGCCGCGGAGCCGTCGTTGCCAGGAACCGGCTCGGACGGGCCGCGATCGGTGCGCGCACCGGCCGAGGCTCAGTGCGAGAGTCGAGCGGCAATCCGTTCCAGCCTGCTCTCGGTATAGGAGGCGATCTGATCGACGATCACCCGCACCCGCGCGGTGTCGTCGGCGGCGGCGTCCCACCACGGCAGCAACAGCGGGTCGAGGCCCGCAGGCGCGGCCGCGAGCAGGCTCTCCGCGACGGCGATGATGCGGTCGCGCTGGGCGGCCTGACGCAGTTTGTGATCCGGATCGGACATGACGTAGCGCAGCGCCACCGTTTTGAGGATGGCGACCTCGGCGGCGACGATGGGCGATATCTCCAGGTCGGCGGCGTACCGAGTGAGCGGACCCGGACCGGCGACGCGGCGGGTGTCGACCACCGCGGCGGTGGCGAACCGGCCGACGAGTTCGCTGGTCAACCGCTTCAACGCGACCGAATCGGTGAGCGAGCCGTCATAGGTGAAGACCCGGCGCACCACCGGCAGCTCCGACAGCCGCTGCGCGGCCGCGACGAGTTCGTCGACGGTGAGCGACCGATGATGCACATGCCCCATCTCGGCGAGCGCGCGTTGCTCGACCCGGTCGGCCAGCGCACGCAGGTCGATGCGCCCGGCGATGATGCCGTCCTCGACATCGTGCACCGAATAGGCGACGTCGTCGGACCAGTCCATGATCTGGCATTCCAGGGTCTGACGACGTGGCGGAGCGCCCTTGCGGACCCAGGCCAGCCGGTCGGCGTCGATGTCGTAGGCGCCGAACTTGGTGCCGGAACCGGCGCGCTGCCACGGGTATTTGATGGCGGCATCGAGAGCGGCCCTGGTGAGGTTGAGACCCGCGCTGGTGCCGTCGGCCTCGAGCACCTTGGGTTCCAGGCGGGTGAGGATGCGCAGGTTCTGGGCGTTGCCCTCGAAGCCGCCGTAGCGGTCGGCCCAGATGTCGAGGGCCTGCTCGCCGTTGTGGCCGTAGGGCGGGTGGCCGATGTCGTGGGCGAGCCCGGCCAGGTCGACCAGGTCGGGATCGCAGCCGAGCCCGTCGGCGATGCCACGCCCGATCTGGGCGACCTCGATCGAATGAGTGAGTCGGGTGCGCGGGGTGTCACCGTCGCGCGGGCCCATGACCTGGGTTTTGTCGGCCAGTCTGCGCAGCGCGGCCGAATGCAGGACGCGGGCGCGGTCGCGGGAGAAATCGCTGCGGTGGCCGTTGCCGTCGCTGGTGAGCCCGGCGGTTTTCGGGCCCTCAAGGACAAGGCGCTCGCGGTCGCGCGCGCTGTAGCCGTCGGCGCTCATCTCATTGCCCCGCGGTGTAGCCGAAGTCGGCGGAGAAGTGGGTGAGCTGGTACCACAGCAGTGCGAACGTCTCCCGGAAGATGCCGTGGGCCTGCGATTCCCTGGTGTAGACGGCGGGGCCGGTGCGGGTGGGGGCGGTCCAGGCGTCCAGGCCGGCGTCGCGGGCCATGGTCCGGGTGCGCAGCGAATGCCATGGGTCGCTGACGAGTACCGCCGACCCCATATCGCGGGCCCGCATGGCGGTGGCGACGGCTTCGACGCTGCGCAGGGTGTCCGATCCGGTCTCCACGGCGAGGATCCGGTCGGCGGGTATGCCTCGGTCCATCAGATAGTTCTTCCCCGATGCGGCCTCGGTATACAGATCCCCCTCCTGTTTTCCGCCGACGGTGATCACCCGCGGCGCGACCCCGGCCTCGAACAGGTTGTAGGCCTGGTCGAGCCTGGCCTCGAACACCGACGACGGTGTGCCGGAGTACTGGGCGGCGCCGAGCACCACGATGGCGTCGGCCTTGCGGTAATCGTCGATCCGCGCCACCTGCCATACCCGGAACGCCGTGCCGAACACCAGCACCATTCCCATCAGCACCACCCCCGCGACCAGCCGCCACCCCCATCGCAGCATGCCCGCTCCTACTCCCCGCGCCACCGCGGGTTCGGTGACAGTGCCCGTCCGTGTGCGCAGTGGTGCCGAATTCACTCCTCGAGTTTGCCAGCTGGGTTGCGCCGTTCCATCCGGGCGAGGGTTCTCCATCGAATCGTTACTGATCTCGGCTCAGGTGCGCTCGCCATGGTGGGCTGGGGATTTCCGGCCGAGGGCCGCGCTTTCGTTATCGGCGGTCAGCCGGTAGATGGTGCGTTCGAGGGTGGGCAGGATATCGGTGATCTCGATGGAACCGATGGCGAAGGCGCCGATCAGCGCCAACGTCATATTGGTCATGATCAACGCCACATCCTCGGCGTAGCCCGGGTCGAGATCGCTGAGCAGGCCGAGCGCGACCGGCAGGACCGCGTTGAAGCCCTGGGTATCCAAGCGCTGGCCGCCGGGTCCGAGGCGGGCCCGGTGGTAGGCCTCGAGCATCTTGGGGTTGCGCTCCCACGGCTCGAAGACCGTCCGCAGCACCATCGTCAGCCCGTCGCGGACGGTGATGTCGGCGGGTAGTGGCGTCATCTCCTTATAGGTGTTGTCGGCCATCCACCGCTCGACCGCGGAGACGATCAGCTCGTCGCGGGTCGGGAAGAGTTTGTAGACGGTCGCGAGCGAGACGTGCGCGCGACGGGCGATCAACCGCAGTTGCACCGCGTCGTATCCGTCGGACTCGAGCACGTCGAGCACGACCGCGATGATCTGTGCCGATATCTCGGTTTCTCGCCCGCTACCCACCATGGTGACAGTAATCCGGCCGCTCGGTAACGGGGTTACCAGCTCTGGGTAACCGTGTTACCCTCTGGTGAGCCGCTTCACATCCGCGGCCCGTCACATGGGCCGATGAGTGCGGCTATCCACCACGCGTTGCCGGGGGGTCGGCCAACCCGACGCCGAATTCCGCGACGCCGCACCGTGATCCACCGGATCCGGCCATCGCGCAGGCAGCCGAGGGGCGCCTGGCCTCAGAAAGAAGATCCATGCAGCCACAGCACCATGGCACGCACCCGACCCGCAGACGACACCGGCGCATCCGGCAGGCGATCACCGCAGGCGTGGTCGCCTGCCTGAGCATGGCGGCCGGCGTCCATACCGCCGCGACCGCCACCGCCGTCCCCGATTTCTATACTCCCCCGGCCGAGATTCCCGCCGAGCGCGGCGCGATCGTCAAGACCGAGCCGATGCCGCTGTTCACGATGGCTCCCGGCGCCGAGGGCCGGCCGGTGCAGGCGCAGCGAGTCATGTTCAGCTCGCGCACCCAGCACGACGTGCCGGTGCCCGTCACCGGAACCTTCATCGACGCGACCCAGCCGTGGCGAGGTGCCGGCGAACGTCCGACCATCGTCATCGCGCCGGGCACGGTCGGGCAGGGCGATCAGTGCGCACTGTCGCTGGCCTTCAGCACCGGAATGCACGTCAGCACCGAGCCGGTGTCGCTGTCGGCGAATCAGGAATCGATGTCGGCCGCGGCGTGGAACGCGCTGGGCGCGCGCGTATTCGTCACCGATTACATCGGGCTCGGCACGCCGGGCGTGCACACCTACGCCAATCGGATCGAACAGGCGCACGCCGTGCTCGACGCCGCCCGCGCCGCCAACGTCCTGGCCGGCAGCGGATCCGATACGCCGCTTGCCATCTGGGGCTACTCCCAGGGCGGCGGAGCGGCAGCGGCAGCAGCGGAAATGCAGCCGAGCTACGCGCCCGAACTCAACCTGAAGGGCACGTGGGCCGGTGCGCCGACCGCCGACCTGATGCAGGTGGTCGGCCAGATCGACGGCAACCTGATCGGTGCCGCCATCGGCTTCGCGATCAACGGTTTCACCGACCGCTACCCCGAACTGCGCAGGATCGTCGACGAATTGACGACGCCGGCCGGGCGCGCCCTACTCGACAGCGTGCGCACCGAATGCATCGCCGACATCATCGCCAAACATCCCTTCGCCCGGACCAGCGATATGACCGTCGACGGCAGGCCGCTGCTCGACCATCTGCGTGAGCTGCCCGCCGCCGACCGCATCCTGCGCGAGCAGCGCATCGGCAGCCTCACCCCCACCAGCCCGGTCTTCATCACCCACGGCCGCAATGACGACACCGTCCCCTACGGACAGGGTCGCCAACTGGCTCAGGACTGGTGCGCCAAGGGCGCGACGGTCACCTTCCGCACCAACGACCTACCGCCCATCGCCCCCGGCACCACCTTCGGCAACCACTTCGGGCCCGAGATCATCGACGGCTTCGGCCCCGACAACGCGATCACCTATCTGCTCGACCGCCTCGCCGGAAAGCCCGTGGCAGGCTGCACATTCGACTGAACCGAGCGGCCCGGGACCCGAATGCCCCGGGCCGCTTCGGCGGCGGTCGATACCGGGTCAGCGGCGGTGCCGCTGCTCCGGGTCGACTCCTTCGGTGTCGATACGTTCCTTGCGGACGGTGTCGGAGACGGTTTGCTCCTCGGGGACCTCGTCCACCGCGAGCCGGACCTGTTCGACCGGCACCGATTCCTTGTGCGCCGTCACGCGGTCCTCGTGCAGCGTGACCTCGCGCTCGTCATCCCCGATATCACCGGAGACCGCGGAGGGGTCGGTGATCGGCTCGCGTTCGATCCGGACCTCCTCATGCGTCGTCGGCACGGTGATGGATTGTTCCTCGGTCACCACGTACTTGCGCAGCCGGGCCTTGCCGGCCACTTGCTGCTCGGTGTCGACGTCCAGTCGTTCCTCCGAGCGCACCATGGCGTCATCGCTGTCGGCGCGGCCGGTGCGGCCGGCGATACCTTGTTCGGTTCCTGCCATTCCGGCGGCTCCACCGGCGGGTGCGGCATGCCTGCCGTACTCTTCCCAGCCGGCATGGCCGGGGTCGATGCCGTAGTGGACGAACAGCTCCGATTCGGCTTCCGGAGTGATCAGGCCGTCCCGTTCGAGGTGCGGCGCCGACTTCACCGCTTCTTTTCCGACACTCACCTGTACCTCGTCGGAGTCCTCCCGGACGCGGGCACCCGCCAGCGGCACGAGAGAATCGTCTCGGAACAGGCCGGTACTCACTGCCGCCCAGGTCGGCTGACCCGAACTGTTGTCGACGTATACGCGTTTGACTTTGCCGATCTTGTCGCCACCAGGGTCGTAGACGACATCGCCGATCAGATCTTCTACTTGTTGAGCCATGTCTTCCTCCTCGTTGTGGAGCGAAGGAGCGACGACGGGCCGGGTATGCGGCCTTACGCCGCGGTCTGCTGTGTCGGCACATCGATGCGCCGATATCTGTCGAGCCGGACGGTCCGGCCCATCGACGAGACGGCGCCTGTCCGGCGGTCTCGTCGGTAGCCTCAGCGGCGGTGACGCCATGATCAGCTACACGGTGGCTACTACCCGGCATCTGCCACCACAAACCACGACGACACCGATCTTCTTCGACTGGTGACACGATCAGGCATCCGCGCTACTATAAGTTCTAACTTATACAAGGAGGTTGTTGACATGCCATTGCTGACCGACCCCGTTGCCGTTGCCGGGCTCGTGGTACGTGAGGTACGAAACGGCGAACGGGATGGAGCGCCGACCAAGATCGCGATCGCGCGACGGAGCTACCCCACGGATCGGGAGGATCTGTGGGACGCGCTGACCACCGCCGAGCGGATCCCCCGATGGTTCCTTCCGGTCACCGGGGAGCTGAAGGTCGGCGGACGCTATCAGCTCGAGGGGAATGCCGGCGGGGTGATCGAACGGTGTGCGGAGCCGGAGTCCTTCGCGCTGACCTGGGAGATGGGCCCGCAGGTGTCGTGGGTGGAGGTCAGCCTCGCCGCCACCGATGCCGGCACACTGCTGCAATTGACGCACGAGGCGCCGGTCGATCCGGGCATGTGGAAGCAGTACGGACCCGGCGCGGTGGGCGTGGGCTGGGACCTGGTGATGATGGCACTCGGCCTGCACCTGTCCACCGGGGAGCCGGTCGATCCCAACGAGGGCTTGACGTTCCCGACCACACCCGAAGGAACGGAATTCGTCCGCACGGCCGCGACCGGCTGGGCCGAGGCGGCCATCGCCGCCGGTGACGATCCGGCCGAGGCGCACGCCGCCGCCGAGCAGACCATCACCTTCTACACCGTGGAGCCCGAGGAGGGCCCCGAATCCTGATGAGCTCAGCTGCGAAGAAGATCTTCGAGGCGCTCGGCGACCCGGTGCGCCGCCGCATCCTCGAACTGGTGGCCGGTGGCGAACAGCCGGCCGGCACGGTCGTCGCCGCCGTTCAGGAGCACACCGCGATCTCCCAGCCCGGCGTCTCCCAGCATCTGAAGGTGCTGCGCGATGCCGGGCTGGTCACCGTCCGCGCCGAGGGAAACCGCAGGCTGTACGCGGTGGATCCGGTGGGCGTCGAGGCGGCTCGGGCGTGGCTGGCCGGGCTGGCCGACCCGCTGGCGCAGTTCGCGCAACCCCTCGACGCGCTGGCCACGGAAGTGGCGCGTGGGAAGCGGGCGCGGCGAGCCGGTTCCGCCCGCTCGGACGAGTCGACCGGCCGCGAGTCCCGGCCTGCGTGAGGGCCGGCCCCGCGGCCAGGATCGCGTGCCGAGCGGTCGACGTCGTGTCGCGAAATGACGACGGTGGTCAGGCTGCCTCAGCCTGACCACCGTCACTTCGCTCGATCCAACCGCTGATCAGCGGTCGACCGGATCAGCTCCCCAGACGCGCCTCGATCGCTTCGATGATGCGCGGACGCAGTTCGGCGGCGCGGATCACCGCGTCCACCGAGCCCACCTCCACGGCCCGGTGGATGTTGTGCACCTTGTCGAATTCCGCTGCCACATCACCGAGTTTCTCCGCGCGCACCGACGACCTGAGCTCGTCGAGTTCGGCGGTGAGCTCGGCACGATCGGTGCCCGCGGCGTTGGCGGCGCGCGTCTCCAGATCCTGGATGCGCGGATCGGCCGCGGTGCGCGCGTTCACCTCACCGGAGAACACGGCCGCGGCGGCCGGTGCACCGCCGAGCACCGAGGCGAACGAGCCCTCCAGCGCCAGCACCGTCATATTCGGGTTGAGCGCCTTGGAGAACACCACGAACGCGCCGCCGTGATAGCGCGAGATCACGCAGAACACGATCGGCCCACGGAAGTTGACGATCGCGCGGCCGATCTCGGCGCCGTACTCCAACTGCAGTTTGCGCATCGACTCCGGTGAGCCGTCGAAGCCCGACAGGTTCGCCAGCACCACCAGCGGACGATTGCCGCTGGCCGCGTTGATCGCCCGCGCGGCCTTCTTCGACGAGCGCGGGAACAGCGTGCCCGCGGTGTAGGTATCCGGGCCGTCCGTGGACGGGAAACCGCGCCGCGGAATACTGCGCGACTCGATACCGAGCAGGCACACCGGGATTCCGCCGAGATGCGCGTCCTGCACGACGGCCGTCTCCGCGTCCGCCATGCCTGCCCACCGCTCGAGCACCGGATGATCCTGGTCCGACAGCGCCCGCATGACCGTGCGAATATCGAAGGGCTTCTTGCGATCCGGGTTGGCGGTCGCGGAGAAGATCTCGCCGACGGTGGTGAAGTCGCTGTCGGCCATCGTGTGCGGGAAACCGGAGACGTCGCGATCGAACGGATCGGAGGTCTGCGCCCGCCGCGGCGCCTGCTCGCCGGGTGCGATGTAGGTGTGGTCGTAGTGCGACATCAGGATCTCCTGTGCCGCGGCCAGGTTCGGCGCCCAGTACTGCGCCTGCCCGTTGGGACCCATCACCCGGTCGTACCCGCCGATGCCGAAGTTGTCCTCGGCCGACACACCGCCGGAGAAGTCGAGCGCCTGCTTGCCGGTGAGCACCATCGCCGAATCCGGCGTCATCACCAGGATGCCCTTGGTGTGCATGAGCATCGTCGCCTCGGCGTTCCAGTACGGCTGCGCACCGACGTTGATGCCCGCGACGACGATATTGATCTCGCCACCGTCCTGGGTGAATTCGACGATGCGCTTGAGCGCGGCCGCCACCCAGTCCATGTTCTCGGTACCGGACTTCATCGAGATCCGCGCACCGGAGGACAGGGCGTACCACTCCAGCGGCACCTGCATCTGCTCGGCCAGACCCAGGGCGGCGATCACCCGGCGGCACTCCGGCTCCGACAGCGCGCCCAGCGACTTGGTCGGATCGCCGAGCAGCACCACCCGGGTGACACCCTGTGGATGCCGCTCGGTCGGCGCGGTGACCACACCGGCGACCATCGCGGCAGTGTTGCGGCCCTTGGGCCGATCGACCGGAACCAGCGCATGGTTCTCGTCGAGGTCGTACTCGGTGAAGTCGCCGAGCAGACCGGTGAGCTCGTACGGGTAGACGGTGTTGCGGGCCGCGGCGCGCAACACCTTCTGGCGGTACTCGTCGATCGGCTCGACCGGATCGTCGGTCCGTTCACCGACGGTGACCTGGGTCCAGCCGGGAGCATCGAAACCGATCCGCACCACGATCTTGACCAGCTCGCCGGTCTTCGGATCGGGGCGGCGCGCGATGAGCAGGATCTCCTCCAGCCCGGCGCCTGCGGTGGTCGGTTCCACGCGTTCGACGATCGTCCCCAGCTCCGCCTCGGTGAGATCCAGCGGCGGCCAGATGTACATCACGATGCGGTTGGTGTGCAGCCGGTTGCCCGAGCCCCGCAGCGACTGCGCGCGGCGGATGCCGTCGACGCAGGCGGCGAGGGTGGACTCGGCGGTCGGCAGGGCGAGCAGCCTGCCGTCGTGTTCACGCAGCGCGGCCAGGTCACGCACCTGGGTGAAGGCGATCAGCCGCTCGTCGGAGGCGTTCTCCTTGGCGACGCAGCGGAACAGATAGACCTCTTCATCCGAGGACGGCAGCCGCGTCAGGTCGAACTTGCGCAGCCGCTTCATCTGCATCCGCTCCGCGATGTACGGGTGCAGACCGCGGATCAGCCGCTCCTCGTCCATCCCGGTGGCCGACGGACGGAAGGTGAAGTGGTGGTGCATAACCGCACCGTTGCTGCCCGCGACCGTGGCGGTGATGCGATGCACCTGGTTCGGCAGCTGTTGCGCGCTGAACTTGTCTTGCAGCGCCGCGGCCATCTCGTCGAAGTCCTCCGGCTGCCGTTCCCAGGCCAGGTAGATATCGGCCTCGATGGAGGCGGCGCCATCGGCGAGCTCGGCCAGCCCGGCCACCACCGAGTCGAGGGCGTCGAAGCTCACCGCGGCCGACACCAGCGTCAGCCCGCGACGCTCGGCGATCACGAAGGTGCAGCCGTTCGCCTCGTGCGTGCGGACGTCGACGAGGTCCTTGTTGCCGTAGTAGCGCCGGGTCAGCACCTCGAGCATGACCGTGTTGTCGGCGGCGCCACGCACCAGCCGCTGTCCGAGCAGCCGCACCAGCGGTTCGGTGCTGCGCACCATCTCGCCGAGGCGTTCGGCGCGATCGGGAGCCTGCGGATTGGCGTCCAGGTAGCTCAGGTGCTTGCGGACGTTGGCGTACACGCGGGCACGGTTGCGCCGCAGCAGCGGCTGGCCGTACCAGGCGTAGACCAGTCCGCGGGTCAGGTCGGCGATCACCGGGAACCGCACCTGCGTCGCCGCCACCAGTCGTTCCAGCGCCAGGCCGACCGGCTCACGCAGGGCCGCGTCCGGCACCGGCTCGCCGAGCCACTCGCGCAGCAGGGTGGTGATCACCATGACGGTGTCGGCGGGACGCTGCTGGGCGAGGAAGATCCGGAACACCGCGGCTTCCAGATCGGGCGTGCGATCCAGTTCGGTGACGCCGTAATGCCCGAGCGCCCGGGCGAGCTTGGCGCGGTACGACTCCGGCAGCCCGGCCCGCTCCACGTCGAGGCTCTGCAGATAGGTGTGGAAGTACTCGCGGGCACTGTGCACGTGCGCGTGGCCGCCGTCGTCGCCCCAGGTCCGGTTGTGGCTCAACTCGGCGAGGTCGGCGAACACCTCGATCAGCTCGAGTTCCTCGGCCAGCGGCCTGCGGTTGTCGGCGATGGCTTCCCGGCGCGCGGCCAGATAGTCCTGGACGACGCGGCGGTCGTCGTGCGGGTCGACGTCGAAGCCGAGCAGCAGGCTGCGCATGTCCTGCTGGCCACGCACCAGCCGCTCGTGCGGCTGGGTGCCGGCCTGGCTGGCGGGCAGGTCCAGCTCCACCGGCTCGTTCGCGGTGGTGCCGACGGCCTCGGTGTCGTCGCCGAGCGGCTCCAGCCGCAGCATCGGCGCACCGGCCTCCACCTGGGTGCCGACCGACACCGAGCATTCCTTGAGCCGGGCCCGGAACGGCGCGCGCAGCACCGTTTCCATCTTCATGCTCTCCAGCACCAGCACCGGGGCACCGGCCTCGACCTCGTCGCCGACCTGCAGCGGCGTCGCGACGACCAGCGCGGGCGCGGGCGAGCGGACGACACCGCCCTCATCGCGGCTGACCCGGTGGGTCACCCCGTCGACGTCGACCAGGTGCACCGGACCGTGGGTGCCGGTGACCAGGCGATAGCGGATGCCGTTGACGACGATCTGCCCGGTGTGCTGATCGAAGCGTTCGAGGTCGACGTCGGCGGTGCGGATATCGCTGCCGGCCTCGATGCCGATGCGGAACCGGTGCGCGCCGATCCGCGCCACCCGCACCCGGTAGCCGACGCCGCGCAGCTTCAGATCGAGCGGGCGGCCGCTCTCGTGCTGCACCTGCGGACGTCCACCGGAGGCCGTGGACAGCAGCCGGTGCCGCTCGGCGCGCTCTTCTTCCTCATAGGCCTCGATCGCGGCGGCGGCCAGCGCGACGGCCGAATGCCGCTGCGAGACCAGCCGGCCCTCGCCGCGCACCCGGTCGATCCAACCGGTGTCGGCGCTGGCGTCGATCACCTCGGGCTGATCGAGCAGGTCGAGCACGAAGCTCTTGTTGGTGGCGCCGCCTTCGATGATGACGCGGGTCTGCGAGACCGCCCGGCGCAGCCGGCCGAGGGCCTGCTCGCGGTCGCGGCCGTAGGCGATGATCTTGGCGATCATCGAGTCGAAGTCGGCCGGGATGGTGTCGCCCTCGCTGACGCCGGTGTCGACGCGGATGCCCGGACCGGCCGGCAGATCGAGCAGTGCGATGCGGCCGGGAGCGGGCGCGAAATCGCGGTCGGGGTCTTCGGCGTTCAGGCGGGCTTCGATGGCGTGGCCGCGTTCGGCCGGCGGCTCGCCTTCGAGCTTTCCACCGGAGGCCACATGCAGCTGCGCGTGCACGAGGTCGAAGCCGGTGGTGTATTCGGTGATCGGATGTTCGACCTGGAGGCGGGTGTTGACCTCGAGGAAGGCGAACAGCTGGTCACCGGGGTGGTAGAGGAACTCGACGGTGGCCGCGCCGCGGTAACCGACCGCGACCGCGAGCCGCTCCGCCGAGGCCTTCAGCTCGGCGGCCTGCTCCTGGCTCAGCACCGGCGAGGCCGATTCCTCGATGATCTTCTGGTTGCGCCGCTGCACCGAGCAGTCGCGCACACCCAGCGCCCACGCGGTGCCCTGACCGTCGGCGATCACCTGGACCTCGACGTGGCGGGCGCCGGTGACCAGGCGCTCCAGGAAGACGACGCCGCTGCCGAAGGCGCGCGCGGCCTCCTGGCTGGTGCGTTCGTAGGCGTCGACGAGCTCGGCTTCGTCGTTGATCTTCCGGATTCCGCGGCCGCCGCCGCCCGCGGTGGCCTTCAGCATCAGCGGGTAGCCGATCTCGGCCGCGGCAGCGACGGCCGCCTCCACCGACTCGACCGCGCCGCGACTCCACGGCGCGACCGGTACACCGACCTCCTCGGCGATGAGCTTCGCGCCGATCTTGTCACCGAGCTTGCGCATCGCGTCCGGGCTCGGGCCGATGAATGTGACACCGATCTGTTCGCACAATTCGGCGAAGGCCGGGTCCTCCGCGACGAAACCCCAGCCCACCCACGCGGCGTCGGCCTTGGTCGCCACGAGGGCGCGTTCGAGCGCTTTCAGATCGAGGTAGGGGCGCGCGGAGGCGGGGCCGAGGTCGTAGGTGATATCGGCTTCGCGCACGAATGTGGCATTGCGGTCGACGTCGGTGTAGAGCGCGACGGTTTCGATCGGCTGCGCGGTAGCCGCGGCCAGATCTCGGACGGCGTGGATGAGGCGCATGGCGGCCTCACCCCGGTTCACGATGGCGATGCGGCTGAACACTCTCGCCGACTCCTTTCCCTTCAGCACGGACCCGGCCGACGGACGGGGTTTCATAGTTGGGCCGTAGTGTGCACGCTCGCGCCACGAAAGTGCACAGCGAACGGAGGTTACCGGCCCGTTTTCTTTCCCGGGGGCCCGCTTTTCCGGTGCGGACCGGGTGCTCTGCCCGTCGACGTCGGGGCGAACTACCAGCCCCGCTCCTTCCACTCCCCCAGCTGCGGCCGTTCGGCGCCCAGCGTGGTGTCGTCGCCGTGGCCCGGGTAGACGACGGTGTCGTCGGGGTAGCGGTCGAAGAGTTTGGTGGTGACGTCGGCGTAGAGAGTGGCGAAGTCCTGCGGGCTGCCGGTCTTGCCCAGCCCGCCCGGGAACAGTGAGTCGCCGGTGAACAGGTGGGTCCGGCCGGAACCGTCGGTGAGGGCGAGCGCGATCGAACCGGGCGTGTGGCCGGTCAGGTGGATGATCTCGACGTTCAGCTTGCCGATCGTCAGGGTGTCGCCGTCGGCGAGGGTCTCGGTCGGTGTGATGGGCAGGTCTGCGGCGTCGAGGGTGTGCGCGGTGGTCGCGGCGGTGGTCGCGGCGGCGACCTGGGCCAGCGCCTGCCAGTGGTCGGGGTGCCGGTGGGTGGTGACGATGTAGCGGACCATGCCAGGCGTCTCCTGATCGATCAGGGCGATGAGGCGGTCGGCGTCATTGGCGGCGTCGATGAGCACGGCGGCGCCGGTAGCGGTGCACTGCACCAGGTAGCTGTTGTTGTCCATCGGCCCGACCGACATCTTGATGATCCGCGCGCCGGGTACCTCACGCTGCTGGGCGGCCGAGTCGGCGGAAACGTGACCGGTGTAGGTGCTGTCGATGGTGACCACGGTCTCGATGTTATCGCCGGCTGGATGGCGCAGACGATGCCCGTCGCTCGCGTTCGGGATGACGGGCGGGGAAATCGACGGGCCGATGGCGGGATGAACCTTGCGTGGCGGCAGGCGCACACGCGGCGAGACTCGGATCTCGTCGCATGCTGCCGCGCGTAGCCGCGGCCCGCGGCCGGTGCCCGCTGCGCGATCGATGCGACGGCCGCGCTCGCGCGACCCGCGCCCGACGGCGGCCGCGCGGCGCTGGGTGCGCGATAGATTCGATGCCATGGCGCTGCATCGGGTGGTCCGCTGGTCGCTGCTGGTCGTGCTCGGGGTGGGGCTGGTATGCGCCCCGCTGCCGCTGGTCTCGGCACCGGCGCGAGCCGAGCCGCCGACGCGGATGGACACCTATGTGGTCGATTCGGCGAACGCACTCGGCGCCGCGGGTGCCACCGAGGTGCGCGCGGCCGTCGATCGGCTCTATGCCGACCATCAGGTGCGGCTGTGGGTGTATTACGTCCGCGATTTCGCCGGTCGGAGCCCGCAGGACTGGGCGGCGCAGACCGCGCAGCGCTCCGGGTTCGGCACCCGCGACATGCTGCTGGCGGTGGCCGTCGACGATCGGGCCTACGCCTTCGACGGTGCGGCGCCCAGCGGCGTCAGCGAATCCGAGCTCGACCGGATTCTCACCGCCGAGGTCGAGCCCGCCCTGCGTGACAGTCGCTGGGCCGACGCGGGAGTGGCCGCCGCCGACGGGCTGGGGGCGGCGATGTCCGGCGGCGGGGTGACGCTGGTTCCGGTGCTCATCATCGGCGTGCTGATCGTCGGCGTGGTCGGGGCACTGGTGCTGTTCACACGCAGGCGCAGGCGAGGACGCGATCGGGCGGAACTGGAACGGGCTCGGGCCATCGATCCGACCGATTCCCGTGCCCTGGCGGTGCTGCCGTTGCCCGTCCTGCACGCCAGGTCGCGCGAGCTGCTGGTGGACGTCGACAATGCGGTGCGCACCAGTTCCGAGGAATTGGAGCTGGCGACCGGAGAATTCGGCGATACCGCCGTCACCCCGTTCCGAACCGCCGTCGACCAGGCGAAAGCGGCACTGGCACAGGCGTTCGCGATCCGGCAGCGACTCGACGACGCCATCCCGGAAACGCCCGATCAGCAGCGCGCACTGCTGATAGAACTGATCGGCACTCTGGGCCGGGCCGATCGCGAACTCGACGAGCAAGTCACCGCCTTCGATGCGATGCGCGATCTGCTCATCAACGCCACCGATCGATTGGACGCGCTGACTCGGGATCTGGTCGACCTCACCGGACGGCTACCAGCCGCCGACAAGGAGCTCAACCGCCTCGTCGCCGCGCATCCCCCGCAGGTACTCGACTCGATTCGCGCCAACGTCACGATGGCGCGCGAACGTATCGCCTTCGCGGAAAGCAGTATCGACGCCGGGCGCGACGCGTTGCGACGGCCGGTCGGTCAGCAGGGCGGCGCGGTCGCGGCGATCCGGGCCGCTGAGGGCGCGATCGGGCAGGCCCGCACGTTGCTCGATGCCATCCTGCACGCGGCGGCGAATATCGAACAGGCACGCGCCGGTCTGCCCGCCGCGCTGGACGAACTGCGCAGCGATCTCACGGCGGCGGCCGAACTCACCGCACACGGCGGGCCCGAGCTGGCCTCGGCCACCGCGAGCGCGCACACCGTCCTCGAGGAAGCACAGAACACGGCGGCGACCGATCCCTTGGGCGCCTTCCACGACGTGCTCTCCGCCGACGCCGAACTCGATCGCGCCCTCGCGAACGCCACCGAACGCAAACTCGCCGCCGAAGACCTGCGACGCCGTCTCGATCAGGCACTCCTCGACGCAGGCTCCCGGGTGCGTACGGCCGCCGACTACATCAGCACCCGCCGCGGCGGCGTCGACGCCACTGCTCGCACCCGCCTCGCCGAAGCCCAGCGCCACCTCGACGGCGCGACAAGGCTGCGCGACAGCGATCCGGCCACCGCCCTCACCCACGCCCGCACCGCCGCCGACCTCGGCGGACGCGCCCTGCACGAGGCCAAGGCCGGCGTCCAGGCCTGGGAAACCGGGCGCGCACCATCCGGAACCGCGCAGGCGGGAGCGATACTCGGCGGCATCCTGATCGAGGGCCTCCTGCGCGGAGCCGCCGGCGGTTCCCGGCGCGGTTACGGCGGCGGATATCGCCCACCGTCGTTCGGCGGGTCCTCCGGCTCGCGGCGGATCAGCCGGGGCGGACGCTTCTGACCGGCCGCCATCAGGACCCCATCGGCTCAGCGCCGGTACGGCCCGGCCATGGGGGCAGTCCGCACAGGCAACTGATCATCGGCGCGCAGTCCGGACGGGTCGGCCCGGTATCAGGGAGAGGGATGCGGGCGGATCGCCCGGACCGACGCCGCCTGCACAGCAGCTCACCCGCAGGGTTCGGGGCCGTCAGCTCGGTACGCTCAGCGCCGGTGCGCTCGCCGGACGGATCGGGGCGGTCAGCTCGGTGTGCACACGCTCGTAGAGGTGGGCCGGGTCGGGGCCGCCGAGGATGGCGACGGTGAGCCGGGCGGCGAAGGTGTAGGCGAGGAAGGTGACGGCGGCCGACGGTCCGAGTGAGCGACGTGGGTGCGCCGACAGGTAGACGATCTCGTAGTCGGTGATCTGCAACCCGTCGGGTGTGCGGAAGTGCGGAACGACCCCGGTGTTGGTGATCGCGATGTGCCCGGCGAGCGAGTGGATCCGGTTGTCACCGAAGTAATCCGGGAAATGCAGCACCGACTGCTGCACGGTTCCGGAGTCGAGGTCCGACCGCAGTCGTATCGAGATCCTTTGTGCCAGTTCGACAATGCAGCCGGCACCGTCGACCTCCGCGGTGAACGCGGCCAGGCCCGCCATGTTCGTGCCCGCGGCAGGCGCGACCGGCGGATCGAGCCGCGACCGCAGATCCACCGGGTAGAGACAACCGACGGGGACCGCACCGCCGGCACCGGCCGTGGCGGCGTAGGCCCGCAGCAGCCCTGCGGTCAGCAACGCGTTGACGCTCACCCGGTGCAGCTTGCTCAACTCGACGATGCGGGCGGTGGCGGCCGGTTCCAAGCGCAACCGTCGCGGCCGCACCAGAACTGCTTCGCCCGGGCCGTCGTCACCGGCCGGCGGCGGCGCGGGCGTCAGCGGACGCGCGACGTCCTCGAAGCCCGAATGCCCGTGCCGTGCGATGCCACGTCGCTCGGCATGCCATTCCAGCGGCATCGGATGGCCGAACGGCTCCACGGCGCCGGGCAAACCCATGACCCGGTCGGTGTAGCAATCCCAGAATCGGGCGAACAATTCGACGCAGTGGCCGGCGTCGGCAACACCGTGGTGCACATACATCGTCACGCGCGACAGCTTGCCGGGTCCGCACACGACGTCGACGTAGGCCATCTGCTCGGCCGGGTCGAGGCGATGTACGGGCATGGTGAGTTCGGCAGGATCGCCCGCCCGCGTCCACAGCTCGACCGGGCTGGAACTCGCAGGCCGCAGCAGATGCCCGCGTCCGTACTCATCGATCCCGATTCGACAGACCAGGATCGGATACGCGCGCAGCAGTGTCGCGAAGGCAGCTCGCAGCGCCGGAATATCGAGTAGCCCGGCGACCGTCACCGACCGTCCGGTGTAGGTGCCGTGCCGGACGAATCGTTGTTCCGACGGCGCCAGCAACCGCACCACATCACCCGCATCCCACAGCACCCCGCAAGCGTGCGGCAACAGCTGTTCACGCGCAAATCCACGGGGCCGGAAAACATTACGGTTCGGCATCGACGAGAAGCCGAGGCTGCCCACGGCGCGATCCACCGATCGCCGGAACACCGGCGCGACAGGTCCAGGGATGAACCGCACCGCACCGCATCGAGCCGTTGCCCGCGCATGCGCGAGACTGTCGGCATGAGTCTCGCCGCACACCTGGAAGAGCTCGGCCGGCCGATGGTCGAGGAACAACTGGCCCACCCGACGGTCGCCGGAATCGCGCGCGGTGATCTGCCGGACCCGGTGTTCCGCTCCTGGCTGGAACAGGACTATCTGTACCTGCTCGACTACGTCCGCGTGTTCAGCCGCCTGGCCTGGCAGGCGCCCGCGGGCCATCTCGGCGACCTGGTGGACCTGGCCCATTCCACCTACCACGAGGAGCTGTCACTGCACCGCTCGCTGGCCGCCGAGTTCGGCGCGGATCTCGACGGCGCGGTCAAAGGCGAGCCGTGCGCGGCCTACACCCGGTTCCTGCTGGACGCCGCCGCCTCCTATGGCGCGGGCCTGGCCGCGCTCTACCCCTGCATGTGGGGCTATTCGACGCTCGGCATCATCCTCGCCAAGAACCCGCCCGCCGAACCGCGTTACCGCCGCTGGGTCGAGACCTACGCCGATCCCGAGTTCGCGGCGCTCACCCGCCGCTGCGCCCGCATGCTCGACGAAACCGACGTCGATCCGGCCACGGCCGAACACTTCTTTCGGGAAGGCATGCGCCACGAACTGGCGTTCTGGGACGTCCCGGCCTGAGCGCAGCCGCAAGGACCCTTGGCGGTTCCAGCAGAGAAATTTTTGAAAATGCAGCGTTTCTCTTCGCTCCGGCCGATACGCTCCCTCACACTCCCGCGGGCGCCCCGCCCAAGACCGGGAGCGTCGGGCCCCGCTCGACTGCACGATGAGGAGAACACATGCGCAAGCACCCCACCAGGACCGACGTCAATACCGGTAGCGCGGCCGGCGGCAACGCCGACGGCGGAGTCCTGGCCCTGCTGATGGGACTGATCCAATCCATGTCCACCGGCAGCGGCGCCAGCAGCGGAATCGGCTGACGCACAACGCACGAGGGCCGGTCACCGCAGTGCGGTGACCGGCCCTTCGAGACGAATCAGGCGCCCAGCAGGTGCTTGGCCAGATAGCCCTCCACCTGGTCCAGCGCGATCCGCTCCTGCGTCATGGAGTCCCGCTCACGGATCGTGACAGCCTGGTCGTCGAGGGTGTCGAAATCGACGGTGATGCAGAACGGGGTACCGATTTCGTCCTGACGACGGTAGCGGCGCCCGATCGCACCGGCGTCGTCGAATTCGACATTCCAGTACTTACGCAGTTGCGCGGCAAGGTCTTTCGCCTTGGGCGTCAGGTCGGCGTTACGCGAGAGCGGCAGCACCGCGGCCTTGACCGGCGCCAGCCGGCGATCCAGCCGAAGCACCGTGCGAGTGTCCACACCGCCCTTGGCGTTGGGCGCCTCGTCCTCGGCGTAGGCGTCGACCAGGAACGCCATCAGCGAACGGGTCAGACCGGCCGCCGGCTCGATGACGTAGGGGATGTAGCGCTCCTTGGTGTTCTGGTCGAAGTAGACCAGGTCCGTGCCGGAGTGCTCGGAGTGCGTCTTCAGGTCGTAATCGGTGCGGTTGGCGATGCCCTCGAGCTCGCCCCACTCGCCGCCCTGGAAGCGGAAGCGGTACTCGATGTCGGTGGTCCCGGCCGAGTAGTGCGACAGCTTTTCCTTCGGGTGTTCGTACAGCCGCAGGTTGTCCGGGTCGATGCCGAGATCGGTGTACCAGGAGAAGCGGGTGTCGATCCAGTACTTGTGCCATTCGGCGTCTTCACCCGGCTTGACGAAGAACTCCATCTCCATCTGCTCGAACTCGCGGGTGCGGAAGATGAAGTTGCCGGGGGTGATCTCGTTGCGGAAGCTCTTGCCGATCTGGGCGATACCGAACGGCGGCTTCTTGCGCGCGGTGGTCATCACGTTGGCGAAGTTGACGAAGATGCCCTGCGCGGTCTCCGGGCGCAGGTAGTGCAGGCCCTCTTCATCGTCGACCGGGCCGAGGAAGGTCTTGAGCAGGCCGGAGAAGTTGCGCGGCTCGGTCCACTTGCCGGGCTGGCCGGTCTCGGGGTCGTTGATATCGGCCAGGCCATTGGCCGGCGGGTGGCCGTGCTTTTCCTCGTACGCCTCGAGCAGATGGTCGGCGCGGTAGCGCTTGTGCGTGTGCAGCGATTCGACCAGCGGGTCGGTGAAGGTGGCGACGTGGCCGGAGGCCTCCCAGACCTGACGCGGCAGGATCACCGAGGAGTCCAGGCCGACGACGTCTTCGCGGCTGGTGACCATGGAGCGCCACCACTGCTTCTTGATGTTCTCTTTCAGCTCGACGCCGAGCGGACCGTAATCCCAGGCCGACTTGGTGCCTCCGTAGATCTCACCGCACGGGTACACCAGACCCCGGCGCTTGGCGAGGTTGGCAACGGTGTCCACCTTCGACTTGGGTGCCACGCGAGAATTCTCCATCCAGTACGAGTCGGAATCGGGCGGCCGGATCGGGCCCATGCGGCCGATCCCCATACATTGTGATGTAGCGAAGTACACCGTATTGGATCCGCCGACTGGCTACAGCCTATCGACTCTCCACAACCGGGTTTGCACCACCACGGCATGCCTATTTGACATGCGCACCTGTGCATATCAAAATGGGATCGCTTTCCAATAAGGAGATGGTTCCATGACTGCCGAGGCGGCCACCGCTCACCCGCACAACCCGTATCGGTCCCCCGCCCCCGCGCCGGTCCCCACCCGGACCGTCCTGGAGGACGCCGGAGAGCTACTGCGCGCACTCGCCGCCCCCGTTCGCATCGCGATCGTGCTACAACTGCGGGAGTCGCCGCGTTGCGTGCACGAGTTGGTCGACGCGCTCGGCGTCACACAGCCGCTGGTCAGCCAGCATCTGCGCATTCTCAAGTCGGCAGGTGTGGTGCACGGCGAACGTTCGGGACGCGAGGTGCTCTACGAACTCGTCGACGACCATCTGGCCCATATCGTCGTCGATGCCGTCGCGCATGTGGAGGAAGGTTGATCGTGTCGGACAAGTTGGTCGTTTCGCAGAAGCCGGTGGGTATCCGCAGTACCCGCCAGCGCAGCGCGATCGCCGCGCTCCTGGGGGATATCGAGGAATTCCGCTCCGCCCAGGAGCTGCACGACGAACTGCGTCGGCGCGGCGAAGGCATCGGCCTGACCACGGTCTACCGCACGCTCCAGTCCCTGGCCGACGCGGGCATGGTGGACGTACTGCGCACCGACTCCGGCGAATCCATCTACCGCCAGTGCTCGACCGGCCACCATCATCACCTGGTGTGCCGCCGCTGCGGCCGCACCATCGAGGTCGAGGGACCGACTGTGGAGGCCTGGGCCGAGTCCATCGCCGACAAGCACGGTTTCACCGAGATCAGCCACACCCTCGAAATCTTCGGCACCTGCCGGTCCTGCGCGGACGATTCGGACAGCTGAGGTTCTCCGGCATCTGCATCGTCGCGCCAGTTCTCCAGCGGCGGCGTCGGCCCGGCTGCCTTCGCTGAGACCACATATCAGCGCAGAAGAAGGCCGTCACCCGATAATCCGGTGACGGCCTCTCACGCGAGCCCAGGTGCGAGCGCTCAGCCCGCCATCGCGGGAACCGGTGCCGCGGCCCGCTCATCGGAGCCCCGCCGTTCGCGGACCGCACCGATCGCCAGCAGCACCACCGCCAGACCGGCCCACACCAGCAGCACCACCAACGGACCCGTCGCACCGGCACCGTCGAAGAAGGCCACCGAGCGCAGCAGCGACGCCGCCGCACCAGGCGGCAGCAGCTGACCGATGGCGCCCCACGGCTGCGGCAGCAGTTCCGGCGCCGAGGTGGCGGCCGAGAACGGGTTACCGATCAACAGCATGGTCAGCGCGGCGATGCCGATACCCGCCCGGCCGACCACGGCAGCCAGACCGGTGACCGTGCCCGCCACCGCGAACGACACCAACCCGGCGACCGCGGACACGACGAGGTAGTTGCCCGGGATCAACGACAGCCAGCCCTGCACGATCGCCATGCTCAGCAGGCCACCCGCCACCGCGAAGCTCAGCAGGCCGGTCATCCGGCCGATCGCCGAGGGCACCAGCAGCGTCAGCAGCACACCCGCGGCGATGCCCGACATCACCAGCGGCAGCGCCATCGCCCCGAATCCGACACCGCGCGGATCATCGGGGTCGGCGGCAACCAGATCCTCGACCGCAGGCGCCGGTACGCCGGACATCTGCTGGGCGACCTGGGTCAACTGCTGGGCGACGGCGGGGCTGGCTCCGGAGGCGATCAGCACCCGCGGCGCTCCCCCGCCGGTGACGATCGCACCGTAGACCTCGCGGTCGGTGATCGCGGCCCGTGCCGCGCTCTCGTCGGGCGTCGTGGTGATCTCGAAGGCGTCGGCGTCATGCGCGGCCAGCCGTTCGGCGACCATCGCCGCCTGTGGGCCCGTCACCGCTACCGGTAGGTCCCTGGGTGCCATGTTGGCGGCGGGCCAGGCGAAGGCGATCAACATCAGCGCTTGGATCAGGGCCGCGACTGCGCCGATGGCCACGGCGCGCTGGGTGACGTTCATGACGTTCTCCTGTAAATCGGAGGCTCGTTCTTTTTGATGCACCTACGGTCGCACCGGAGGTGTGAGTTGTCTAGAACGGATATTCGTTTTACTTTTGAGGCATGCCTCGAGTCAGCGAAGAACACCTGGAACGCCGCAGGCAACAGATCGTCGAAGCCGCGCAACGCTGCTTCTCCCGCAAGGGCTTCTACAACACGTCCATGCAGGACGTCTTCGCCGAATCCGGGCTCTCCGCCGGCGCGGTGTACCGCTACTTCAAGAGCAAGGACGAACTGGTGGCGGCACTGGCGTCGAACGCAACCGTCGACGTGCGGGCGCTGATGGCCGACGTGGTGCGCCGCGATCCCCTACCGGTCCCCGCCGAGGTGGCCGAGCATCTGCTCGGCTGGCTCATACCGCAGACCGGTCCCGAAGGCAGGCTGCGCCTGGCTCCGCAGGCGTGGTCGCTGGCGTTGGTCGATCCCGACGCCGCCGTCTACGTGCGCCGGGCGATGAGCGGGATCCGCGATATGTGGGCGGAGTACATCGGCCGCATGGTCGAGGCCGGCTGGCTACCCGAGGACACCGACATCGAGGCGACCGCCGTCGCGCTGTTCGGCATCCTGCCCGGATTCCTGTTGCAGCAGTTGATCATCGGCGATTTCGACCCGAAGGCGGCAGTGCGCGGCGTTGCGGCGCTGCTGCCGTTCGGTTCGCCGCCGAGCTGAGCCCGGCTCAGGGCAGCAGGCCCTGCCGCGCCTGCCCCGCCCCCGACAGCACCAGCAACAGCATGGTGGCCAGCGCATGATCGTCGAGCCCGGCAGCGGGGAAGGTATAGCGCAGCACGATATCGGCGAGCTTGCCGTGCCCGATCACCACGATCGAACCGAACTGCAAGGTGCTGTTGCGTTCGGCGACGCGCTTGTGCAGCTGCGGTTTGAGCGGCCGGTCCCAGGCCAGTACGCAGGTCAGCGTCAGCACATCGAGGCCGGTGGTCAGGTTCACCGCGCCCAGCGAGCACAGCGCGCCCTCGTAGTCGAAGCGCAGCGATCCGTCGTTGTCGACGCGCACGTCGATGTCGTACATCGACAGGCAGGCGCCGGCCCTGGCCTGGAGTTCCAGGTCGGGCTCGAGTGCGGAATCCATATCCCCTCCGGTCATTTGGTGCCACCGAAGCGGCGGTCGCGCTTGGCGTACTCGAGGCAGGCGTCCCACAGGTTGCGCCGGTCGAAATCGGGGAACAGCGTGTCCTGGTAGACGAATTCGGCGTACGCGGACTGCCAGAGCAGGAAGTTCGAACTACGGAACTCACCCGACGGGCGCAAGAACAGGTCCACATCGGGCATGTCCGGTTCGTCGAGGTAACGCGCGAGCGTCGCCTCGTCGACCTTCTCCGGGTCGATCTCACCCGCCGCCACCCGCCGCGCGATCTCCCGTGCGGCATCGGCGATTTCGGCACGACCGCCGTAGTTGACGCACATGGTGAGCGTCATCACGGTGTTGTCCTTGGTCAGCTCCTGCGCGGTCTCGAGCTCCTTGATCACGCTGCGCCACAGCCGCGGCCTGCGCCCGGCCCAGCGCACCCGCACGCCCATCTCGTGCATCTCGTCGCGGCGGCGGCGGATGACGTCGCGATTGAAGCCCATCAGAAACCGCACCTCGTCGGGGCTGCGCCGCCAGTTCTCGGTGGAGAACGCATAGGCCGACAGCCACTTGACGCCGATCTCGATGCACCCCTCGACGGTGTCCATGAGCACCGCCTCGCCGCGTTCGTGGCCCGCGGTGCGCGGCAGCCCACGCTCCTGCGCCCAGCGGCCGTTACCGTCCATGACCAGCGCGACGTGGTTGGGCACCAACTCCGGCGGCAGCTGCGGCGGGCGCGCACCGGACGGATGCGGCGACGGCGGGCGGACAGTGCGGGTCGCCCCCGGCTCGACAGCGTTGCCCGAACCGGCGGAGGAGTCTCGGCGGAGGATCACGGCTCTATCCTGCCCGATGCCTCGGACGTGGTGACATCGCGTTCGGGTAGCCGACCGGTCGGCACGCGGGAACGTTGCGGGTCGTCGTCAGCCCACTCGGTCCGCGGAGCCGGCGAGGGCGGCATCGTTCGCCGGGCGGGACCGCTCGATCAGCGGCAACGTCCGCAACTGCCGTTCCAGATGCCATTGCAGATGTGCGGCGATCAGACCGCTGGCTTGGCGGCGCGTGGCGTCGGGGACGGTGTCGACGAAGTCCCATTCGCCGCGGTGCAGGGCGACCATCAGGTCAAGCACCCCGGGGCCGGGCGTCGCGGCGCCGGGCGGACGGCAGTGCACGCAGACCGCACCGCCCGCCGCCACGTGGAAGGCGCGGTGCGGGCCGGGAGTGGCGCAACGGGCGCATTCGTCCAGCGCGGGCGCCCATCCGGCGAAACCCATGGCGCGCAACAGGAATGCGTCGAGGACCAGTTCGTGCGGGCGCTGTCCGGCGGCGATCGCGCGCAGCGCGCCCGCGGTGAGGATGTGCAGGCGGGCCGCGGGGGCGCGTTCCTCACCGGCCAGCCGTTCGGCGGTTTCCAGGACCGCGCAGGCGGTGGTGTAGCGGCCGTAATCGTCGATGATGCCCGCGGCGTTGGCCTCCACCGTGTGCACCTGGGTGATGGTGTCGAGGTTGCGGCCGGGATGCAGCTGCACGTCGATGTAGGCGAACGGCTCCAGCCGGGCACCGAAGCGCGATTTCGTGCGCCGCACACCCTTGGCTACCGCACGGACGAGACCGTTCTGCCTGGTCAGCAATGTGACGATGCGATCGGCCTCGCCCAGCTTGTGCTGGCGGAGCACGACGGCATGGTCACGGTACAAACGCACGTGCTCAGTCTTTCACGAATGGGTGACAGGCGGCGTCAGGCATGCGGGCCGGGTAGTGCCGTTCGAACCGGCCGTTGGCGTCACCCGGTCCGCAGGATGCCCGCGACCAGCAGCATCAGCGATTGCTGGGCCTCCATACGCGCAGTGTCCGGATCCTCGGCATGCGCGACGATCAGGCCCGACTCGGCCACCGCGCTCAGGATCAGCTGTGCCAGCACCCGCACCGGGACGTCGGTGATCAGGCCGGCTTCGCGAGCACGCTCGAGCTGATCGATGATCACCCCGAGCCCATGCTCGGCCTCGAACTCCCGCCAGGCCTGCCAGCCGAGCACCGCCGGCGCGTCGGAGAGGGCGATGCGCACCATCGACGGGCGGCGGCAGATTTCGAGGAACGTCGCCAGACCGGTGGCCATGGCCGTCAGCGGATCGTCCGGGTCGGCCGATGCGATCGCCTGGGTGATCTCGGCCGTCGCGTCGCTCTCCAACTGCTCGAGCACCGCGAGGAACAGCCCGCGTTTGTCGCCGTAGTGATGATGCAGGGCCCCGCGCGTCACCCCCGCCGCGCTCACCAGCTCCTCCGCCGACGTCCCCGCGAACCCCCGCTCGGTGAACAGCCGCAGCCCGGCCTCCTCCAGGGCCGTCCTGGTGGCCCGGGATCGATCCTCCTGGCTGCGTCGCGGCATGCTGCCGAGTGAACTCCAGATCGACCACGATCGGCAACTCACCCGCGATCGGATGGAACCGAAACCTGATTCGCCACGTCTATGTCTGTGTCGATAGGTTCTTGGCCGAAAACGAGACGGGAGGGCGCCGGGGTGGGAATCGAAATCCCAGAGGCGTTGCAGTGGGCCGCGAAGTACGTCGTCGGGGCCGGTGATTGGCCCGAGGGCGATGAGACCGCGATGCGACGCATGGCCGACGCCTACACCACCGCCGCCACCACCCTCGACGACCTCGGCGACGACGCCCAACGCCAAGTCAACCAACTACTCGCCGCACTGGACGGGCAGACCGCCGACGCGATCGAGGCGTTCTGGAAGAAACTCGGCAACGACGAGGGAGCCCTGTCGGCGCTGACCGGGTTGTTGACCGATCAGGCCGACCTGGTCGACGACGGCGCCAACGACATCGAACACACCAAACTGATGATCATCGCCCAACTGGTGATCTTCGCCGTCGAAATGGCCGCCGCCCTCGCCGCCATGGCCACCGGTGTCGGCGCCCCCGCCGGCGCGGCCGCCGGAGCCGCCGCCCGCGTGGCCACCCAGATCACCATCCGCATGCTGATGAAACAGCTGCTCCAGCGGATCCTCACCCGCGTCGTGAAAGAAGCCGCCCTCGGCGCGCTCGAAGAAGGCGGCCTCGACCTCGGCATCCGACTGATCCAGGCCGCCAAGGGCGATCGGGAACTGTCGCGTGATGACTTCACCGCGGTGTGGCAGTCCGCGGCCGGCGGGGCGATCGGCGGGGCCATCTCCGGCGGCCTCGGACGTGAAGGCGGGCTCACCAACGGCGTCGGCGAGACCGCCGGTGAAGGTCTCGGCAACGCCGTCGGCAACCGCGCCAAACAATTCGCCACCGACTACACCACCGAAGTCGCCTCCGACATCGGCTCCCAAGCCGCCATGGCCGCCATCACCGGCGAAGAGTTCGAACTATCCGCCGACACCTTCACCAGCGCCGCCGCCGGCGCCGCCCAAAACCAATTCGACCGCGGCGGAAACGACAGCGGGGACAACGAACCCGGGTACGGGCCGGACAACGACCCCGAATCCGGCGGTAACGACCTCGAACCACAAAACAACAACAACTCCGACCGCGGGGAGAACAACGCCAACGGCGGCAACGACGGCGACCGCGGCGGCGACGGTAGCGACCGCGGCAGCGACCAGAACCCGGCCAACCACAACGCAGGCAACGACGGCGGGCGCGGCGGCGACAACACCAGCGGCAACAACAATCGCGGCGGGGAGAACGCACCCGACAACACCGACACCGGCAACCAGCCCGACCAGACCAGCCCTGCCAACACCAGCACCGACGACTCCGGAAACAACAACGAGCCACCGGCCCGCATGCAGCCCGCATCCACCGACGACCCCACCAGCACCGGCAACGACGGGCCACGCACTACAAGCAACCCAGCCGGCGACGACATCCCACCCGCCGACCAGTCCCGGACCACCGAGCCGACCTCCGCGGCGCCGGGTGGCGGCCAGGACGCCGACAGTCCCGCCACCAGGGAACAATCACAGCCGACGGCGGGCGAAACCGGAAACACCGATTCGGGCAACAACACCGGTGACGGCGCCCGAACCACCGACGCCGGCAACAATCCGCCGCCCACCGATCCGCCGAACCAACCGCCCGCCGCCACCGACGGCGATGACAACGACGGATCGAACCAGCCCGGCGACAACACCAACCAGAACCCGAGCTCCCTCGACCTACCCGCCCAGGACAACCCGCCGTCCCAGGCCCCGAGCTCGCTCGACCTGCCCGATCAGGGCGACACCACCGGCTCCGGCAACACACCCCCGAACTCGCTCGACCTCCCCGAGCAGCAGCCTCCCTCCGGCCCTCCCGGTACCAACCCGCTCGATCTCCCGGCCCAGGACAACCCGCAGTCGGCACCTCCGAGGCAGGGACCGTCGCTCGATCTGCCTGTGCAGAGCGATAACCCGGCCGGCTCGACCACCGCCCCGCTCGACCTCCCTGCGCAGGACACCTCCGCCGGCAGCGGCGACTCCCCCGCCCAGAACAGCGCATCGACCGGCCAGACCAGCAGCGCACCGACCTCCGGCCTGCCGTCGTCGCCGGGCACGTCCAGCGCTCCTTCCCAGTCGACGGCGCCGAGCACCACGCCCCCACCCGCCCAGAACCCCGGCCCGGCCGGACCCGGCGACCCGTCCGACCCGCAGGCGCGTCCTCAGGACCCCACGAACTCCTCCACCACAGCAGCGTCGGCCGCCACCGCTACAGCCACACCGCCCACATCGTTCGCGGCTCCGGCCCACCCCACCGACTCACCCAGGTCCACCACACCGGCCGACCCCTCCACCACGCCCGCGCAATCGGCACAGCCGGCCCAGCAGAGTGGAACCCAGCGCCCGGCGCAATCCGCCCAGTCGCCGACCACGTCCCGCCCGGACACCACGCCCTCCGGAAACCCGGCCGACCCGCGCACCGACACACCCCACAACCGGCCGAATTCGGCCAACACAACCTCGGCACAGCCGCGCAACCCCCTTACGTCCACCGGGTCGAACCCCACAACGACCAACCCGGGCAACCAGACCACGCCCGCCCGCGCCGACCGGCCGCAGTCCGATCCGACGTCGGCCCCCACCACCCCGAACCGCGCGCCCAACGGGAGCCGAGCCAACGCCACACCCGACTCGAACCCGAACGTCCCGAGTAACCAGACCACTCGGACCTCGGCCGACGGTGCGACGAATTCGCAAGGGCGCACCGCGGATTCGTCCCCCTCGAGCGATGTCGCGCCCGCCGACAGCCGTTCTCGGACGACGGCATCGGCCACCCGCTCCGAATCCGACCCGCAGACGTCCCCGCGTACCACCGCCGATTCCGGAACCGGTCCTGCTCGGACGACACCCGCGCCGACAGACCCGTTTCCAGCGGCACCGCCGACGCAACGAACCACCGACAGCCCCGCGCAGCGTGATTCGTCATCCGACCGGACCGATGACGAAACGGCCTTCTCCGGCGGTGTAATCCGCCCCCGGGATGACGCCTCGGCCTTCGATTGGGCCGAGGATGCCTACGACAGGTTCCGCGCCGACGACAGCGACATCGATCCGATCGCGCAGAATCTCGCGAACCACCGCCGAGCCGACGGCTCGACCTTCACGCGCGACGACATCGAGCAGATCAAGAACCATCTGTTCCGAGCCATACATGCCTGCGTCGACTACGACGGCAATATCGTCCATCAGCGTTTCGATGCCAACCCGGACATCGCCGAAGCCTGGATCCGGCTCCGCGCCGGACGACCGCTACCAGCCGATATGGTGTTGCTGGAGCACGAGCTGGCCGAATCGACGTACATGCGCGAGCATCCGGGCGCGACCTACCAGGAAGCGCACGCGCACGCGAACGAATCCCACAACTGGTCCCGCGACGTCCCGCCGCGGACCGGCGAACGCTACGACACGCATTGGAGCGAACCCGGTGGCACTGCTGGTGTACTACAACAAGATCAGGAACGACCCGAACGAGGTGGAGTACCAGTTCGGGGAGACCAGGGACAACCTGGACCGGACCCTGACAATCGACAAGGCGACCGAAACCGCCCGCTCGGACCAACCGGAGGACGGGATTTTTCGGACCACAGCGGGCCGAATCGTGCACCGAGCCCGCCGCGAGAAGGAGTGGCCCCAGAACGGAATGATCGCGTCGTAGGCGGCTCGCTCACCCCCGACCCCACCCGCACCCCCACACCAACCCCACCCCTCTACGCCCACCAGGACCCCGACTTCCACCGCCGCAGGTCCCAACTTCCCGAGTGGTGGCCCCGCAACAACCCGACGACGCCGTCGACAACACCGACGCCCAACCCCTCACCGGCGCACACCACAGCACCGGCACACAACCCGACATCGGGTCCGCCCCCACGCCACTCGAACCCGATGCCACCCCGCGGCGATGAACACATCACCCGCGCCCCGGAATCCACCCCAAGCCCCCGCCCAGCCGGCCACACGCCGACGCCGCCCCGGCCGAACCCCACCACACCCGCGGCACCCCCACCGCGCACCCCCGCACGCCCACACTCAACTCCGGCCACCCACCCCACCCCACCCCGGCACCTGGCCCCCGCACCGCGCCCGACCCCACCACCTGCCCCAGCCCACGCACCGACTCCCGTAAACCCCGCTGGCACAAGACCACCGAGTGCTACACCACCGCCGAGCGCTTCACGGCCGATGGACAGCCGCCCGGGCTACCCGTCATCCCCGCCGACTAATCCAGTCGGAACCACCGCCCGTCCCTCCCCGTCGAGCCCGCCTCCCCGGCCCGCGCCCTTCGCAGCACACAATCCAGGGCCAACGGTAAGCCCCGCCCGACATTCACCTTCGGAACCTGCTGGTCCGGCGGCCCGCCCGGCCGGTCCTGCTCGTTCCGGCCCGGCATACAGGCCACCTGCACCATCCACATGGCGGCCACCCGGTGCGCCACCGCACACACCGCTGACGAGTCCACCGTCCTCCCGACCAAGCGGGTGGCGGAGTTGGTTTGGAAACGGCGGGGACGCCCAAGAGTCCTCACCGCGGCGATTTCGTTCAGACAATGCCGGAAGCCGCTACGGCGAGCGCGAACTCGGACCTATCCGTGACAGCCTGCCCCCACGCGACTTTGCCGAGCTGCATCAGTACACGGTTAACTCGTGGATCAACACGTTCTTGCGGCATCCCGACCCGGACCAGCGGCTGAGGGAATTCAGGCAGGATTTCGATAGCTATCAGAACTTGGCGCGCCTGCTCGGCTCACCTGCTGAGCCCACCAGCGAGCAGATCGAGATGCTCTGGAGCCGACCCGACCTGACTCCGCATCAACGCCAGATCATCAGCTCGATCCTCACGCACCCCGACCCCGACGACCGGATCCCGCAGCTGTGGAGCAACGCAGGCGCTTTCCACAGGATGACGGCAGAATTCGGCCGCCCGCCAACTATGGATTTGCTCAATGCACACCGGGAAGGACTTGATCACGCGCTCGCCCGACCCATTCCGGAACGGGTCGAGGCCGTGCGAGGTCTACGAGACATAAGTTTCTTGACGATCGACAGGTTCGGAACGCAGTTGGGTAGTAGTGGCGATGTACGGCAACTGATCGGTACAACACAAATAGAACCTGGCTACACGTCGTCGAGTCTTGGTGCCAGGCCTCCAGCCGCCTTCGACGGTCCGATCCGCATGGAGATGGACGTACCGGCGGGATCGCAAGGGGTCTGGATGGGTACGCGAAGCGCATTTCCCGATCAGCGCGAGCTGATACTTCAGCGCGGGACCCGCTATCGAATCGTCGATGTCATAGAGAACCCGCCGGGTGATCGGTATTCAGGCGTCCGATACCTGATCAGGGCCGAGGTCCTTCCACCAGGGCCTTAACCGCCGTGTTCACTACTGACATCGTCCATGACAATAGGAGTCACTGATATGCAGAATGATCAATTCAGCGACTTTTCGCAGATGCCGGCCCCCCAGCCCCGAGATGGGTACGAACGATGGACACGACGGCCAGTCGTCTATCTGCCGGTCTACCGACGAGGTGAGCTGATCGGATATCTGTGGGCGGGAATCGGGAGCGATTCGGCCGGATACATGCGTCGAATATCCGCAGATCCCGATAATGCAAGATGCCCGCGATTCTGGGCAGGCCGGTTGGATGAGAGTTACCGGCGCAATATGACCCCCGATCAGGCGATCCAACATTGGATCGGGGTGCCCGAGGACACCCGCTGCGGCGGAATTCCTGCCGACGCCACTCCACAGCAGGCAGCGAGCAAGCAGTCGCTGTGGGATCAGCTCAACCCAGAAGGCCCACCGATGAGCGAAGGGCCCTGGATACAAGACGGCGAGCTCCCCGACGGAACACCGGCCGACCGCTCGAAGGGTTGGAGCACTCCGAGTTCCATCACCCCATCCACATACGCCGACTACACATCTACATCGGTCCACTATCTGCCGATTGTCAAGGACGGCAATCTCATTGCTTACCTCTGGGCCTCCCCCACCGAACAAGCCGCAGACTATCTCCCAACCTCCAGCGCCGGCGAGCAGGCCAGAATCGCTGCTGGCCTCTGGCATCTGCGTCTCTCCGACTTCCACGCCGCGGGAACCCCGCCACTGGATGCACTTCGCCAATGCCGCAACTACCCCCACGACTACATGTCCGGCGAAATCCCGGACGATGCCCGTGAACTGGTGGCACCGACACTCGATGACCTGAAAGCCATCGCCAGCAGATGAGCCGTGACGACACGAATCGGCGATGGACTAGGGCCATCACTTCACCGATCAATCACGACCACCAGCAACTGCCGCCGTTCCCGCCATCTCCATATTCCTCGAATTCCTACGAGGCGTGGACTCGGCGGCCGGTCGTCTATCTCCCGATCCTCCGGAGACGCGCATTGGTCGGGTATCTCTGGGCGGGTATGGGTGTCGAAGCTGCCGGCTACATGCGCAGGATAATCGCCGATCCGGACAACCTCACCTGTGAGGGGTTCTGGGAAGAACGCCTCCTCGAGAACCACCGGAATTCGCTTACCGCGGAACAAGCTATCCTGCACTGGATCGGATATCCAGAGGATCCTCGTTGCGGCGGAGTTCCGGCCGGAGCTGAGGTGCGGCAGGCGAATTCCATTCAGGCTCTCTGGGACCAGCTCAATCCTGAAGGCCCTCCGATGGGTCCGGGTCCACTGGTCCAGGACGACATCTTTCCAGACGGAACGCCGACCGGCCCCGACAGGCACTGGAGCGCACCGCATGTTGCCAACCCTCCTACCTACGCAGGTGAAACGTCGACACCCGTTCACTTTCTCGAGGTCACCAAGAACGGGGAAGTCGTTGGGTTCTTGTGGGCGTCCCCGACCGAGCAGGCTGCGGGCTACCTGCCGCTCCGATATGCCGGCCTGGAAGGCATCAACGGGCGCGGTTTGTGGCTCGCCCGGCTCAGCAACCGCTTCGCAGAGGGACGCCACCCCGTCGACGCCATCCGCTACTGCCGCAGGTTCCCCTACGACGAATACTCCGGCTGGATAGAACCGGACGCACCCGAAGGCGTCGCGCCGTCGCTGGCGGACCTACGCGAGGCCGCCAACGAGTGATAGCGCCGCGAGGGGAGACGGTGCAGGCTCCGCGGGATGAGTAGATTCTGGGCTCGGCTTCGTCAGGGAGGGGCACGGGGTGGATAGCAGGAGCGTCGTCGATGCGGTGCTGTACAGCGTGCAGTTCGACGATCTCGAGTCGCCGCGCACTGCGCAGAAGGTTGTGGAGATGACGGTGACGCGGCCGTTTCTCGAGGCAGATCCCGAGGAGATCTATCGGGCGCTCGTCGAGGGGGTGAAATCCGGGGATCGGCTGACATCCTCGATTCCGAACGACCATGGGGAAGAGGAATTTCGGCGGTTTCTGGAGGCGGTTGTCGAGCAGCTGGATCGGATGCGGCCGTGGGCGGAGCAGCCGTATCGGCGCCTGCCCGGCGACCGGTTCGGCGAGTTCGTGAACGGTGCGGTGATCGGGGTGTCGCATCGGCCGGTGTGGCGGATCGAGCAGGTGCTCGGACGAGCGTTTCAGCGGCACAACGATTCTCAGCAGGACTTCCTGCTGATGCGCTTGCGGTCGGGCACCGAGGTCGGGTTCATTGCGCCGTTCTGGCCGGAGTCCAGCAGCATCGCGATCCTCACTACCAGTCGGGAGCGAGCGACCGAGGATGTGCTGGAGGAACTGATCGAATGCACCGGCCTCGAGCGGCGGCAGGTCACTGCCCTACGGCTGGCGACCGGCTCTGGCGGGCGGTACCGGACCACGCCGATCCACCCCGAATTCGTCGGCGAGCATCTCCCGGGTAACCGCCGCTGGAATGGCAGCCAGGTGACCTATCTGGGCGAACAGGAGCGGAAACCCTACCGCCTGCACATCCGCGCGGGCCGCCTCTACGACAGCCGCGGCCAGCTCTTCGACACCGCGGTCGCGCGTACGCTGTGGACTCCGCAGGGTGGGCGGGCGATTTTCGTCATGGGCGCCGACGGGGTCCTCTACTCCTCCCCGCACCACATCCTCGGCAGGTTTCACCATTCGAGTTTCCTGGCCGGGGCGCCGTGCGCCGGGGCCGGTGAGCTGGCCGCGTCGTTCGGCGTGATCCGGGTCATCTCCGATCACAGCACCCACTACCGGCCGCCGCGGCATATCACCGCTCAGGTGGTCGACAGCCTCCGCAGGCAGGGCGTCGCCATCGACGATCAGCAGGTGGAATACCACTGGCCCGAAGATCACCGGTAGGCACCGAGACAATCGGATCGACTCGGCGGCGCTCGAGCCGAACCCGTTTCCGACGTGCCTCGGCGGTTGGCCACCTGTTGGCGAGAAAGGCCGCACCACCGGAAATGGCACAACGCCGCGCGCGGCCGCCGAAGTCAGACTGAGGCCCGATGCCGAGTCGACGGTCGATCCCCTATCGGACTACGTGCTCGCGCATGAACTCGAGGATGTGCCGGGTCAGCTCCTCCGGCTGATCTTCGGGAAGGAAGGTGTAGGAGTCGTCGACGAGTTTCAGTGTGGCGTTCGGCAGTTCGCGGACCATGCGTTCGGCGAGCGGGGCGGGGAAGAGCTTCTCCTCCCGGGCCCACACCACGAGCACCGGGAAGGTGACGGACGGGAAACGGGCGGCCGCCTCCAGCGTGTAGCGGGAGTTCGCGGACTTCAAGAACCGGCGGACGTCGGCGCGGATGGCCTTCGAGGTGCGGCTCGGCAACAGGTAGGAGTCGACGATGTCGGCAGGCACGGGATGTTTGGCCACCCAGCCGAAGGCGACCGGAAGCCGGTGCAGCGCACGCACACGCAGGAGTTCGGTGGCGGCGCGGACTACACCTGGCAGGTGGGCGAGCGTGCCGAGCAGCGTGAACGGCTGCGGCAGGAACTTGTCGTAGCAGTCGACCGAGGCGAGCACGACGCGGCCGATGCGGTCGGGGTGACGGGTCATCAGGATCTGGGTGATGGCGCCGCCGGTGTCGTTGGCGACGATCGTGACGTCGGTGAGGTCGAGTCGGTCCAGGAACGAGGCGATGATGCGGGCCACGCCGGCTGGTGTGAGGTCGGCGCCGGGCATGGCGACGGTGTGCGAGCCGAGCGGCCAATCCGGAGCCAGGCAGCGGTGGCCGGCGGCGGCGACGGCGGGCACAACGTTGCGCCACAGATCGGCGTTGACCAGCAGACCGTGCACGAACACGACAGGCGGCCCGTCGCCGGTCTCGTGGTACCGGATTCGCCCGGCGGGCAGATCGACGTCGCGAACCGGGCCGAGCGAAGGACTGATTCCCATGATTTCTCCCCTGTTGTGCTGACTCCGCCACTGTTACATACATGCCGTATGTATGTCTACAGCCTTGGAACGATTACCGCCCGCAAAGAATCTGGACGGGTGACCAGATCCCGCGCTACCGTGCAACAGAGGAACGAGAGACGGAGCTCACATGCCGGTGCCGGACGACACGATGAACAGCACGGGGTCGCCTGTGCACGCACTCGGCTTGGCCGAACTGGCCGAGGCCATCGCCGAGGCGACGATCAGTTCGGTATCCGCCACCACCGATGCGCTCGATCGCATCGAAGCCAGCCAGCCGGCGCTCAACGCGTTCCGGATCGTGCGCCGGCAGCGGGCACTGGCCGAGGCCGCGGCGGCGGACCGGCGGATCGCGGCAGGGGAACGGTTGCCACTGCTCGGCGTGCCCATCGCGATCAAAGATGACACCGATATCGCGGGCGAGCCGACGGCGTTCGGTGTCCTCGGCGATTTCGAGCCGAAGTCCGAGGACGCCGAGTCGGTGCGCCGGCTGCGCGCCGCGGGCGCGGTGATCGTCGGGAAGACAAATACCTGCGAATACGGACAGCTGCCGTTCACCAGCGGCGCCGCATTCGGGCACACCCGCAACCCGTGGGGTCAGCCGTACACACCGGGCGGTTCCTCGGGTGGGTCGGCAGCCGCGGTGTCGGCCGGGCTGGTGCCCGCCGCATTGGGTTCCGATGGTGCCGGCTCGGTGCGTATCCCGGCCGCGTGGACGAATCTGGTGGGCATCAAGCCGCAGCGCGGCCGGATCTCCACCTGGCCGCTACCCGAGGCGTTCAACGGGCTCACCGTCAACGGCCCGCTCGCGCGCACGGTCGCCGATGCGGCATTGCTGCTCGATGCGGCCGCGGGCCCGCATCCGGGTGATCTGCACACACCGGAGCCGCTGACCCTCACCGACGCGGTGGAACGAGATCCGGGGCGGCTGCGCATCGCGCTGTCGCTGAACATCCCGTTCACGGCGACCAGGACCGCACTGCATCCCGAGGTCGAGGCCGGTGTGCACCGGATCGCGAAAACCCTACGTGAACTGGGCCATTCGGTCACCGTACGCAACCTGCACTACGGGCTGCTGATGGGTGCGTCGTTTCTTCCGCGCTCGATGGCAGGCATCCGCGCGGTGCACGATCGGATGCCGGGCGCCCGAGTCGATCCGCGAACCATGGCCAATGTGCGCACCGGGATGCTGCTGAGCGGACCGGCGTTGTTCGCGGCACGGCAGGCAGAAGCGTTGCTACACCGGCGGATCGGCGGATTCTTCGACGAATTCGATGTGGTGCTCGCCCCGACCACGGCCACTCCCCCGCCGCGCGCCGAGGAAATCGACGGCATCGGCGTGGTCGCCACCAACAATCTGATCACCGCGGCCTGCCCGTACACCTGGCCGTGGAATGTACTCGGCTGGCCGAGCATCAACGTGCCCGCCGGGTTCACCGGCTCCGGGCTGCCGGTCGGCGCCCAATTGATGGGGACGGCGAACACCGAGCCGATGCTGGTTTCGCTGGCCGCGCAATTGGAATCGGAATTGCATTGGGAGCGGCACCGGCCCGAACCCTGGTGGTGATTGCCCAGCCATCGCCGAACCCGGGCCACGTTGCCGCCGACCGGCAGAGCTCCGGCTGGGCGGGCGGACCTATGGCTCGACCGCCAGAGATTCAGCCCACCCGCCGGAGAATCAGCCCAACCGGCGGACTTCCCGCTCAGCCGAGCGCGGCGAACGCGGCGCTGACGTACTCGGCCGAGCGTGTCGAGCCGAGCAGTCCGGCACCCATCCTGTTCATGGTGTAGGCGATCGTCGCGCGGCGTTCGGTGTCGATGATGATCTGCGAGCCGCCCCAACCGCCCCAGAAACAGATCCGGCCCTCCGGCACGTACGACACCGATTCCGGTGTCGGCAAGGCGAATCCCAGCCCGAACCGCACCGGCACGCCGAGCACGAGATCGGCACCGTCGGATTGTTTGTCGAAGATCAACTCGACGGTATCGGGAGACAGCAGCCGGACGCCGTCGACGCTGCCGCCGCAGGCGACCGCTGATTGGATGCGCGCCAGCGCCCGAGCGTTGGAGTGCCCGTTCGCCGCGCCGATCTGTGCGCCGCGCCAGCCGTCGGTCCACGCCACCGCCGCGTCGGCGAGCGGGTTGCCGAAGGTCTTGACCAGTACCGAATCCGGGTCGAGCGAGGCCAGGTCGATGGGCAGCGGCGGAGGCGGCACGACATTGGCGACACGGCCGTAGTCGGCGCGCTCGACGCCGATGCGAAAGTCGGCGTCGAGCGGGCCCGCGATCTCGTCGGCGATGAATCGCCGCAGGTCGCGTCCGTCGACGCGACGGATCAGTTCGCCGAGCAGATGGCCGTGGTTCAGCGCCTGATATCCGGACGCGGTGCCCGGCTCCCACCACGGAGCCTGGGCGGCGAGCCGCGCGCACGCCAGCGGCTGGTCGTACATCTGCTCCCAGGTGAGCGGTTCATGCCAGCCCGACACCCCGGAAGTGTGGGAGAGCAGATGCCGGACCTCGACGGTGTCTTTGCCGTTCGCCGCGAACTCCGGCCAATACTTCGACACCAGCGCGTAGGGATCGATGCGGCCGCGATCTATCAGCATCAGTACCGCGAGTGCGGTGACGGTTTTGGTGCACGACCACACATTGGTGATCGTGTCGCGATGCCACGCGGTGGTGCGGTCGGCGTCTGCCCAGCCGCCCCAGATGTCGACGACCGTCGTGCCGTCGATGGTGACGGCGATCGAAGCGCCGAGATCCTCCCCGGTGTCGAGGTTGCCCCGCAGCGCTTCGCGCAGGTTATCGAATCGTGGATCGCAGTGACCCGAGATCTCGGCCATCGCCTGGCTCCGTTCCTTACGGACGATGTGAACCAGGCCATAGTAAATTGAACCTGACGTCAAGTAAAGGTCCCGTCCGCGGGGTTCACCGTGGTAGCTGCCAGCCCTCGGTCGGGCTGTGCGTGCCGGCCGGGCAGCCCTCCGGTCCCCTGGCCGAGGGATCGCCGATCGGGGCGCCGAACATGAGCAGGCACCGCGGTGCGACCTCGTCGCTGCTGAGGTCCTCGGCCATCAGCACGCCGATGGTGGCGTCCTCGGCGATCCTGGACTCGGTCAGGCGCAGGACCCCGGTGATGCCGGTGTAATCGGCGCCGCGTAACTCCAACGCGATAGCGGTGCGGCTGAGCGCGATGTCGCCCGAGGATTGTTCCGGCCGCGCACGATTGGCCCGCACAGCTTGCAGGAACGCACCGGCCACGTCGTAGGACAGACCGGTCCGGTCGCCCGGCCACGGCGTGCGATACAGGTCCAGGTCCTCGATCAGTTCCGCGAGTGAGGCGCACAGATCCTGGAATTCGAGTCCGACCCGCTCATCGCCGAGCACCCCGCGGCCGCGGACGCAGCCCGGTCCGGCGAGCATCACCGGAACACCCTTGGCCACATAGCGAATCGAGAGCCCGGCCGGTATCGCCTGTCTGCCGACGGGATCGGCGATGAAGCGGGTGACCGCGTCGTTGCCGAGAATCGGAGGTGATTCGGTGGCGTGACATTCTCGGGTGACGGCGTTGACGAAGGCACCGAAATCATTGTTGCGCCCCGCGAAGAACAGCAGTTCCCCCTCGCTGGAGACGCTGTCGGCGCACGGCGGCGGAAAACCGTAGAGCTCCTGCTGCCTCGACCAGCTGAACGTACCGGAAGGTATGCCACGGGCACCCAGCTCATCGAGCACATCGGCGACCAGGGTGCGCACGTACACGTCATCGGGATTCTCCGGATGGAACACGGTGACCCGGTCGTAGCGAGGCCGGCCCGCACGCGGCGCGCCCGCCGGATGACGAGCGCCGG
>NZ_BAFY01000079.1 GCF_000308555.1 Nocardia cyriacigeorgica NBRC 100375 | reverse complement strand
TCGGGATCGACCTCGGGGCTGCCCGCGTTGCGCCAGACCTCGCGACCGAGCACGGTCGCGAGCCGCTCGACGTAGGCCATGCGCCGGATCTCGACCCGGCTGAGCAGGGTGTCCGGCGAAACCTTCAGGTGACCGCCGATGCGGACCGGAAGGTCGTATTCCTCGACGAAGGAATCCTCGAGAACGTCGATGCCGCTCTCGCCGTTGAGGAGTCCCTTCCACGTCGCATCGACGTCGCCCGCGATCGACGTGGTCGCCGCCAGGCTCGTAACGACGACGTTGGGGAAGTTCCCGTTCAAGGTGGAAGGAGTGGTCACGGTGTCGGCCCTACTCGGCGTTGTCGAACTTGGCCTTGAGCTCCGCGGCGGCGTCAGCGTTCTCCGCCTCGAGCTTCTGGATGTAGGAGACGGCGTCGCCGACCGTCTTCAGGCTGGCCAGATCCTCGTCCGGGATCTTCACGCCGTACTTGTCCTCGGTCTGCACTGCGATCTCGACCATGGACAGCGAGTCGATGTCCAGGTCATCGACGAAGGACTTCTCGATCGTCACCTCGGAGGGCTCGATACCGGTCACCTCTTCGATGATCTTGCCGAGTTCCTCGACGATTTGTTCCTGGGTCAGAGCGGCCACTTTGGTGGCTCCCTTCTTGTTACTGTGTAGGGCTTCACTGTTTTTCTTCGGATCGAGCGGGCGGAAAGTTACGCCAACTCGGTCACGACCGGGCTTCAACGTCGAAGCACGACCGCGGGTGGAAAGCTAGCCGGAGCTGGTGAGCTCGGCCAAGGTGGGGAGGTCGGCGGGGGTCTTCAGGGCGAGATTCGGCGTGCCCTTCAGTTCCCGTTTCGCAATTCCGACGAGAGTGCCCGCCGGCGGCAATTCCACCACCGCCGAAACGCTGGCCTGCCGGACCGTTTCGGTGCACAGGTCCCACCGGACGGGCCGGGTGACCTGCGCGGCGAGCTTATCGACCGCATCCTGGCCCGAGGCGACCGGCTTGCCGTCGAAGTTCGACAGCAGGGTCCGGGTCGGCTCGTTCGGCGCGATCTTTGCCACAGCTGCGGTGACCGCGTCCTGGGCCGGAGCCATGTACGCGGTGTGGAACGCGCCCGCGACGGGCAGCGCGCGGACCCGGGCCTTTTCCGGCGGGTTCGCGGCGAGCTCGGCGAGAGCGTCCAGAGCGCCCGCGGCTACGATCTGGCCCACCGCGTTGCGGTTGGCCGGGACGAGGTCGAGTTCCGCGAGCCGTTCGAGCACGGCGGCTTCGTCGCCACCGAGCACGGCGGACATTCCGGTCGGTTCGAGCGCGCACGCCTTGGCCATTTCCGCACCGCGGATGGCGGCCAGGGTGACCGCGTCGTCGGCGGAGATGACTCCGGCGACGGCGGCGGCGGCGAGTTCGCCGACCGAGTGTCCGGCGACGATGGTATCGGCCGGCAGCGAATCGGTGTCGATTTCGGCGAAAGCGAGTAGCGCGGCGGCGACGACCAGCGGCTGGGTCACCGCGGTGTCGGTGATCTCTTCGGCCGTCGCGGTGGTGCCGAGACGAACCAGGTCCAGACCGGAGGCCTTCGACCACAGCGCGAGACGGTCATGCGCGCCGGGGAGGTCGAGCCAAGGCGCGAGCATGCCGGGTGTCTGGGAGCCCTGTCCAGGGGCGAACAACGCGATCACATCTCTAAGAGAACACTGTGAGACGGCTCTCGGGAGATGTCGACGCGAATGAAGCTTGCCGACCCGTTTTGTGTGAACTCCACAAAACGCCACGTGGCTCGTCCCGATCGACGCAGCCGCTGCCGGCGTTACAACCCATCTCCGTCGGTCGAGACGTAAGTGGCCTCAGGTGCTGGTGTTGACGATTCGTTACGAGTTCGTGTCAAACGACCTACTGTGGCGGCAATCCTGAGCACGTACGCATCACGCGGATTGAGCGGATCGCGCCCGGTGATTTCACCGATTCGTTTGAGGCGGTAGCGAACGGTATTTGGATGGACGTACAGCTGACGGGCACACGTCTCGACGGCGCCACCACAATCCAGATAGGCATCGAGAGTGTCCGCCAGCGCCGATCCGGCCGCGGCCAACGGTAGGACAAGATACTCGTTCAAGGCGTCGATCGCAGCTCGGTCCCCCAGCAGCGCCCGTTCGGGGAGCAATTCCGAGGCGTGCACCGGTCGGGGGGCGCCCCGCCAGCCGATCACCGCCTCCATTCCGGCCAGCGCCTCCAGCGCGCTGGCGTGCGCGGCGCCCAGGGTGCGCGTGGTCGGCCCGATCACCACCGGACCGTCGGAGAACACCTCGTTCAACAGATCCGACAGGAACGACGACACCTGGGCGGTGTCGTCGAGATGCCCGCTGACCACCATCACCAGCCGCGAACCCTGCACCACCGCCAGCGCCGCCCGGCCATGCCTGGCGGCGATGGTGTGCACCCCACCGACCACCGAGACGCCCTGATCCCGCGGCGGGGTCCCCACGAGCACGGTGGCGGGCGCGGTGGCGTCCCAGTTGAGTGTGGCGGCCCGCGACAGCATGTCCGGGCCGGTGTCACCGCGCACCACCGCGTCGACGACCAGCGCCTCCAGCCGGGTATCCCAGGCGCCACGGGACTCGGCCGCGCTGGCGTACACCGAGGCGGCGGCGAAGCCGAGCTCACGCCCGTATCGCAGCACCGCCTCGGTGAGCGCCACCAGCTGCCGGTCGTTGCGCGCCAGCGCGGGCAGCCACTGTTCGAAGAACTCCATGGCCACCCGGACCATGTCCACGGTCTGGCGCAGCGTCAGCCGCCGCGCCAGATCCTGCGGAATCACCTGGAAGGCGTCCAGGCTGAACCGGATATCGCTGTCGGGATCCTGCAACCACTCCAGGAAGTTCACCACCGCGGTCTGCACCAGCATCTGGACGCCGGCGCGTTGCGCGGCGTCCAGATCGGCGAAGAACGGCAACCTGTCCTGCATCGACCCGACGGCCTCGGTGGACAGTCGCCCCGAGAACTGCTTCACGCGTTTGAGCAGCGTGTCCGGGAGCGGGTCGCGGGTCTGCCGGTTCGGTGAGAGCGCGCCGGTCGGCAGATACACCTCGTGCTCGGAGGAGCCGTCGGAGATCCGGCGCGGCCGCGGCGGTTTTCGATCCACCCTCTAATGGTGCGCTATTCGGTTTCCCCGTCCGCGCCCGCCACCGGCTTCGGCGCGGCGTCCACGTCGTCGATGCGGTAGCGCTGGGCGGCCTGGGTGAGCACGGACTGTTCGACCTTGCCCGCCCGCACCAGCGCCTCCAGCGCCGCCACGGCGATGGATTCGGCATCGACATTGAACACCCGGCGCGCGGCCGGACGGGTGTCGGAGAAGCCGAAACCGTCGGTGCCGAGGGTGACGAACTCACCGGGCACCCACTGCCGCACCTGATCGGGCACCGCCCGCATCCAGTCGGTCGCGGCGATGTAGGGACCCTGGACCCGCGACAGCGCCTCGGTGACATACGGCACCGCCGGCTCGCTGCCAGGCGCCCGCAGCGCAGCGATCTCCTTGGCCAGCGCCTCCTTGCGCAGCTCACCCCACGAGGTCACCGACCACACATCGGCCGCCACACCCCATTCGGCGAGCAGCTCCTGGGCGCGCACACCGTCGGGCACGGTAACACCCGAAACCAGGATCTGGGCGCGCACATCGCCTTCGGCACCCGGCTTGTACAGGTAGATGCCCTTGAGCAGACCCGCCACATCCAGGTTGTCCGGCTCGGCCGGCTGCTGGTACGGCTCGTTGTACAGGGTGATGTAGTAGAAGACGTTCTCGCCGCCGAACACATCGGCCTCATCGCGCAGGTGCGACTCGGTACCCGGCATCGCGTACGGACCCGTTTCCGGCTTCCCGCCGCCGTACATCCGGCGCAAGCCGTCGCGCACGATATGAGCGATCTCGAAGGCGAACGCCGGATCGTAGGTGACCACCGCGGGATTCGTGGAAGCCAGCAGCAGCGAGTGGCCGTCGTTGTGTTGCAGACCCTCGCCGGTGAGCGTGGTGCGACCGGCGGTGGCGCCGAGCACGAATCCACGCGCCAGCTGATCGGCCGCGGCCCACAAGCCGTCACCGGTGCGCTGGAACCCGAACATCGAATAGAAGATGTAGAGCGGGATCATCGGCTCGCCGTGGGTGGCGTAGGAGGTGCCCGCCGCGGTGAACGACGCGGTCGAACCGGCCTCGTTGATGCCCTCGTGCAGGATCTGGCCGACCGTGCTCTCCTTGTAGGCGAGCATCAGTTCCGCGTCGACCGAGGTGTAGAGCTGGCCGTTGCGGTTGTAGATCTTCAGCGACGGGAACCACGAGTCCATGCCGAAGGTGCGGGCCTCGTCCGGGATGATCGGCACGATCCGCTTGCCGATCTCCTTGTCCCGCAACAGTTCCTTCATCAGCCGCACCAACGCCATCGTGGTGGCCACGTTCTGCTTGCCGGAACCCTTGCGCACCGAACGGTAGGCCTCATCACCGGGCAGCTTCAGCGGCTGCGCCGAGGTACGCCGCTCCGGCAGGAACCCACCGAGCGCCTTGCGCCGGTCGAGCATGTACTGGATCTCGCGCGCCTCCATACCCGGGTGGTAGTACGGCGGCAGGTACGGATCCTTCTCCAGCTCGGCATCGCTGATCGGGATGCGCTGCAGGTCGCGGAAGTCCTTGAGGTCCTGCAACGTCAGCTTCTTCATCTGATGGGTGGCGTTGCGGCCCTCGAAGTGCTTGCCGAGGGTGTAGCCCTTGATGGTCTTGGCCAGGATCACCGTCGGCTGACCCTTGTGCGCCATCGCCGCGGCGTAGGCGGCATAGACCTTGCGGTAGTCGTGACCGCCGCGCTTGAGGTTCCAGATCTCCTGATCGGACAGATCCGCCACCAGTGCCTTGGTGCGCGGGTCGCGGCCGAAGAAGTGATCGCGCACGTAGGCGCCGTCGTTGGCCTTGTAGGTCTGGTAGTCGCCGTCGGGGGTGGTGTTCATCAAGTTCACCAGCGCGCCGTCGCGGTCGGCGCCCAGCAGCGCATCCCACTCCCGGCCCCAGATCACCTTGATGACGTTCCAGCCCGCACCGCGGAAGAACGACTCCAGCTCCTGGATGATCTTGCCGTTGCCGCGCACCGGGCCGTCCAGGCGCTGCAGGTTGCAGTTGATGACGAAGGTCAGGTTGTCCAGCCCCTCGTTGGCCGCCACCTGGATCAGCCCGCGCGACTCCGGCTCGTCCATCTCACCGTCGCCGAGGAAGGCCCACACGTGCTGATCGGAGGTGTCCTTGATCCCGCGATCATGCAGGTAGTGGTTGAACCGCGCCTGATAGATGGCGTTCATCGGACCCAGGCCCATCGACACCGTGGGGAACTCCCAGAAGTTGTCGAGCAGGCGCGGATGCGGGTAGGACGGCAGGCCCTTGCCGGGACCGCCGTGGCTGTATTCCTGGCGGAACCCGTCCATCTGATCGGTCGACAGCCGGCCCTCCAGGAAGGCGCGGGCATAGATACCGGGCGAGGCATGGCCCTGGATGAAGATCGAATCGCCGCCGCCGGGATGGTCCTTGCCGCGGAAGAAGTGGTTGAAACCGACCTCGTACAACGCCGCCGAGGACGCGTAGGTCGAGATGTGGCCGCCCACGCCGATGCCAGGGCGCTGCGCGCGATGCACCATGATCGCGGCGTTCCAGCGGATCCAGGCGCGGTAGCGGCGCTCCACCTCCTCGTCGCCGGGGAACCACGGCTCGTTCTCGGTGGGGATGGTGTTGACGTAATCGGTGGAGGTCAGCGCGGGAATCGAGACCCGGCGCTCACCGGCACGCTCGAGCAGACGCAGCATCAGATAGCGCGCACGCCCCGGGCCCTCCCGGTCGAGCATGTCGTCGAAGGATTCCAGCCACTCGCTGGTCTCCTCGGGATCGATATCGGGCAGGTAGGACGCCACGCCTTCGCGGATCACCCGGACCCGTTCGCCGGTCTGACGGCCGGCGGACGATCCGTTCGCGTCGCGGGCACCGGGCGGCGTGGAATCGGGTACAGCGGGTTGCGCTGGAGCGGAAGAGTGGATCAGGTCGGTCAAATCTGCTCCTCGTACATGGGGCGGACAAGCTGATGGCGTCTGTTTCCCCGGGCGGCCACTCTGGTGGGCGGACCACCCGTTTACGAAAGTCCGGGCGCACCCTCCATCCTTGCTGAGGATGCGTCCCAGGTCATCATGTCAGCAGCAAATCCAGTACGGTTTCTCCTCGACGGGTTACTCGGCAGTTTCCGGTGTGGACCGGTGTTCGGGGGCTGCCCGGATATCGACCACAGACGAGAAATGAGAGCGGGGAGGACGATGAAACTGCTGGACCCACGCGGGGTCGGGCTGGTGTGCGCGGCCGCAGCGCTGATCGCGGGAGCAACCATCGCGGGCTGCTCGAACAGCGTGGACGGCACTGCCGCACCCAACGCCGCCGACCTGTCGGCCTACAAAACCTATGCGGCGTCGTCCTCGGCGGCGGCGACCTCCTCACGCAAGGCCGCGGCCCAGGCCAAGGCCATTGCCGACAATTGCGGCCAGTTCCCTGTCATCACCGGCGTAGGGGTCAGCAAATACAACGAGTTCGTCGACGCGCACGACTCGAACGCCCCCGATTACGACGCCAAGCGCGACACCGCCGCCACCACCCTGGAAGACGCGGCCAACAAGGTCGAGGCCGGCGTCAACGCGGCCAAGGACGATCTGCCCGAGGATCTGAAGGGCAAACTCACCGAATACGTCAATGCGGCGCGCGCGTTGGCGCAGGCCACCAGGGGTATGCACTACACCGCGCCGGTGGGCCCACTCAATGACGCCAGCCGCCGGGTCAACGACGCGCGCAATGCCGTGCGCGACGACTGCGCGGCACGCTGATCGAGCCCGGATTACCGCGACATCCGGTGGCCAATTCATCGGATCGGCTTGCGTTGCGGCCGATAACCATGTTCGCTTGCATCTACCTGTAGTCGGCATATTGAGGAGGACACCACCGTGGTCGCCGCGGCGGACGCGCAGAATTTCGCTCAGAAGCTTGGCATCACCCACGGCTTGGTCGTCCAGGAGCTGGGCTGGGACGAGGACACCAACGACGACCTTCGGGCCGACGTCGAGGAAACCATCGGAACGGAACTGCTGGACGAGGATTCCGACGAGGTCATCGACGTCGTGCTGCTGTGGTGGCGCGACGGTGACGGCGACCTGGTCGACGAGCTGATGGAGGCGATCGGACCGCTCGCCGACGACGGTTTCATCTGGGTGCTCACCCCCAAGACCGGCCAGCCCGGACATGTCGATCCCAGCGAGATCGCCGAGGCAGCCCCCACCGCGGGACTGACCCAGACCTCGGCGATCAGCCTCGGCGATTGGGCGGGCAGCCGCCTTGTCCAGCCGAAGGCCCCCTCCAAACAGCGCTGACCGGCGTTTCACCTAAGGTTGCGGCCGGGCGATGTGTACGCGCCGCCCGGCCGGGCCCGACATGATGGAGGATCAGCGATGCCACTCGAGGTAGGCACCCTCGCGCCGGACTTCACGCTGAAGGATCAGAACAACCAGGAAGTCAGCCTGTCGGACTTCCGGGGCAAGAAGAACGTGCTCGTGGTCTTCTTCCCGCTGGCGTTCACCGGCATCTGCCAGGGCGAGCTGTGCAAGGTGCGCGACGAGCTGCCCAAGTTCCAGAACGACGACGCCGAGATCGTCGCGATCTCGGTCGGCCCGCCGCCCACGCACAAGATCTGGGCCGCCGAACAGGGCTATACGTTCCCGCTGCTGTCCGATTTCTGGCCGCACGGCGCCGTCGCCCAGACCTACGGCGTCTTCAACGAGAAATCCGGCTACCCCAACCGCGGTACCTTCGTCGTCGACAAGGACGGCTACATCCGTTTCTCGGAAATGAACGCCCCCGGCGAGCCCCGTGACCAGGCAGCTTGGGAGAAAGCGCTCGCCGCGCTAGATTCATAACCCGCTCCCCCGTTTCCCGACGGGACGAGCACGGGCGTATAGCTCAGTGGTAGAGCTCTGGTTTTACACACCAGCGGTCGGCGGTTCGAACCCGTCTGCGCCCACTCGATGAAATTCCAAGTCAGAGGCTATTTCTGATCAATCGGCGGAGTAGCCCGCCTGCGGTACGGAGCCGCGAACTTGCCAAGAACCTGCCAACGGGCAGGACGGCCTACGTTCCGGTCGCCTGCGTGCCGCCGAACAGCGCTGCGCCCGTGGCCTCCAGCGTCTCGTCGTAGACGTGCCCGTAGACCCGCAGCAGTACGGCCGGATCATGACCGAGCCACTTCGCCGCCGCCGCGACCGATGCGCCGGAGTCGAGCAGGATCGTCGCGGCGGTGTGCCGCGCGTCGTGCAACCGGATCACCGGCACCCCCGCCGCCTTCGCCTGACGCTGGAACTCGTCGCTGTACCACTCCGGCCGGATCGGCTCGCCCTCCTCGTCCACCGCGACCAGCCGCTCGTCGTCCCACGCGATGCCGAGTGCCAGCGCTTCGGCTTTCTGGGTGACCTTGAACGACCGCAGGGCGGCGGCGACATCAGGCGGCAGCGGCAGGCTGCGCCGCGACCGCCGCGACTTCGGGTCACCTTCCACCACTTCCGATCCCACCGCCACACGTCCCCGGCGCACGTGCACGGTCGCGCCGTCGATGCGAGACCAGCGCAGCCCCATGATTTCCGAACGGCGCAGCCCGCACAGCGACAACAGGAACAGCGGATAGAGCCGCTGGTCGCGGACGTGTTCGCGGAACGTCGCCGCCTGTTCGCGTGTCCACACCTGCATCTCGGTGTCCTCCACGTCGGGGCGCTTCACCATCCGGGCGACGTTGCGCGGGATGAGTCCCTGTTCCATCGCGTCGTCCAGCGCGGCGGTGAGCTGGGTCAGCATCGTGACCACGGTGCGCGCCTTCACCCCTTGCGCCGCGCGCGGTGCCGGAGTGTCCGGAGCGAGTGCGTAAAGGCCACGTGCGGGCCGGACGATCTGGCCTGCCGCGCGCAACCGGTCGAGGTACTTGCCCGCCTTGTCTCCGAACCGCTCGGTGATCGCGGCGTACCGCACACCTTCGGGGTGCTCGGCGACGAACGCCAGCACGGACGCGCGCAGGTCGTTGGCCGGTGGTTTCCCGCCGCGACCTTCGGTGAGTCGCCAGCTCACCACCGCGTCGATGTGTTCCTTGGTGAGTTGCTGGAGCGGCAGGCTGCCGAGCCGGTCGGCAACCGGTTTCAGCGCGGCTCGGTAGCCCGCGAGAGTGTCTGGCCGGATGTCGCGGCGACCGTCCAGCCATGACGTGAGGTACTGGCCCACGGTCACCCGGGTACGGCCGACGAACGTTCCGGCGGCGACCTCCGCGCAGATGCGCCGGTATTCGCGCCGCGCTTCGGTCACGGTGCTGTAGGTGAATTGCTGCCGGTCGCGCTTGCCGTCCGGCCGCGTGCCCACGTCGATCTGAAACCAGTAGCTGACCTTGCCGTTTTTGGCGGTGTGCTTGTTGATCGGCTCGGCGCGCCTGGTGCGCTTGGGCTTGCTGTTGTCTGTCATCGGTTGTTCTCCTCGGGAAAGTGAATCGGTCGGCAGTGGATGACGCGGCGGTGCCCGCGCGCTGTGTCGGCCGGTCATTCGGGGGTGTCTTCCAGCTCCGTAGTGGTACGCCAATCGCGTCGGAGGTAGCCGCGCCGCTTGGCCTCCGCAATCCATCGGTCAAGGGTTGCGAGCGGGATCGGCACGCCCCGGCGACGGTCACCCATCTGTTCGGCCACCGCGTGCCGGGGAGATAGCGCACCCTCACGCCGTGCCTTCATGAGTGCGGCGGCGACCCGACGGTAATGGCGGTCATCCAGGTGGCGCGATGCGGAGCGCTCCGGCCGCGTGAGCCGATTCGGCTCGTGTAGCTCGTCCACGCCGATGAACGCGCCGTCTGCGTGTGTGATGAACCGCGCTGCCGCTGCGGTGATGCGGCGCACCGGGACGTTCTTCATCGTTGACGGGTCGATGCCGCCGGTGTCGTCGGCGATGATGCGCAGCTCTGTCAGGCGCGGCGCTGCGCCGCTCAGATCGACTCGAACCTGATAGCGGAACCGGTGCCCGACCAACGGAATCTCGATCAGGCCGTCGTCGGTGTGCGGGGTGCCGGACACCCTCCGAATACGTGCAGCGTCTACGTCGCCCTTGATCGGTGCGGATGAGCTATCGGTCTCCATGCTGACTAATGATAGCGGAGTATCTGGAGAATTATCATTCAGTTGGTCAGGATGGACCTATGAGCACATCAACTTCCCTCGACCCGCTCGCCGAACTCCGCACCACCGCAACGGTTTCCATCCCTCGCGCCGCCGAGCTTCTGGGTATTTGCAAGAGCCATGCCTACGTACTGGCGCGCGACGGCAGGTTGCCGGTGATCGAACTCGGACCGCGCCGTATGCGCGTGAAGAGTGCCGACCTGCTGCGGATGCTCGAAGGCGAGGAGTGACCGCCGTAAATACCTGCGCGGCAGTCATTTTCGCAATCACAGAACGGGGAGCGCACATGCGCCAGAACGACCGCGACCCCGGAACGGGGAGCGTTCCGGGGTCACGCAAGCCGATCGAGACAGACCGCCATCAGACTACCCGTCCGGCGGTGACCCCGTGACGGCGTTCGGTCTCGCCGACGCGGCGACGAACGGGCATCGGCCTGCCGATATCCAGGAGCCGGCCGAATCGGCCCCGGCGACGTACGTGCCCGGCGGGCTGTCTGCCGCGCTCACCGAATCCGCCGCCCTGTTCGACGCGTCACCTGTGCTGCGGCACGTTCGCCGGTTCGCTGCCGCGCGGGGTGCGGGTGAGCTGGCAACGCTCGGCAACGTGCTGGCGCGCGCCGCGCTCGCGGTCCCACACCCGGTGACACTGCCGCCCATCGTCGGCGGCCCGGTGTCGCTCAACACCTTGCTCGTCGTGGCGGGTGTGTCCGGAGCGGGTAAGGACATCGCGCACGCGGCAGCTGAAGCGGCCGTCGTGCTGACACGCGCGAACGGGGCGGCGGTCCGCTGGGAACCGCACCCGGTCGGCACCGGCGAGGGGATCGGCCGGACGTTCGCGACCGGGCAGAAAGATCCCGTGACAGGGACGGCCGCGACCGTGTTTCACCGTCGCTCGGCGTTGTTCGTGGTGCGCGACATCGCCGCATTCGACGCGCTCGGCGAGCGGCGTGGTCAGACCCTGGTTCCGGAGTTGCTGAAGGCAGCGATGGGGCAGGAACTCGGGCACGCGAACGCGACCGTGGAGCATCGGGTGATCCTGCCGCCGCACAGCTATCGGCTCGCCCTGTCGGCAGGCGTCCAGCCGGGCAATGGATCGTCACTGCTCAGCGAGCGGTCAATCCGTGACGGCCTGACACAGCGGTTCCTGTGGCTGCCCGTCCGCGACGGCCGCCGACGTGAAGCTGTCCGCGAACCGGATCCGCTGCGGATTGCCGTACCGGACTTCGGCGTGACCTCCGATCCGCTGGACGACGACACGGAACCGCCCGCGCTGGTGCATCTGGACGTGGCCGAGCAGATCCGGCGCGAGATTGTGGCCGTCAACGATGAAAAGGACCTGGATCCGTTCGGCAGCTCGGGGGATCCGCTGGCAGGGCATCGGTTGCTGGCGCAACTGAAGGCCGCCGCCGCCTTGGCAGTGTTGCATGGCCGCACGGGGGTGGACATGGAGACGTGGCAGTGGGGCGGTGCGCTTATCGCGATCTCGGATGCGGTGACGGCAGAGGTCGCCGCCCGGTCGAGTGAGGCCGCCGCTCGTGATGCTGCACAGCGCGGCGAACTGGACGGCCACCGTCAGAGCGCAGCCGATTCGACTCGGGAGAGCGCCAGCGTGGAAGCAGTGGCACAGCGCATCGCTGGATTCCTGAAGACAGACCGGTGGACCAACGAAGGCGACATCACCCGCAAGTTCTCGGCTCAACGTCGCCGCTTCATCGCCCCGGCGTTGTCTCTGCTCACCGAGCGCGGCGAAGTGCAGGAGGACCTGTACGTCTACAAGGAAGGAAGGGACCCGATCATGCGGTACCGGCTGCAATTCGGAGTGTGACGGTGTGACGTCTGGTGTGACGCAGCGTGACGCCTATAACCCCAGGTCAGAGCAAGTGTGGCGGTGTGGCGCGGTGTGACGGGGGGTGTCTCCCAGAGTTCCCCCCTTATATGACGTGAATGAGGACAAGTACTAACTACACAGGTATTTACGTTGTCCCCCAAGGGGATTGGTGTGACGGAAAGAGTGACCCCCCGTCACACCGCGCCACACCGCCACACCGCCGCTGACCTGCGGAAATTCAACCGTCACACCGTCACACCAACCGTCACACCGCCACACCGGCAGGAGTCACACCGACAGAGGAGCAGTGCCATGAGTGCAGGAGCTACGAACACCGACAGGGAGCTGTGTCTACCTCTGGCGTCGGAGGCTGACACAGCTCCCCTACCGCCTCAACAGAGCCGCGTCCGCATCGACGGCCACACACCCGCCGAGCGGATGGCAGCGGTGAACCGCCGACGACTCGGCGACATCGCAGCGGTGCCCGACGACTCGACGGCACGGCAAGCACTGGAGGAGCTGCGCCGAACCACTCCCTGACCGACCCACCGTCCCCGCTGCCGTCCGAATCGACGGAACGTCTACGGCCTCACCGGCAGCGGCGACCACCGAACGAGAGAGGCCGACCCATGACCACCATCACCGACCCGGAAACCGAAATCCTGTCCTTGCTCGCCGACGGCGACGTGCACGCGTGGAGCGAGCTGCGCCAGCGTCTCCCCGGCCGCGCCGACATCGGCCGTCACCTGATCGCGCTCGTGGAGTCGGGGCAGGTCGATGCGGTCAAGGTGAATGGCCGGACATTCGTGGGTCTTGCGTGGGACGCCTGATCTGTCCGCCCGTTCCGACCTACCAATTCCGAGACCGGAGGGAATGACCGATGCCGACACCGAATACGACCGCCACCACCGACGAGCGCGTCCGCGCACAACAGGCCCTGGAGCTGCGCCTGTCCGGCCAGACGTGGGCCGCCGTCGCCGCCGCGTTGCAGTACGCCGACGAGAGCGGCGCGCGCAAGGCGACGAATGCGTTGCTCGACCGGACCGATTTCGAGCTTGCCGACGAGTACCGCGACACCGAAGGCGCGCGCCTGGAGCGGCTGTTGCTGGCCGTGTGGCCCGCCGCGTTGGCCGGTGACCTTCAGGCCGTCGAAGGTGCGCGCAAGCTCATCGAATCCCGCGTGAGGCTCTACGGTCTGGCCGCGCCGTCGCGGGTCGAAGTACGCGCGGGCATCAGCGCCGAAGAGTTCGCCACCGAGGCCGTGAGGCTGCTCGATGAACTCGGGGGCGATCTGCCACCGCTGCCCGGTGGTGGCGAGCCGTGGGTACTGGACGACAACAAGGAGATTCAGCCGTGACGACACCGACAATCGACCAGGCCGCCGATCTGCTCGCCGAACTCGACGCGTTCGCCGCGCGGGCGGCGGCATCACCGAATCCCGGCGCGGCGGCGGCGGTCGCGGCCGAATTGCTCGCCGACTTGCTCGACCCGTTGCGCGATCTCGCCGACGTGGCCGGGGTACCGCGTCCGCGACCGGCTGTGCTCGACGCTGCGGCCGTCGCGGCCCGCAGCTGGGGTGAAGCCCTGTGCGCCGCCGTTTCGTCCGCGAGCGAGGCGCTCAGCCGCGTCGCGGCCCGGCGTCCGGCATATGAGGCCGAGCGGCGGCGGTTCGTGGCCGGGCGGCATATCGCGAGCTGCCGTACCGCGCTGCGCACCGCGACGCGGCGGCTCGACGGCATCGAGATCCGCGCCGCCGAGCGCGAACGCATGGCCGAGCGCGGCACCGTGCTGCATACGTACCGCCTCCGGCCCTGAGACCAGATTGAGAAGCCGGGCGAACCAACCCGCCCGCAACCGTGACACCGGCCCCGGTGATGGCTGTGGGCCTGCCGGGGCCGGTGTCCGGCGTATTCCCACCTCGAGCGACAGGAACGAACACATGAGGACCCAGACCCGGATCCGGCTCACCGACGCCGAGCGTGACCGCGCCGCCACCGCGTTCCACGAGACCGGCCATGCGGTCGCGGCCGTGCTCGCCGGTGCCCGCATCACCGAAGCGGTATTGAACGCGGACGGCGGCGGCCATTGCAGCTACGTCGATCTGCCTGACTACGCCGATGCCCGGGTCGCGGTCGCGGGTGCGTGGGCGGCGACCCGCTGGCGTACCGGAGCGGTGCCGAACTGGCGCGACGTGCGCGACGAGCTGGCGACACAGCCCGCCGATTTCTCGATTGTCGCCGCCGCACCGGGTACCGATCCGTACGCGGTCGGCCGTGACCTCGAGACCGTCTGGCCTGCCGTCCGCACCCTCGCCGCCGACCTGTACGCATTCGGCCGGCTCCGGCACCGGCAGGTCACCGAAGCGCTCGGGCTGCCGCTGTGGGGCATCGAATACTCCCCGGTCGCGGCCGGTATCCGGTCGGGATTCTGGGCACCGCCCGCACGGTCTGACCGCCGGTAAGAGTCACTTAGCGGCGGTCAGAAATTCACCGATCCGAGCGGAAATCGCCGGATCCGGACCTGACACCCGAAACGCTGTGACCGGCCCGGACACGCTCGACAATGCCCGGCCCGGCCAGGGCTACAAAGCCGATCACCGGCGCGGCCACACCGCCCACACCAGCACGGCCAGCGGGACGCCGACCACGATCACCCACCCGGCCGCGATCACCGCGCCGCCCCGCAGCTGTGCCAGCGCGCGAACGACAACCGGGGGTGCATCACTTCCACGTCGGCCACGTCCATGACGCGGTTCAACTCGAGCGGGCCGAGATGGTCTGGGGCGGGCACGATCACCGCATCGGCTCCGGCGTTGCGCGCCTGATCGGCCACCGGCAACACCGACCGTTCATCCGGCCACACGATCCGATAACCGAGATGGCGCGCGAACCGCGTCAGGCGCGCGGCGTCCCACTCCGGCGCGGCGCTCACTTCATGGTCGATCCACCCGAACGCGGTCGGCCTCATCGTCTCCCCTGTCGTCTCCCGGCGCTGGTGTGCACCCGCCGCCGGGAACTGGGCTCGACCCGGCGGCGGGGCCTGAGAATGGACGCTATGGGGGGTGTTGTGCTGTCTCAATGGCACTTTCGGCCCACCGATTCGACAAGTACTAGTCCCCTTGGGTGTTGTGCCCGTACCGTTGGAACATGGGCGATGAACTCGGAAACCGACTGCGCAGCATCCGGAAACGTCGCGGCCTCACTCAAACCGAGCTGGCCGAACGGTCCGGCGTCTCCGTCGCGCTGATCCGCGCGCTGGAGCAAGGCACCCAGGAACGGACGCGGACAGAGACCGCGCGCCGACTCGCTACCGCGCTACGCGTGGAAACCTCCGCACTGATCGTCACGCCGGACGCGGAGGCTCCGGCCGCCTCCGATGTCGAGCTGTGGGCCGAAGTGCGCCGCGCGCTCGAAGGGTCCTACGCGGCCGACGATTCCCCGGAGCCGCCCACCGTCGCCGGTGTGGCCGCGACGTTCGCCGAAGCCAAACCGGTGTTCCGGCACGGCAAGTTGTCACAGCTCGCCCCGATCCTGGTGCCGCTGCTGCGCGATGCCGACTACTTGGTGAGCGCTGCCGACAGCGGCGACACCACCGCGCGGTCTCTGCGCAGCCGGATCCGGCAAATGGTCGGCTGGACCATGGTCCTGTCGTGGCAGTTCGATGCCGCCGACACCGCGCTCCGGCTCGCCCTCGATGACGCGCCGGACGTGCGGGCGGCGGTGCCGCTGATGGATGCCGAATGCTGGCGATACATCCGGCAAGGCGACCTTGCGAAGGCGCGCGAGACCGCCGCGCGCTGGGCCGACGATCTGGAGCCGCGCCGCATCTCCCGCGCCTCCCGCGACGAGCTGGCCGGTTGGGGCCTGATGTTGCAGCGCGTGAGCACAACCGCTGTGCGCGACAACCGGCCCGGCGAAGCCGAGGACGCGCTCACCTTCGCCAAGATGGCCGCGACCGGGATCCGCTACGGCGAGCACGACAGCAAAGACGGATTGCTGCACAGCTTCGGCCCGCTGACGGTCGCCATGCTCGAGGCCGAGAACGCCATGGTGGCCGACCGGCCGGACATCACCCTGGCGCTCGGCGAACGGCTGGAGAACGTCAGCTACCCGCTGCCGTGGGTATGGAACCGGCACCGGCTGGACGTGGCCGCTGCACACGCCGCGACGGGCAACCCTGCCGACGCGGTGCGGGTACTCCAGCAGATCCGCCGCGACCTGCCCGAATGGCTGGTGAAGCAGCGCTACGCCCGCGACATCATGTCCACGATGATCGACAAGCGCCGCACCCTCACCCCCGATATGCGGGAGCTGGCCGATTTCGTCGGCGTGCCCTACTGACCGACCCCGGCCGGGAGCTGTGTCTACCTCCGGCCTGCCACCGCTCCCGGTCTCGGGCAGGTCAGGCGGTGTTTCCATCCTGCCGAGAACTTGCCAAGACGGGCACGCACAGGGTGGACAGGACAACACAGGCTGGACACGAAACAGCCTCTGACCTGGACTGCACGGACGGGGCGATACCAGCCGGACGTTTCGACGCGCTTTTACACACCAGCGGTCGGGGGTTCGAACCCCTCTGCGCCCACCATCGCGCCCTCGGTCCTCCCATAGGCCGGGGGCGCTGCACATCCGTGCGGCGCGATCAGCGTCATCGTCGACGGACCTACGGCGGGCTGCGCCCGCTAACACGGAAGTCGTTGCGCCGCGAAGCATTTGCGGCAAGGACGGCGGCATGAGCCGACTGACCTGAGCAGTTCGAATGCCTTGGCACGGCCGCGCTCACAGCGGTGACCGAACAACCTCTGCCACCCACTCGGCATTGGGTTCGATCGCATACGGCTTGGTGGACCCACGATCGGTCCAGCTCGGTTCGAGGAACGTTTCGGTGGACCAGCAGGTGTGGCGGTAGAACCAGCAGTGGTCGGCGGTGGTGGTCGCGACGTCGGCTTCGCGGACGATGATCCAGCCGCTGCCGTCGGCGCGCAGGCAGTGGCTGCGGCCGTCGTCCGGGCATTCCCACGGGGTGAAACCGACTGCCCTGTTCAGGATCTCGGGCTTGCCGTTGTTCTCGTTCTCCCCGGCCGGCACCCGCAAGCGGTTCACCGGGAGCACCGATGGCATGTCGCCGGCGTAGCCGGTGGTCCAGACCGCGCGCACCCGCGGGTCGTGGTTGGGGGCCAGGTGGGCGACGGCGCCGCCTTGGCTGTGCCCCCAGGTCGCGATGCCGAGGTCACAGTCGACGGTGTCGAGCGCGCACGCGGCGCGCAGCAGGCTGCGTGGTTCGTGCGGGGCGAACAGGCAGCGGGTCTGGTTTCCGTGATCGCTGGCCAAGGCGAGCACGGTGTTGTCGTAATCGACCATCAGCGCGACGAAGCCGCGCCGCGTCGAGAGGATCAGCCGCCACCACGGCCGACGATAGTTCGATCTTGCGAATCGCGGTCCGACGTCGGTTCGATTGCCACGCCGACGAGCGTAGTTGGGCCTGACCAGGAGTTTCGGGCCCACGCCGAGGTGCGCGGTTCCCGCAGGACCACCTCACCCGAATTGTCGTTACACCGGGCTCGGCAGCCATCCAGTCGGCGAACGACGCTCGCTCATCGCAGCGTCGGACTCCGCTCGGCCACCACCTCGTCGGGCCGGATGACCGGTTCCGATTCGGCTACCGCACGTTGCGCCTGGCGAGCCAGGGCGATCCAGCCGAGCAGCAGCACCGCCACCCACACGTACGCATCCCCCACCAGATGCTGGGCGGCCGACCAGCCGAGTTCCCGGTCCTCGCCCTGCGGGAGCCGCTCATGTGGTGCGTAATAGAACACCCATGCCGCACCCAGCGCCACCAGATAGCCGGCGATGGCCGCGCGCAGGGGCAACCGGCCCGCATAAGCGATCAGCACCAGCAGGCCGGGCGCCACCCACACCCAGTGGTGCGACCACGAGATCGGCGACACCAGCAGGGCGAGCAGCGCGTTGGCGAACAGGGCCAGCGGCGGCACATCGGCCACCTTGCGCATGATCGCGTACACCAGCACCAGCGCCAGCGCGGCCAGCACCAGCCACAGTGCGGTGAAGGCGATACCGGAGATCCCGAAGCGGGCGAGCACGCCCTGGATGGACTGATTGGTGTGGAACACCGAGCCGGACAGCCCGGACATGTTGCCGCCGCCGAACCAGTATTCGAACGATTCGCGCGGCAGCACCGCGAAGGCGAGGGCGGTGACCGTCGCGCCGGTAGCGGCGGCGGTGATCGCGGCCTTGTAGTCGCGACGCACCAGGAAGTACAGGACGAACGCGGCCGGCGTCAGCTTGATCGCGGCGGCGATACCCACCAGCACACCGCGCGGCCACTTGGTCTTCTCGGGCAGGCAGTCGGCGGCGACCAGGCCCATCAGGATCAGGTTCACCTGGCCGAAGTCCAGCGTGGACACCGTCGGTTCGAGCAGCAACGCCAATGGCAGCGCCGTCGCAGCCGCCCACCAGCCGAGGGCCCGCTGCTGCGGCCACATCCTGCGGGCGACCAGAAACAGGGTCAGCGCGAGCGCGGCCACCGAGACGGTGAAGTAGCTGACGACGGCCACACTCCACGGCAGCAGCGCGAACGGCGACAAGGCGAGCGCCGCGAAGGGCGGATAGATGAATGGCAGGCCGATGCCGAACGAGGTTTCCGGCAGATCGCCGTACAGGTCACCGCCATCGCGCAGGGTGTCGATGCCGATCCGGTAGACCTCGAGATCGATGAAGCCACGAGAGATGTGGTCCGACAGCCAGAAGGCGACGACGATCGCGAGCAGCACCGGAACGCACCACGGCACGACCCGGGACCAGCGTGTGGTCAACGTGAGCGGACTGTGTGTCATAAGGAGGAGTGTGTGTTGTGTGGCCTCGGACTCGGCTGGGCGTCGTTCCCGGCCGGTCGGGCTTCCCGGTGTGCTCGGATTCCGACCACCTCCCCGCTGCTCGACGACCTCGGCAACCATACACAAGCGCGGGCTATCGATGGGAACGAGGTGCGTGCGGCGCAATGCGCCGGGAGCGGCTCAGCGCGGTCGCGCCGACCCGGTTCACCCCACGTCGCGACGCAGCCAGGTGATCTCCGCGCCCTCGCTGCCGCAGCGGTAGACCTCGAGGTCTTCGTCCCAGGCGGTGCCGAGGGCGCGGTCGAGTTCGGCGGCCAGGTCGTAGCCGGAGTACTTGTCGAGTTCGCGGGCGGTTTGCAGCATCACCCGCAGCCGCATCTCGCCGATGGTGACGTCGCCGTTGGCGCTGGTGGATCCGTGCCAGAGGCCGAGGGCAGGCACGAAGCTGTAGCGCTCGCCGTCCACGCCCTCGCTGGGGTCCTCGGTGACTTCGAATCTCAGTACGGGCCAGGAGCGGAGGGCTTGGGCGATGCGCGCGGCGGTACCGACCGGGCCGACCCAGTCGCTGGTTGCCCGCAGTTGGCCGGCGGCGGCCGGCTGGGCGGTCCAGCGGAGTTTTGCGGGGGCTCCGAGAGCAGAGGCGAGGGCCCACTCGATGTGCGGGCACAGCGCGGCAGGCGACGAGTGGATGTAGACCACACCCGCCGTCGCATCCGCGAACTGACTCGATGCGCGCACCACAGACACCTCCAGCGTCGACGAGGAACGTCTTCCCCAACGGCCTGTCGAACTGGCGTTGCCCGAGTGTACTCGAGTGTCCGGTGTTACACCTGTTACTTAGCGGACGAGTTGCTTCGGCGTGTCGCTTCCGCGATCACCGCATCACTCAACGGCGGCCATGCCGCCCGTGCCCAATCGCCGAAATTCTCGTCGCTCAAGGCGAGACACGCCAAGCCGACTTCCGGGTCGACCCACAAAAAAGTTCCGGATTGGCCGAAATGGCCATAGGTTCGCGGTGAGTTCGCCGCACCGGTCCAATGCGGGGTTTTCCCATCGCGGATTTCGAATCCGAGTCCCCAGTCGTTGGGCCGCTGCGAACCATAGCCGGGCAGAACGCCATTGCGGCCAGGGAACTGGACGGTCGTCGCCGCGGCGTGGGTCTCGGCCGAGATCAGCTGCGGACGCAGCAGTTCCGCGGCGAAGCGCAGCAGGTCGGCGGCGCTGGACCGGCAGGCGTGACCTGCTGATCCGTCCAGCACCGACGACGTCATCCCGAGCGGCGCGAACACGGCGTCGCGCAGGTATTCGTCGAAGGCGATGCCGGTCTGTTCGGCGACGAAATCGGCCAGCACCTCGAAGCCGGAGCTGGAGTAGATGCGCCGCTGACCGGGCTCGGCCATCACCTCGGTGGTGTCGAAGGCCAGCCCCGAGGTGTGCGCGAGCAGGTGCCGCACGGTCGAGCCCGGCGGACCGGCAGGCTGATCGAGCTCGATCGCGCCTTCCTCGATCGCGATCAGCACGGCGTAGGCGGCAAGGGGTTTGGTGACCGAGGCCAGCCGGAACACGCGCTCGGTGTCGCCCGCGACGGCGGTCTCACCGTCGCCGAACACCACACCGGCCGCCGCATGCCGGACCGGCCATTCGCTGATCTGCTCGAGTGCACGCACGCAGCCGAGCCTACGAGACGACCGCGCATACGATCGAGTAACCATGGGTGAGCACCCCACGATCCACGGCGATGTGGCGGCCGGTTTCGGCCCCGTCGCCGATGCTTTCCGCCGCAATTTCACCCGCCATGGCGAAATCGGCGCCGCTGTCGCGATCTACGACGGGGATCGTCCGGTGGTGGATCTGTGGGCAGGTCACCGTGATCGCGCGCGCATCGTGCCATGGCAGCGCGACACCATCGTGCCGGCGTTACGCATAGCCGTCCTGTCCGCCACCAAAGGCCTGGACATCCTGCGCTGCGTGTGATCTCGCAGGCCGCACGCGCTCACCACGCCGTGTGCCCCGAACAGGTGACGGCGTCGGCCGGACTACTCACCGCGGTGAATGCCACCGAGCGACGCAACCGGAGACATCGGCTTGTCGGCCTCCGTTTTCGAGCGAAGCGAGACCGAGCCCCAAAGTTCGCGGCCCGTCTCGCGTCTCCGCTGCCGTTGCGCAAGCCGAAGGCAAGCAACGGGAGCGGAGACGCGAAACATCCAGGGGCCGCGAACCGCGGCGCCGGAGGCGACGCAATCACCTATCGGCGTCGGTGTACTTGATGATGCCGCGGATGTTCTTGCCGTCCAGCATGTCCTGGTAACCCTGGTTGATCTCCTCGAGGGAGTAGGTGCGGGTCACCATGTCGTCGAGGTTGAGCTGGCCGCTCTTGTACAGCGAGAGCAGGCGCGGTGCGTCCTGGCGTGCGTTGCCGCCGCCGAAGATGCAGCCCTTCACCGTCTTCTGCAGCATGGACAGCAGGAAGCTGTTCATCCTCACCTCACCGGCGTCCATCCGGCCCATCGAGGTGACGACCAGGGTGCCGGCCTTGGCGGTGAGGATCAGGCCCTCTTCGATGTAGTCGCCGTGCATTTCACCCATGGTGAGGATGACCTTCTCGGCCATCCGGCCTTCGGTGGCGTCCATCAGCGGCATGATGGCCTCGGCCATGCTGGCGTAGGTGTGGGTGGCACCGAACTTCTGCGCCTGCTCTCGCTTCCACGGGTTGGGGTCGATGGCAACGACTTTGGAGGCGCCGGAGAGCACCGCGCCCTGCAGCGCGCTCATGCCGACGCCGCCGATGCCCGCGATGACCACGGTTTCGCCGGGCATGACGTTGGCGACGTGGGTGGAGGAGCCGAAGCCGGTGGGCACACCGCAGCCGACCAGGCAGGCGACCTCGAACGGAATCGACGGGTCGATCTTCACGACCGAGGTGTGGTGCACCGTCATGTACGGGGAGAAGGTGCCGAGCAGGCACATCGGGATGACGTTCTCGCCCCTGGCCTGGATGCGGTAGGTGCCGTCGCTGATGGCCTGGCCGAGCAGCAGGCCCGCACCGAGGTCGCACAGCGCCATATTGCCCGCGACGCAGGCCGGACAGCGACCGCAGGCCGGGATGAACGACAGGATGACGTGGTCGCCGACCTGGAGGTCGCTCGGCACGCCTGGGCCGAGTTTGGTGATCACGCCCGCGCCTTCGTGGCCGCCCATGACGGGGAAGCTCGGCATCGGCGTCGCGCCGGTGACGATGTGATGGTCCGAATGGCACATGCCCGCGGTCTCCATGCGGATCTGCACCTCGCCGGCCACCGGGTCGCCGATCTCGATTTCTTCCACCGACCACGGCTCATCGATCCCCCACAGGATCGCGCCCTTCGTCTTCATTCCTGTCGACCTCTCGCGTGCTTCAATGTGACTGCACCCACAGTACGAGAAAACTGGAACGCGTTCTAGTGGCTGAGGGAAAATTCATCGACTTCGGGTCGCGAGCAGCGCGAACACGTTCTATTATTGGAAGCCGTTTTCAGCAGCGAAGCCGGCAACGAGGGGATGCGGGGCACACCGAGGGCACGCGAGGCCACGGCGCCGGGGCGGTGTTACTCCATCAAGCCGTGCGCCCGCTCGAACAGCTCGAGGGTGATGGCATGCAGGAAATCGCCGACCTGCTTGGGCGCCTTGCCGGCGAACGCACGGGCATGGGTGCCCTCGAGCACGATGCCGAGCTTGAAGCAGGCGAGCACGGTGTACCAGGTGACCGCGCTCAGGTCGCGCTCGGAGAACTTCGCGTAATGGACGACCATCTCCTCCGGCGTCGGCAGGCCGCCGACCGCGCCGAGCTTGCCCACCAGTGCCGCGCCGGTGGTGCCGGGCACCGGCCTGGTGGCGATCTGCCAGCCCAGGTCCAGCAGCGGATCGCCGATGGTCGACATCTCCCAGTCGACCATGGCGGCGACGTCGGGGCCGTCGTAGGAGAACATCATGTTGGCCAGATGGCAGTCGCCGTGCAGGATGCCGGGAGTCCACTGCGCGGGCCGGTTGCGGTCCAGCCACTCCCCCACCCGTTCGACACCGGGAATCTCCGGGCCGGGATAGCCCGCGTTGGCCGAATAGGACTCGAGTTCACCCATCCAGCGTGGGACCTGGCGCTCCAGGAAGCCTTCCGGCTTGCCGTAGTCGGCGAGGCCGAGCGCCTGATAGTCCAGTGAGCCGAGGCGGGCGATCGCCTCCACGGCCGACAGCCCCATCTGCCGCCTGACCTCCGGATCATTCGCGTGCAGTTCGGGTAGTTCGTTCTGCGGGTTGAAGCCGGTGATCGGCTCCATCAGGTAGAAGACGGCGCCGAGTACCGATTCGTCGGCGCAGGCGGCGATCACCCGCGGCGCCTTCACCTCGGTGTCGCCCAGTGCGCCGAGCAGCCGGGCCTCCCGCCGGATGACGTCGTTGCTCTTGGCCCGCAGGTGCTTCGGGCCGCGCCGCAGCACATAGTCGCGTCCGCCGCGACGGAACCGCAGCATGATGTTCTGGGTGCCGCCGCCGAGTTCGGTCACCGCCTCGAACTCCCCCTCGGGCAGGCCCTGTTCGGTCATCCACTTGCCGACCACGCCGAAATCGACGACCTCGCGGTCCACACCTACCGGTTGCGCAACAGACATGTCCCACATTGTGCACCACCGCGCGCGGAAATCTGAAGGCAGCTGACAGCAGTTTACCGATCGGGTCGCGGCGTAGGGTTCGGACCACCATGCGCACGCTGTTGATCGACAACTACGACTCGTTCACCTACAACCTGTATCAGCTGATCAGCGAGGTATACGGGTCCGAGCCGGTGGTCGTGCGCAACGATGAGGCGCGGACGGTGCGGCAGCTGCGCCTCGACCGGTTCGACAACGTCGTCATCTCGCCGGGGCCGGGCCGCCCCGACGTGGCCCGCGATGTCGGGCTCTCGGCCGCGGTGATCCGCGAGACCGGCCTGCCGCTGCTCGGCGTGTGCCTGGGCCATCAGGCGATCGTGGTGGCCGAGGGCGGTGTGGTGGACGGCGCACCGGCGGCCCGGCACGGCTATCTCGATCGGATCGACCACGACGGCGCCGGATTGTTCGCCGGACTGCCGCACCAGTTCACCGCGGTGCGCTACCACTCGCTGTGCGCGGCCGAGCCGCTGCCCGACGCGCTGGAGGTGACCGCACGCTCGTCGGACGGTGTGGTGATGGGTGTGCGGCATCGCGGCCGCCCGCAATGGGGCGTGCAGTTTCATCCGGAGTCGATCGCGAGCGAACACGGGGCGGCCATCCTCGCCAATTTCGCCCGGTTGACGGCGGAACACGCTGGTCGCCGGGAGAGTTCGACTCCCATCGTGGTGGGGGCTCCCCCCGCAAGGGCCGACACCGCGGTAGCCCCGATCGCGAGCACGCACGGCGGTTCGCGCCCGGCCCGCCCTGCCGGCCCCCTCCGGCTCGAGCACCTGGTGATCGACCGCGCGGTGGATACCGAGGCGGTGTTCCTGCGGTTGTACGCGAACTCGGCGACAGCGTTCTGGCTCGACAGCGAGCACGTCGAGCCGGGTCTTGATCGGTTCTCGTTCCTCGGCGACGCGAGTGGTCCGCTGGCGGAGGTGGTGCGGTATCGGGTGGGCTCCGGGGTCGTGCGGGTGACCCGGGCCGACGGTGAGCACACGGTGCCGGGGCGGATCCTGGACTACCTCGACCGGCAGCTGCGGGAGCGGCGGATCGAATTGCCCGATCTGCCCTTCGATTTCACCGGCGGCTATGTCGGCTATCTGGGTTATGAGGTGAAGGCCGAGTGCGGGGCCGCGGCCGCGCATCGCGCGCGGACCCCGGACGCGCAGTGGATTTTCGCCGATCGGCTGGTGGTGGTCGACCACGTGGCGGGACGCACCCACCTGCTCGCCTTGACCGGCTCCGACGGATCCGCCGCTGTCCAGTGGCTGCGAACTACCGCCCAAGTGCTGGAATCACTGCCCACCTGGGCCAATCCGCCCGATTTGGCGATCGAAGCCGATACCGCCGCCGTCGCCGCGGCACTCGAACGTAGCCGCGAGCGCTACCTGATCGACATCGCCATCTGCCAGGACGCGCTGCGGGCGGGCGAATCCTACGAGATCTGCCTGACCGACACCGCCACCGTGCCCGCCACCGCCGAGGGCCTCGACGTCTATCGCACCCTGCGCCGCTGCAATCCCGCCCCGTACGCGGCATATCTGCGTTTCGATGAGCTCGAGATCGCCTGCTCCTCTCCCGAGCGATTCCTGAAAATCGATCGGCACCGCACCGTGGAGAGCAAACCGATCAAGGGCACGGCGCCGCGTGGAGCCACACCCGCCGAGGATGAACGACTGGTCCGGGAGCTGGCTTCCAGTCCCAAGACCAGGGCCGAGAACCTGATGATCGTCGACCTGCTGCGCAACGACCTCGGCCGGGTGTGCGAGATCGGCAGTGTGCATGTCCCGAAGTTGATGGCGACCGAAACGTATTCGACATTGCACCAGCTGGTTTCGACCGTGCGCGGCACCCTGCGTCCCGAAGCGGGGGTGATCGACTGCGTGCGCGCGTGTTTCCCCGGTGGTTCGATGACCGGCGCGCCGAAGTTGCGCACCATGGAGATCATCGACGAGTTGGAAACCCGGGCGCGCGGGGTCTATTCGGGCACCATCGGTTTCCTCGGGCTCGGTGGCACCGCCGACCTCAATATCGTGATCCGCACCGCCGTCCTGCACGAGGGTCGCTGGCAGATCGGCGCGGGCGGCGCCATCGTGCTGGACTCGGTGCCCGAGGACGAGTACGCGGAGATGGTGTTGAAGGCCGCCGCCACGCACCGCGCCGTCAGCGCACACGTCGACGACTCCGGTCCAAGCCGGTCCTCGACCGGCCAGAGCTAACGGCGCTTGGACCGCCCCGGTCCCTGATCCTTCGGATCGGGTGCGGGGGCCTCCTCACCGCGACCCGCCAACCGACCGAGCATGCTCACTCCCGGCAGTTTCGACAACGCACCGAACAGATCCTCACCGAGGGAGATCATCGCCTCCAGTCGCGGCAGCAGCCGGTCGTAGGCGGCAAAGGCCGGGTCGGCCAGGGCGAGGGTGCGGTCGAGCCGGTCGATCGTGGAGTTGAGCCGGTCGATGGCGGTCGAGAGGTTGTCCAGCAGATCGGGCAGCTGCGCGGCGAGCTGCGCCGAGGCCGGTGGCAGCCGCACGGCCGCGTCGAAGGAATAGCCGGCGGTCATCCGCGCGGCATCCAGTGCCTGCCCGGCCGCGGTCTGCGCCGCCTCCACCGCCGACTGGGCTGCGGCCAAGACGTCGCCAGGGTTGGGCACCTTCCGCGATCCGGGCGCCCGCCCCGGCGGCTGCTTGCCCGCATCCTTCGGATTCGTCATAGCACTACTGTGCCCCAACCTGCGCCGATGCGACAGGATTGCCGAAACCGCATTCGAGGGTGTCGGCGCCCGCGCGGCCTGCTCGCCGTTGGCCGCGAGCGTGGTCAGCGGCTGTCCGCCGGGCCTGTCGGAGGGCCGTGGCATAGTTCGACAACGATGAAACTCAGCAAGGGCGCGAACGCGCCGGTACCGACTTCGCTTCTAGCCGTGGTTGTTTCATGGCGTTCGGAGCATGCGGTGGACGCGCACGCGCTACTGCTCACGGATTCGGGCACGGTGCGCAACGATCGTGATCTGGTCTTCTACAACGCGCCCAGGCACATCTCCCAGGCCGTCACGCTCGATCAGGCGGCCCCGGCCGGCACCGCACGGCTGAGTGTGTCGTTGCCGCGCACCGAAGCCGAGATCGCGCGCATCGTCGTGTCCGGGTCGGTGGACGACGGCAGTTTCGCCGACGTCGCGGGCCTGACCGTGACGGTGCACGATGCCGGCGGCGCGATCGCGGTGTTCGAGATCGAGGGCTCGGAACCGGTGGCCGCGATGATGTTCGGCGAGTTCTACCGGCGCGACGGGCAGTGGCGATTCCGGGCCGTGGCGCAGGGCTGGGAATCCGGGATGGCCGGTCTGGTCACCGAGTTCGGCGTGGTCGTCGACGAACCGGGCAGCCAGGCCACACCACCGGCGGCACGCCAGCGCACCCAGCGCACACCGGGCACCGTGCTCACCCAGGAGCCCGCCCGCACGGCACCGACGCTGACGTTGCGTCGTGACGTCGTCCCGGAGCTGGCCACCGAGCCTCCACCGCCACCGGACCCCGAACGCGCCGACTGGCATGTCGACCCGCACGACAGCGCCCGGCTGCGCTGGTGGGACGGCTCGCACTGGACCGGCGACACCCGTCAGCGGCTGCCCGTCCATCCGCAGTACTGCGATCGGTGCGGTAACCGCAGGCGCCGCAAACTCTTCGGCGGTCACCATCCCTGCCGCGGCTGCGCCGAGGAGATCGAGGAGTACCTGACCCACTGGCACACCCAGGTCTGGCGGGTGCTGTCCGGCCCGGGGCCGCAGGGCCCCGAATGGGAGCAGTTGTGGGCGTCGCTGCGGTACCAGCGCATCGACGAGAGCGTCGGACGCGCGTCCCTGCACCCGCTCGCACTCGACCACATGGAGCGGATGGTGGCCTTCGCGATGGCCGACGGCCAGATCGAGGGCCCGGAATTCGAACGCTTCAAGGAGACCATCGCCGAGCTCGCGCTGACCGGACCAGCGATCGACGACCTGTACCGCCGGATGCATCGCGGCCGCACCCTGACCCGATTGCGGGCGGGCGATCTGCCGACGGTGCGCGGCCACGGCCTGCACCTGGACCCCGAGGAACGGGTGCATTTCGACGCGGGAGCCACCCAGATCCGCGTGCTGGCCAAGGGACCCAGATACACCGACGGACGGCTGATCGTCAGCAACAAGAAGCTGCGCTTCGTCGGCTCCGATTCCGGGATCGAGATGCCGTGGTCACGGATCGTCTCGGTCGCCATCGAGCGCGAGGAGACGTCGGGGGCCGACACCGTGGTGATCGCCGCGACCTCGGCGCGCGGCGGGGCCCGCTTCGCCGTCGACGATCCGCATTACCTCGCCGCCGCCGTCGAGGGTGCGCTGCGGGTCGCCAAACGCCTGGCCCTCACCCCAGGACAGCGTGACACCCGCAGCATCCCGCAGGAGGTGAAAGCCGAGGTGTGGCAACGCGACGGCGGGCGGTGCGTCGAATGCGGCGACGGCCACTACCTCGAGTTCGACCACATCATTCCGCTCAGCCGCGGTGGCGCAACCAGCGCCACCAATCTGCAGATCCTGTGCCGGGCCTGCAACCGCGCCAAGGGCGCCCGGATCTGAACGGTCAGCCGGAGATCAACCCGGCGGAGCGCCCGAGGTCGGCCAGCATCGCATCGAACAGGACCTCCGGATTCGACAGCGGCACCGGATAGTTGCCGAACACCTCCAGGGTGACGTGCCCGTACAGCCGCGCCCAGATCTGGATCATCAAATAGGTGACGCCGAGGTCGATCCGGTCGGCGGCGGCGGGCTGGCCCGCCTCGGCGAGCGCGCCCAGCAGTTCGGCCTGGAAACGTTGCAGATCGGCGCGCAGCTCATCCGGGATATCGTCGGCCGGTGGGGTGATGACGTCGTAGGTGGCCAGCAGCCTGCCCGCCGCGGCCAGGAAGATCCGGCCGAACGGTTCGTCGAAGCCGCGCACGCCGCGGCCGGCGCCGGGTGAGGCGAACACAAGGGTGAATTCCCTGGTGTGGGCCAGCGCCCAATGCCGGAATCCCTGGCAGATGGCGAAGAACTGGACCGCGCCGTCGTCGGGTAGTTCGGCGATCCGGTCCGATAGCTCGGCGGCCAGATCGGCGCAGATCTCCAGGCGCAGGGCCTCCATCAGGTCGTCGAGCGACTTGTAATACCGGTACAGCGCCGGCGCGGTGACCCCGAGTGAGCGAGCGATCGCGCGCAGCGTGACCGCATCGGCGCCGTGCTCGACCAGAAGTTGCCTGGCCGCGTGCCGGATATCGGCGTCGGTGATCACCGGCGAGCGCCCACGCGGCACGGGTTGGCTGATCCGGAGGTTCACAGCGGACCCATTTCCCGGCACGTACCGTCGGCGTTCGGTCTGGTCACGGCTGTCTCCTGCGGGTCCCGGGCGCGCGCCCTCGAGTAGATGGGTCCGCTAGGAGATGTAACCACAACCGGGCAGAGAGTAAACACTGTTTAGTAATGTCGGTTGACTCGCGGAGTGCGCCCCGCCCCGCCGATACACTCACCCGCTACCAACCTGGTCAGGTGATCGGTTCGGGTGGCGCTCGTCAGGTGACCGGTTCGGGTGGCGCTGTGACCGGTTCGAGGGCCGCCGGTCAGGTGACCGGTTCGAGGGGCGGCGGCACCCAGGCCCCGGTCCGCGCGGCTTCCTTCGGCGCGTACATCCGCAGCACCAGCGAAAACTGCCCCGCAGGCGGGATCGGCAGCCAATTACCCGCAGGCACTTCGGAACCGGGGTCGGCGTATTGGACCGCGAGCTCGAGCGCGCCGTCGGGCCGGAACACCACCGGGACCTGATGACCGATGGAGTAGATCCCGGCCGGATTGGCGACCAGATGCCCTTCCGGACCGTAGGCCGTCAGCGACCAGAAAGCGTCCACCGGCGGCGTCTGCCCGGGTGCGAAGCGCAACCGGAACGGCACCGGCAGACCTTCGTCGCCCGCATCGCCGAACAAGATCGGGTACATCACGTCCTCGGGGAGATTCGCGCCGAGACCGCGGTCGGCGGTGCCGGCCCGAAGCAGGTAGTTGGTGCCGTAGCGGCCGATGTCGGTATTGATCACCCAGCCGTTGATCAGCCTGGCGCCGGGGTCGAGGTACACCGCGATCTGGCGCTGTGCGGTGTCCTTACCCGCGGACAGTTCTTCGCTGCTGATGCCACGAGGATGCCCACCAGGGGTGATCCCGATGGTCGCGAAACGGTCGAGTGCCGGGGCGTCCTCGGGTGCCGGCGGATTGTCGTCCATCAGCTCGCACATGCGGTCGAAGAAGTCGCGGGCCGACATGCGCGTCACGACGTCGACGGGCGGTTCGGGCAGTTCCCCCGGGCCCGCGGCGGCAGGCGACGGTTCGCCATCAGGCGGCCATGCACTCAACGGGAGCAGCTTCAGCTGCGCCTGGATCTCGCGGACAGCAGGCACATCATCGGGGCCGTTCACCTGGATCCGGCCGAGCAGCCAGACCATCCTGGTGGGCATGGGCAGGGCCCGCATCCCTTCGGGCACCTCACCCGACCAGCCGGGACCCGAGATCAGATAGGTGTAGGGCGCGGCCGGGCGCTCGGCCTGTGGGCGGACGCTACTCGGGTTGTGCACCGTATTGGTCCAGGCATCCAACAGCGGCATGACCCAGTAGCGGCGCGGATCGATCTCGGGAACCTGCAACACCATGGGCTCATCGCGCAGATCGAGCCATGCCGACGAGTACAGCGAATCCAATCCGATCCGGCGGGCGCCGCGACTGCTCGGGACCGGTAGTGCGGTGCCGTGCAGGAACTGGTTGTTGCCGATACCGGCCGTCATCGCCTTGCGGTTGGCGTCCATGAGCACCAGCGGAAAGCCGAAGATGTAGGCCTGCGTCGCCACGTCGATGCGGTCCTCGGTGGTACCCGAAGGCGTGGCCGAACCGTCGTCGGCGGATTCGCCACAGGCCGCCAGGCCGGCGGCGGCGACCATCGCGCCGAGGACGGCGCGGCGGGAAAACGCCGGTCGCTCATCGGATGCCGAGTCCGATGCCGCCGGCCCGGCGTACTTCGGTGCGGTGCGACTCATCGCCGAACTCCCTGCTTTCCGAGATCGCCGGAGGTGGAGAGATACGCGAGGAAGTATAGCCACCGATTTGCCGACTCAGGCCGGCATCACGTCCGCAGGAGCTCAGGTGCCGAGCACGGCGTTCATGATGGTGCCCGCACTGGTGGCGACCGTGCCGCCGATCATCGCGCCGGCGACCATCTTCGGCGACTGCAAGGAACCACCGCTCCATTTCTCCCAGGCGAACCGGCCGCCCGCGTACACGATGCTGATGATGCCCGACAGCATGGCAAGCCAGGTGGCATACCGGACGAACTGCTGCGCCTTGTCGGCCAGCGGCGGTGGCTCGGGCGTGGGGTCACTCATCTGCGCGAGCGTCGTGACCGTGTCCACCAGTGACGTCGAGATACTCACGTCCCTACCCTCTCCCGTGCAACCGAACCGATATCCACTGCGCAGGGACGTAAAACGTTCCGCACCAAGCGAATCGACGCGTTCGGCGGTGTCCCCCGCGCCCTCCATCATCCCGGAGCCTCATCGGGTACCGCAAGTGTTGGCACACAGCGGTTTTGACCACCGCCGCGACGCGAAAACGCCAGTTCAGGGCCACGTGACTGCGATCGGCGGATCGACCGGATACGATTTGTGCGAAGAGTTCCCGCCCACCCCGAACCAGAGTGAGCAGCGAGATGATCCTGGCCGCCGTTTACGACACCGTCGCGCAAATCGGCAACCCCACTCCCGAAGCGCCGCCGATGTCGGACAAGATTCTCCAACTCGTCCGGTACCTGACCTGGTTCGTGCTGCTGTCCGGGGTCTGCGGCATCATCTACGCGGGCGGCAAATTCGCCTGGGAGAAGTGGACCGGCGGCGGTCTGGAGTCGCCGAAGATGGTCGCCGGCGCCATGATCGGTGGTGTGGTCGCCACCAGCGCGGGCACCATCATGAACGCCGTCATCGGCTGATTCCGCGCACCTGCGCGCACCCGGCGGTCCTCGTCGCCGGGTGGGCTTGACCTTCGAGTTGGTTGAAGGCCGATGATGGCCGGGTGACTGCGGACAGGCAACTGATCACCATCGGGGTGCTGGCGCGCGCGTGCGGGCTGACGCCGAGCGCGTTGCGGTTCTACGACGACTGCGGACTGCTGGTGCCCGCCGAGGTCGATGCCACCACCGGCTATCGCTACTACACCGACGACCAGCGCGAACGCGCGGTGCTCATCCGTAAGCTGCGCGATATCGGCATCGGGCTCGACACGGTCGCCGCCATCCTGTCCGCCGAATCGGACGAGGCGACGCGGCTGCTCGACGAGCATGTGGACGCGATGGCGCGCCGGGCCGAGGAAGCCGCGGCGATGGCGGCCGCGATCAAATCCGAGCTCGCAGCCCAGCCTCGCGTGTGCCTGCCGGGCGTGTTGCTGGCGGAGGCGATCGGGCAGGTCGGATCGGCGCTCGCGCGCGACGGCGAGTTCCGGGTGCTCACCGGTATTTTCATCGAAGCCGCGCGCGAGGCCGTCGTCCTCACCGCCACCGATCGGTACCGGCTGACCACTCGCACACTCGTGCCGCGGTCGTGGACGGGGGCGAGCTGGTCGCGGGTGGTGGACGGCGACGAGCTGGCACAAGCCGTGCCCTGGATGACTGCCCAGGCCGATGTCGCGCTGAGCCCGCGCGCCGGTGCCGTGCACCTGAGCAGCGGTGGGGCCGAGCACCGCTGCGCGACCATCGAGGAGCAGTTCCCGGACTACCGGACACTGCTGTCGGAGCTTGCGCCGGTGCGGACGCGGGTGATCGTGGGGCGCGGTGAGCTGATCGGAGCCGTCGAATCCGGTGCAGACGTGCTGCGTTTATCGGCACGCGCAGGCGCGGTGACAGTTGGCGCGGGCGCCGTCCGCACCGCCGACCACGCGCGCACGCCCGGCGGCGGCAGTCCGACGCCCGCTGTCACCATCCCCGCGATGGTGAGCGGGCCGGATACCGCGCTGGCATTCGCTCGCGCCACCCTGTGCCCCGCCCTCACCACCGCCGTCGGCCCCGACATCATGCTCGACATCGCCGCACCCGACCTGCCCGTCGTCATCCGTTCTGCCACCGACGGCGATCTGACCACGCTCGCCATGCCGACCCGGCTTTCCACCGACTCCGAGGAGAATCCCGCATGACCGATCCGACCATGGCCGCCATCACCGACGCCGTCAGCCGCGGCCGCGCCGGCGACGGCGCGGGTGCCCGCACAGCGCTCACCGAACTCTGGGCCGACCTCGGCCCGCAGGGCGACCCGTTGCACCGCTGCACCCTCGCCCACTACCTCGCCGACCTGCACGACGATCCCGCCGAGGCACTGACCTGGGATGTCCGCGCGCTGGATGCCGCCGAAGCGCTCACCGACACCCGGACAAAGGAATTCGACGCCGCCCTCGAGGTCCGCGGCTTCTTCCCGTCACTGCATCTCAACCTCGCCGACAACTACCGGCGCCTCGCCTCCTTCGACGCCGCCCGCAGCCAGGTCGAGGCGGCCCGCCGCCATCTGAGTGCCCTGCGCGATGACGAATACGGCGCCATGATCCGCACGGCTGTCGACGAGGTCGAGGCGGCAATCGACGCCGGCGTCACCACACGCCGGGAATCCGCGCCGACGGGCCGACCCAGCAATCGCGGGTGAGCAGACGTTTCGACCGTCCGCGGCGCGCAATCACGCCATCGCGCCGACTTAAGACAGCGCGATCACGCCTTCACCGTTGAGCAGCCGCGCGCTGTCCCGCCCATAGAACGAGTGCCGCCGGTGCAGGGCCAGGTCGAGAACGTTCGACACCTCTGGTGCGGTAGGGGTTCTCGAGTTCTGGGCAAACCGGTCGGCGAACTGCACGCCGCCGCTCATGAGCTGAGCATGCCGATGGGCGATCACCGGGCGAGCTGCGCCGGTGATCGCCCACCGAAGTGTTGTCGATCAGCGCCGTTGCAGCGTCACCCCGGCCAGCGGGTACGGCGCGGCGAGCGGTGTGCCGGCGATATTGATCGTCCCGATCCAATGCCCCTGACGCGGGTCGATATCACGCAGATCCAGTCCGATCGGCACGAAATCGAAGGTCACATACGTTTCGTCGGTCCCGACCGGCCGCTGATGCCCGGCCCGGCTGAACGTCGGGCACGCCAGCTCGACATTCGCACCGTCCACGAATACCCGGAGGTCGCAGTTCTCCAGCGGAGATCCGACGACGTTGGAGGGGTGCCGGATGATGTGGTAGGTCCCCGGCGGGATGACTCCGTTGCGCGGGAATTCCGGATCGTCGGCGGACGCGACGGCGGGCGCGAGACAGACGGCCGCCGCGGCGAGCGCCGCACCGGCCACGAGATGACGAGGTTTCACGGTGGCTCCTTCGGGTTTTCGTCCACGGTAGGCGGCCCCGATCGCCCAGCCCGACCGATCGCGACGCGTGTCGCCTCGGTCGCGCTCAGCCGCCGATGCGCGCCGCCAGGATCGCCCGGCCCGGTCCGTCCAGTTCGCCGACGATCCCGCGCCGGCCGGAAATCGCCATCAGCAATGCCTCGCCCGGGCCCACCACCTCGGCCCCCGAGCCCCTCGACCAGTCGATATCGGTGGCGCGCAGCCGCAGCCCGCGGATCCGGCGCCAGGCGCCCAGCCGCGGGTTGGTCGGCGTGCGATCCAGCACGTATCGCAGCCGCTCCGGTGGGATGGTGCGCGGCAGGCCGAGGGGCCGCCGGATGTCTTGATGGTGGATGGTGCCGTCGACCAAGGCGATCATCCCGCCGAAACCCGCGGTCAGTCCGCGCGGTTGGAGATGCGCGGAACCGGTCGAGCAGTTCCTCGGTGGTCAGGTCCCGGAATTCGGCGACGCCGACCTCGTTGGACCGGAAGAACATGCCTTTGGCGAATCGCTTCGCCAGGCCGGCCTGGTCGAGATGGTCGTAGCTGATCACATGCGCGGCGACGTCGCGCACCCGCCAGCCCGCACACAGCGACGGTGCGTTCCACTGTTGCGGTGACAGGGTTTCCAGCAGTTCGGCGAAATCGGCTCGCTCGGCGCGAGCCATATCGATGACGTTCATGGCTGTCCTCGTAGATCGTGGGGCCGCAGCCGGCCGAGTCGTTCCTCCAGCACAGCCTGTTCGGCCGGGTTGCGGGTGAGCGTGAGGGCGCGCTGGTCGGCGGCGAAGGCGTCGTCAGTGCGGCCGAGTTCACGCAGGAGTTCGGCGCGGGTGGCGTGCAGCAGGTGGTAGTTCGCCAGCGGGCCGGCCAGCTCGTCCAATTGGGCCAGCGCCGCCCGCGGTCCCGCGACGCGGGCGAGTGCGATCGCGCGGTGCAGGCGGATCACCGGTGAGGGCGTGTACCGCAGCAACATGTCGTAGAGCACGACGATCTGCGGCCAATCGGTGTCGTCCCAGCTCGAGGCCTCGGCATGGCAGGCGACGATCGCCGCTTGCAGCTGGTACGGACCCGGGCGTTTCAGCCGGCCGGCCTCGGTGAGCAACCGGATCGCACGGTCGATGGCCGCGTGATCCCAGGCCGCGCGATCCTGATCGCGCAGCAGCACGATCCGCCCGCCGGCATCAAAGCGGGCGGCGGCCCTGGCGCGGTGCAGCCGGATCAGGGCGAGCAGACCCATGACCTCCGGTTCGCCCGGCAGCAGACGGTCGGTGAGAGTGGCCAGCCATTCGGCGTCGGCGGCCAGATCGCGGGCCCCGCTGCGCTCGGTGGCCAGATAGCCCTCGTTGAACAGCAGGTAGATGACCGCCAGCACCTCGCTCAACCGCTCGCCCAGCTCGTCGTCGGCCGGGATGCGGTAGGGAATTCCGGCCTGGCCGATCTTGCGCTTGGCACGGGTGATGCGTTGGGACACCGTCGATTCCGAGACCAGGAACGCCTTCGCCAGCTGCGCGGTACTCAGTCCGCACACCATGCGCAATGTCAACGCCACCTGGGCTTCGCGGGACAGGGCCGGGTGGCAGCAGGTGAACATCAGCCGCAGCCGGTCATCGGGCTCGTCGTACACCGGCCACTGCAATTGCCGCAGCTTGTCGCGATAGTTCGCCTCGCGCCGCAGCACATCCAGCCCGCGCCGCCGGGCCACCGTGAACAGCCACGCCTGCGGTTGCTCCGGCACCCCGTCGACCGGCCAGGTGCGCAACGCCTTCTCCACCGCATCCGCCACCAGATCCTCGGCGGCGGAGAAATCACCGAGCAGCGACACCAGCGCCGATGCCAGCCTGCTGCCGTGCTCGCGAACCACCGCCGCGAGCACGTCAGCCGCCGCCGGCTCGGTCACATCAAGACCGGCCGGATCTCGACCAGCGGACACCCCGGCCAGGTCCGCGCCATGGCCAGCGCCTCATCCAGGTCGGCCACGTCGACCTCGACATACCCGCTCACCACCTCCTTGCCCTCCACAAACGGCCCGTCGGTGATCAACGGCTCCCCCTCGGCATCGAGCCGCACAGTGGTGGCCGTATCGGCCTCGGCCAGCTTCCGGTTGTGCAGAATCTTGTCCGAATACCGCGCCAACCACTCCTGCACCTGCCCGAACCCCCGATCCCGCTCCTCTTGATCCATCGCCTCCCAGCGCTTGTCCCACTCCTCGGTCTCGCAGAACATCAGCACGTATTTCATGCCGGTTCACCTCCTTCATCCATTAGACGATCGGGCGGGCCCGGAATCCGACAGGCGGTGGAAGTAGTTGCGCAGAGCCTGGCCGAACCAGGTGAAGACCGGTTCCAGATCCGGGAGCGCAGGCCAGCCATTGATCACGGCCACCAGCTGCAAGTACCGCGTGACGCGGGGGTCGTCGGCGACCTCGAGCCGTTCGAGGATCCACGCCTTCAACTGGTTGTCATCGGCCTTGCCGAATGTCTCGGCGTAGCGGGCGGTGAGCGTGGCGACGATGGGACCGGCTTGGTCGGAATCCGGTGCGAGCCCGGCCGCCAGCGCACGGCCCACCTCCTGGCGCACAGCCTCGGTCAGGTCGTGATGCAGCCCGGTGGCGTCTCCGTCGGCGCGTTGGGCCGCCTGATACTCGGCCATGCGGCGCACCGCCGCCCGGAAGCCGGCGTCCTGCATCAACTCCACCAGCTCCATCCACGCCTCGACCTGCTCGACGGTGGCATCTTCGGGGAGTTCCGGCATGCTCGAGCGCAGCAGATCGACCACGGCCGGATTGGCATCGGCACTGCCGAACGTGTCGTCGATGAAATCGTGAATGACGCGGCGTCGTTCGGCGTCGGACAGGTTTCACCAGTTTGTGCATCGGACTCATCTCCTGAGAATTCGATTCCCGTTTCGCTACCGCCGCCAACACCGCACGCCGCAAACGCAGCGTCCGGATTTGCACACCGAGCGCCGCCGCGTGCGCTGCGGCGACCTTGGCCAGCGAGGTCTCCCGCGCCAGTACGCGCCGGATCGTGGCCAGATCAATATCCAGCTCGCGCAGCGTTCGAACCAGCTCCAAGCGAGCCAGGGCATCCATGTCGTACAAGCGGTAACCAGCCGGGCTGTGACAGGTCGCCGGAACGATCCCCCGATCGGAATAGAACCGAATGGTCTTCACCGACAATCCGGTCCGCGCAGCCAGAGCGCCGATCGTGAGGAGGTTCTCGTCGTCCATGACCACAAGGCTGCACTCTCCCCCTTGTGGAGACTCAAGTCGAAATCACCCCAGCGGCAAATCGCACCACCCCCCATACAAATCGGGCCGGAGTGCGAGCCGTGGACTCATAATCCATTGGTCGTGGGTTCGAGCCCCGCCCGCCCCACCATGACGGGCTTACTCAAACCGTGACACGAAAAACGTCACGGTGGGCGAGTGAGTCGGTCAAGGTAGTACGAAGGAGCCTCCACTGGTTGGGGGCTATTTTGGTTATGGGCGTCCAGCCTGACGTCGACGGCATTCTTGGGCGTACCCGGCGTGAACCGACCGAGCTGCACCAGGTCGACACTATTCTCGGCGAGCGGCTGTTCGTGCTTGCCGAACCGCTCATCGCGCCATTCGGCGTAAGCGCGGCGGACTGAAGCGTTGCCGAACCCGCGGCAGATCCAGCGCAGGGCAGAAGATGGGACTGGCCCGGCCTCAACCGGATTCGCGCCGCGACACCAATAACCAAGTTTTCGAAGTTGAGGAA
>NZ_BAFY01000080.1 GCF_000308555.1 Nocardia cyriacigeorgica NBRC 100375 | reverse complement strand
GGTCCGTTGCAACTGATCTGGTGTGGCAGGCTGTCGGCGGAGAAACGGCCGCTGGAAGCGATCGACGCGGTGCGCCTGGCGCCCGGGTGCACATTGGACATCTACGGCGAGGGCGATCAGCGCGACGCCGCTGCCGACCTGATCGCCGAACACGGCCTGGGCGAACGAATCCGATTGCACGGCAGGGTGACTCAGGACGAATGCCTGAATGCGATGACCAAGGCCGACGCGTTGCTGTTTCCGTCCACCGGTTTCGACACCCAGGGCATGGTGCTGCTGGAAGCCGTCGCGGTGGGGCTGCCCGTCATCTATTGCGATCCCATGCTTGCGGAGTCGGTGCCCGCCGGTGGCGGGGTATGCACAGGCGATCCCTCGGCGAAGGGGATCGCGGGAACGCTGACCCGGCTGGCGGCCGATCGCAGCGCGCTGGCCGAGATGCGCGCGGTGCAGTCCAAGCACAGCGACGACGTACGGCAATCCCGGCAGATCGGCGCGGTGAGCGAGGTCTATCGGCAGGCGATCGAGGAGGCGGCGGCCAGTCCGGAACACGTGATGCCGCGCAGCCTCGCCGATATCCCCACCGCGCCCGGCGGCCTGCCGCTCGTCGGCCACAGCCTGCGCGCGCTGCGTGACGCACCGGGATTCGTGACCTCGCTGTCGGAACTCGGACCGATCGTGCGGCTGCATTTCGGCCAGAAGACCGGATACCTGCTCACCACGCCCGATCTGGTGCGTGAGGTCGGGTTGGGTGAGGCCGAGTTCAATCGCGAGGATCTGCGCGAGGCGATCAAGGACGTGGCAGGCGGATCGGTGAACGTCCTGCGCGGCGCCGAACACAAGCTGCGCCGCCGGATGATCGCGCCCGCCCTGCGCCAGAGCCGGCTGGCCGAATACACAAGAGCCGCAGCCGATATCGCCGACGCGTGGTCATCGAGCCTGCCATCGGGCACGACGGTGAACCTGATGGACGAGGCGCACGGGCTGGTGCTCGACACCGTGTCCTCCACCCTGTTCAAGGCCAGTTTCAGCGATTCGGCGCGCCGTGAGATCCGCGACAATGTGCCGTGGCTGCTCAGCCAGGTCATCATCCGCACCGCCATGCCGCCGCAGATCCGCAGGTTGCGGGTGATCGCGAACTGGCGGTGGGAACGCAAATCCCGGCACCTGCGCGGCGCCATCGGCGACGTGATCGCCGAATACCGCCGCCGCGACGAAGATTTCAACGATGTGGTGTCGGCGCTGATCCGCCACCGCGACGACGAGACCGGCGCCACCCTGTCCGACGAGCACATCATCGATGAGGCGATCCTCATGCTGGCAGGCGGCGTCGGCTCGATGGCCTCGCTCGCCGGCTGGCTCTGGCATGAAGTGATGCGCAGACCCGAGGTCGCCGACCGGCTCTACCGCGAACTCGACGAGGTCGTCGGTTCCGGGCCGGTGCGCGCCGAGCACATCAACTCGCTGCCCTATCTCAAGCAGATCGTGTCGGAGACGATCCGCTTCTGGGGTCCGTGGATCAGCGCCGCTACCGCCGACGGAGACGTCACCATCGGCGGCGTCACCATCCCCGACGGCACCGCGGTCATGTTCAGCCCGTACATGGTGCAGCACGACAAGCGCTACTACCCCAATCCCGAAGCCTTCGACCCTGACCGCTGGTCCCCCGCGCGCGCGGAGGAGATCGATAAGAAATCGAGCCTGTCGTTCGGCGTGGGCCGGCGCCGCTGCCTCGGCGACCACTTCGCCATGCTGGAGATCACTCTCGCCTCCGCGGCGTTCTTCGCCCGTTGGAAGCCGACGCCGGACCCGGATTACGTTGTGCGGGCATCGAATCGCGATTTCGTGCTGTCGCCATCGGCGTTGCCGGTCACGCTGACGCCGAGATAGGCCTTCCCCCGGCGGTGTCCGGCCGCCAGACCACTGTGTAGTCGGGAGCGGTCTGCGCGAGCCCTGGAAGCGCCACGGCCGGCACCCGAACCACTCCCGGGAGCGCAGCCGGCGCTGCGTCGCCGGAGCACACCGCGAGCGGGGCATTCGGCAGTGCGTCAGTCGCGCAGGGTCGCCGCACCCGCCTCAGCGAACTTCTCGTCCAGATCACCGCTGGGCGCACCGGCCACACCGATTCCCGCGATCGGCGAGCCCTCGACGGCCACCGGGGCGCCGCCACCGAGGAACAAGGTGCCGGGGATATCGGCCAGGTGCGGGGCCGATTCCAGGCGCTCGGCCAGCTTCGAGGTCGGCGCGTTCCAGGAGACAGCGGTGTAGGCCTTCTTCTCGGCCGACTCATAGGACTGCGGGCCCGCGCCGTCGCCGCGCAACGTGACGATGGTGTTGCCGTTGCGGTCCACCACAGCCACGCTGACGCGCTGATTCTCCATGCGGGCGGCGTCGAGAGCCGCCTGGGCCGCCTCGGTGGCGGCGTCGATGGTGAGGTGCGCGCTGTGGGTGATGTTGCCCGCGGCGGCATTCACCGCGACCGGCGCCACCTGTGCCTGCTGCGGGGTGTCGGCGCCGACGGAGACGATGCCGACGGTGCCCGCCGCGATGGCGGCGACGGCGGCGCCGCCGATGGCGATCCGGGTGCGGGTGGCCAGGGTGCTACGCGAGTTCATGGGGTCTCCTCGTCTCGGTGAACGGCGGTCGCCATTCGGTTCACCATCAATCCTCGGCGGCTGCCAGGGGTTTGCCATCGGCTCCGCGGCTGTCCTTGCGCAACTGTCCGGCCGATACCGGGGTCATCCGATCGGTTGACCCCGCCACCGCGAACCGCACGGCAGAATGAAGGTGTTTACCCAGTTCGACGCGATGGAGGAGGTGGCGGTGCCGGAGGTTTCCACGACCGATCAGAGTGAGGAACGCGTGCTCGCCATCGTCATGCACGCGACGTTCTATGTGTTGCTGGGCGCCTCGCTGGCTCGTTTCCTGATCCGTCATCCCGGCAGTCCGCAGTCCGGCTGGGTGCTGGCGCTGTCCGGTCTGCTCGCGTTGCTGTACGTGGCGGGCGCGCCGCGCGGGCGGCGCGGGTCCGTGTGGTTCGCCCTGCTCGTCGCCTGCTGGGCGGTGCTGGTAGTGCTGGCTCCCAGCTTCGCCTGGTGCGCGGTGCCCTTGCTGTACACCGGTTTTCGGATTCTGCCCATGCGGGTCGCGGTGGGCCTGGTGGTGGTGCTCACCGGGCTGGTGGTGCTCACGCAGGTGCGGCTGGCCGGGTGGGGTGATCCGAATCTGTTGCTGGCACCGCCCGCGGTGGCCGCGGTGACCACGGCGTTATTCATACAGATGCGCCACCAGACGGTGCGTCAAGCCGGACTCATCGACGACCTGCTGCGCACCAGGCAAGAGCTGGCGGCCACCGAACGCCGAGAGGGCACGCTGGCCGAACGGCAGCGCCTCGCCGGCGAAATCCACGACACCGTGGCGCAGGGATTGTCGAGTCAGCGGATGCTGCTGCAAGCCGCCGACCGGATCTGGGACAGCGATCCCGCACGCGCGCGCTCACATGTGCGCACCGCCGCCACCGTCGCCGAACAGAATCTCGCCGAAGCCCGCCGCTTCGTGCACGATCTGGCGCCCGCCGATCTGGCCGCGACGGGTTCGCTGGAGGCCGCCCTGCGGACGCTGGCCGAGCGGGAGAGCTCCGATGACCTGACGGTGCGCTACGTCATCGACGGCACACCCGTGCAGCTACCCGGCCGGATCGAGGCCACCGTGCTGCGCATCGCGCAGGGCGCGCTGGCCAATATCCGCGAGCACGCCGCCGCCCGTACCGCTACCGTCACCCTCACCTACCTCGACGATCGGCTGCTGCTCGACATCGCCGACGATGGCCGCGGATTCGACCCCGCCGCCGCGGACGGCTCCGGGCGCGATCGCGGCTACGGCCTGCCCGCGATCCGGGCCCGCCTCCAGCAGCTCGGCGGCACCCTCACCATCGAGTCCGCGCCCGGTGAAGGCGCCGTACTCTCGGCCGCGATCCCTCTGGAGCGAGCATGACGAATCCGGCTGTGCGCCTGCTGATCTGCGATGATCACCTCGTCGTCCGGGCGGGCCTGCGGGCGCTGCTGGACAGCGCGCCCGATATCGACGTCATCGGCGAGGCGGGCAGCGGCGCCGAAGTGGTGACGCTGGCGGCCGCGCTGCACCCAGACGTCGTGCTCATGGATCTACAGCTCGGCGGCGACTTCGACGGCGTGGAAGCCACCCGCCGGATCACCGCTCTGCCCGAGCCGCGCCCGCACGTGCTGGTCCTCACCACCTTCGACACCGATGCCGACATCACCCGTGCTATCGCCGCGGGCGCCACCGGCTATCTGCTCAAAGCCGAACCGCCGGAGGAACTCTTCGCCGCCATCCACACCGCCGCCGCCGGGCGCACCGCCTTGTCGGCGCCGGTGGCCGGCCGGGTAATGGCCCGCATGCGCGACCCGCGGCCCGGTCTCACCACCCGTGAAACCGACATTCTCGCCCAGCTCGCGCACGGCCTCGGCAACCGGGAGATCGCCAAGGCCCTGCACATCAGCGAAGCGACGGTCAAGACCCACCTCGGCCGCATCTACGCGAAACTCGGCGTGGATACCAGAGCGGCCGCCGTGGCCGTCGCCAAGGAGCAGCGCCTGCTCGGCTGACGCCGCCCCTTTTCACGTCATACGGCGACGGCGTGCTGGATGGTGACGTTGCCGTAGGAGTTACGCGCGTACACGCGGACGACGTCGTCGTCCCGGACGGTTTTGTCGACCGGCTCCATCAGGTTCTGCACCGTGCCGCACAGTGCGCGGGTCTCCAACCGGGCCGCGGTCCCCGGGCGGATGCCGATGTCGAGGTTGCCCATGGAGGTTTCCAGCCGCAGTTCACCGCGCGCGGCCGCGCCGATCCGGATGCTGCCCATATCGGTTTTCGCCGTCACCGAACCGCGCGGGCGCTCGACGGTAATGTCACCGGCGGACACCTTCAGATCGCATGCACCGAGCTCACCGGCACCGAGCACGCGACCGGCCGCGGTCGTGGCGTCGAGCCGTGAGCCGGCGGGCACCTCGATGCTCACCTGGATCGAGGGGCAGCCCCGGAACCGGGTGACCTCGCGCCAGCCGCGCGACTGCTGCTTCACCGTGAGCTTCCCGGCGACGAAATCGACCCGGATCTGCTCGGCGGCGCGCACGTCGTCCTTGTCGCCCGGATCGGTGGGCCGGATCTGCACGACGGTATCGGTGCGCTCCGACGCGGTGACGGTGATGTCGCCGCAGGCCACGTCGATGTCGACGGTGATGGGGTCGGGGGTCTGGAAGGTGGGCATAGGTTCTCCTCGGGTCGATTCACCTCCGCGTCGTTGTACGTAGATGTATACGTATAACGTGCGGCTGCCGACGACTATACGTAGATGTATACGTACACGCAAGGTGTCGAGAAACTCGCTGGCCTCCGCACGCGCCCGAACGGCATGATGCGCTCATGCGGCGAACATTCGAGGAGCTTGTGACCGAGGCGGAGGCGGCGCCGGTGGCGGGCTGGGACTTCTCCTGGCTGGACGGTCGTGCCACCGAGCAACGCCCGAGCTGGGGTTATCAGCGGCTGATGAGCGCACGCCTGGCGCAGGCCACCGCGGCGCTGGACATCCAGACCGGCGGCGGCGAGGTACTGGCGGGAGCCGCGACGCTGCCACCGGTCATGGCCGCCACCGAATCCTGGCCGCCCAATGTCGCCAAGGCCACCGCACTGCTTCGCCCTCGCGGGGTCGTCGTGGTGGCCGATCCCGACGAACCGCCGCTCCCGTTCGCCGACGCCGCCTTCGACCTGGTGACCAGCCGCCATCCGGCCACCGTGTGGTGGACCGAAATCGCCCGCGTGCTCGAACCCGGCGGCAGCTACTTCGCCCAGCACGTCGGCCCGGCGAGCGTGTTCGAACTCGTCGAATACTTCCTCGGACCGCAACCGGAATCCGTGCGGCGCAAACGTCATCCGGACGACGAACGCGCCGACGCCGAAGCCGCAGGCCTGCACGTGGCCGACCTGCGCTATGAACGGCTGCGCATGGAGTTCTTCGACATCGGCGCGGTGATCTATTTCCTGCGCAAGGTGATCTGGATGGTGCCCGGTTTCACAGTCGCCGAATACCGCGCTCGCCTGCGGGAGCTGCACGAGCGGATCGAGACCGAGGGCCCCTTCATCGCACACTCGACGAGATTCCTGATCGAAGCCCGCAAGGTGTGAGGCGACGAATTCCGCCGCGTTGTCCGGTTCGGCGCCAACACCTACCGCACCTTCACCGAGCTCCTGGCCCCCGGTGCCGAGGAGGTCGGCGACCCGTGGGTGACCCGGATGTGGAATCTGCCGGCAACGGTGGTGTCGAGCACGCTGACCGAACCGCTCGATTGGCCGAACGCGACCGTCTAAACCGGCGACGCGGTCGATGTCGTCGCCCGGCTCGAGAAGCAATCCGACGTCCCACTGCGCTCACACGGCAGCTTGTCGATGAACCGCGCCCAGATGGCCGTCCATCGCCGCGGCGATAGGCTCGGTGGGTGACCAGCGCCCCCACCACACCGAGTTTCGTCCAGCGGATTCGGTATATCTGTGGTGGCACGCTGCCCGCGTCGATGCACGAGTGGGTGATCGATGACCTCACCGGGCCCGGGGCCGCTCGCCGGTATCTGACGCGCATCCTGGTGCCGGTCATCGTGCCGCTGTGCTTGTTCCTGCTCATTCCCGGCCCGCTGGGGATGGGGTTGGCGATGATGGCGCTGCTGTATCTGCCGCTGATCTATTTCACGGTCGCGTTGATGTATGTCTATCGACGCCATCGGCTGGTCAAGCACGAGCTCGACCCGGCGCTGGCCGATCTGCGTGAGCGGCAGAAGGGTGCCGCCGAACGCGCAGACTACGAACGCCGGCACGGGCGGACCGCCCGATGAGCATCGTCGACGAGGTCCGTGCGGCGGTCCTCGATATCACCCCGGGAACCGTCGCCTCCTACGGCGATATCGGCCGGACCATCGGCGCGCACCCGCGACAGGTCGGGCGGGCGATGAGCTTGCTCGATGACGACGTGCCGTGGTGGCGGGTCGTCCACGCCGACGGCACGCCCGCCACTTGCCACGGCGGTACAGCACCGGAATTACTTGCCGGCGAGGGGGTTCCGATGCGGGGTGGGCGGGTGGATATGGGTCGCGCCCGCACCGGCAGTCGTCGACGCGCTGGGTCCGCAGCGGAACCAGGGACGGCGCCTGGGCCGTCAACCTCATGAAGCCGACACCGTCCACGGGTCGGTGCGCAATGTCGACACATGCGTCTCGAGATTCGGAAGCTTCGCTCGCACCACCGATTCCGCTTGTGCGCACCAGGGGAATTCGGTGGCCCAGTGCGCGGCGTCGATCAATGCGGGCCCGTGCCGGCGCAGGTGCTCGTCGGCGGGGTGGTGGCGTAGGTCGGCGGTGAGGTAGGCGTCGACTTTGCGGCGGGTGACGGTGTCCAGATACGAGTCGCCGGCGCCGCCGCAGACCGCGACGGTCTGGATCAGCCGGTCGGGGTCGCCGGCCGCACGCACTCCCCAGGTGGTCTTCGGGAGAGCAGCGGCGGCGCGAGCGGCGAAGGCCCGCAACGTTTCCGGCTCGGGCAGGGTGCCGATGCGGCCGATGCCCAGGCTGCCCGGCAGGGGCGCGCGTTCGGTGAGGTGGAAGGCCGGTTCCTCGTATGGGTGGGCGGTGCGCAGTGCGGTGAGGACGGCGCTGCGCGCGGCGGGCGGTGCGACGAGTTCGATGCGGTCCTCATCGACGTATTCGATCTCGCCGATGGTGCCGATGGCCGGATCGGCGCCGTCCATCGGCCGGAACTGCCCGGTCCCCGGCACGGTCCAGGCGGCCTCCCGGTACTTGCCGCTGCCACCGGCGCCCGCCGCGAACAACGCCGCGAGCACTCGACCGGTATCGGTACGCGGCACCTGAACGACCCACTTGTCCACGGCGGCAGCGGGCTTCGGATCGAGTGGCCCGGTGACCGTGAGCCCGAGCGCTGCGGCGAGCGCGTCGGAGACACCCGGGTCGGCCGAATCGGCGTTGGTGTGCGCGCTGAACAAGGCGCAGCCGGAACGGATCAACCGGTGCAGCAGTGCGCCTTTCGCGGTGTCGGCGGCGACGGTATCGACCCCGCGCAGCAGCAGCGGATGGTGCACGACGAGCGCCTGCGCACCCCACTCGATCGCCTCGTCGACGACGGCGGCGGTGGCGTCGACGGCGAAGACCACCCGCCGCACCGCCTCGGCCGGATCACCGCACACCAGCCCCACCGAATCCCACGATTCGGCCAGCTTCGGCGGGTAGGCCGCATCCAGCACTTCGATGAGTTCCGCCAGCGTCGTCACCGCTCAACCTCCATCGTCGGACCCGATCCGATCCATCTTCCCTCGTGACCTGCCCACCTCAGCGGCAGCCCTGGTAAGTGCCCGCCGACAGTCCGCGTCGCTGAGCCACACCTGGGCAGGCAGCCACCGGCCGGCCCGGGATGTGCCCACCGAGGGGATGTCGCCGCCCACCTCTGAGCGACAGGGATTCCGAGTTGTCGCTCAGAGGTGGGCGGAAGACGGTGCTATCCGGGGTAGCGCCGAGCCGACCCGGCCAGGCCGTCCGTACCGCTGTTCGCGGACATCCGCCTCGCCCTCGACGCCGGACGGCGGCCGGCGAGCCCCGGCCGCCCGTTGAGCCGCTCGCAGGCATCCGCCGTCGAGGCCGGACAACGAGCCGGACGCGATCAACGCGCACCGTCCGCCCTACGAATCACCGCGATCAGTCGATCCACATCCGATTCCCTTCTGACGGCCAGGCGCAGGTGATCGGGACCCAGCCCAGGAAAGGTATCCGCGCGGCGAACGGCTATCCCGTTGTCCGCCAGATGTTTACGGAGCAGGACGCCATCGCGCACCTGGATGAGCAGGAATGGCCCGGACGCCGGTGTGTGCACGGCGACACCGAGGGCGGTCAGTCGGTCGGCCATCGCGGTGCGGTTGTGCGCGATCCGCTCGGCCTGCGTGCGAGTCTCAGCGAGTGCGTGCGGTTCGGCGGTCGCGGCGATCGCTTCCAGCTGCAACGTCCCCAACGGCCAATGTGGACGGCCGTGCGCAAGGCGGGCGAGCAGGTCGGGTGCGCCGAGGACATATCCGCAGCGCAACCCGGCCAGCGCCCAGGTCTTGGTGAGGCTACGCAGGACGAGCACGTCGGGCAGGGATTCGGCGGCCAGCGATTCGGGCTCGCCGGGGACCGCGTCGGCGAAGGCCTCGTCGACGACGATGACGCGGCCCGGGCGGCGCAGCGCGCGGAGGGTGTCGGCGGGGTGCAGCACCGAGGTCGGGTTGGTGGGATTGCCGAGCACGACGAGGTCGGCGTCCTCGGGGACCAGCCCCGGATCCAGCTCGTAGGGCGGCACCAGCACCACCCGCGTCACCGCGACCCCGGCCTCGCGCAATGCCAGCTCCGGTTCGGTGAACGACGGATGCACCACCGCCGCCAGCCGCGGCGTCAGCCGTGGCAGCATCGCGAACCCTTCGGCGGCGCCGGCCAGCAACAGGACCTCCTCGGGGGCGCGACCGTGGCGCGCGGCGACGGCGACGCGGGCCGTGTGCTCGTCCTCGGCGCTCGGGTAGTGGCCGAGCTGGTCGAGGCGGGCGGCCAGACGGACGCGCAACCACTCCGGCGGGGCGCTGCCCTGCACGTTCACCGCGAAGTCGAGCAGCCCCGGGCGGGCCTCCACGTCGCCGTGGTGGCGCAGGGCGGCAAGGTCGATGCGGTCGGCGGACACGTCATCACACCCTACGTGCCGGATCGGGCGCCGCCCGGCCGAGATTGCCCAGTCGGTCGTTTGACCGATCCGGCAGGTCGGTACCTTGGTTTGCGTGTTCTACATGGTGTGCGCTTTCCACGGTGATCGGTGATGCCGGTGCAGCTCGAGCTCGTCTTCGTGTGTACGGGCAACATCTGCCGGTCGCCGATGGCGGAGAAGATCCTCGCCTCGCACCTGTACCGGGCGGGGCTGGCCAATCGCGTCCGGGTCAGCAGCGCGGGCACCACGGCCTGGCACGTCGGGGCCGACGCCGACCCGCGCACCAACGCGACCTTGCGTCGTCACGGCTACCCGACCGGCCACGTGGCCGCCGTCTTCGGTGACGGGCACCGCGACGCCGACCTGGTCATCGCCATGGACTCCGGCCATGACCGCGAGCTCGCCCAGCTCGGCATCCCGTCCGAGCGGCGCAGGCTGCTGCGCAGCTTCGATCCCGACGCCGACGGTCTCGACGTGCCCGACCCGTACTACGGCCCCGACTCCGGTTTCGAGCTGGTCCGCGATCAGATCGAAGCCGCCATCCCCGGCCTGCTCGACTGGGTGCGCCTGGCGCTGGCCGCCGCCCCGCAACCGATTGCCGACGGAGGACGCTGATGCGCCGGTTGGCGTTTCTGCTGCGACCCAGCTGGTTGATCCTCGCCGTGCTGGTCGCCGCGTTCGCCTACCTGTGTTTCACCGTGCTCGCGCCGTGGCAGCTCGGGAAGAACACCGACACCTCCGAGCGCAATGAGCTCATCGCCGAATCGGTGGACGCCGAGGCGATCGATGTGACGACGGTGTTCGACGGCGACGCGACCGAATGGCGTCGCGTCATCGCCGAGGGCAGCTACGTCCCGGATTCGACGGCGCTGGTGCGGTTGCGCCATCTCGACGGCGCGCCCGGCTACTCCGTGCTCGCCGCCTTCCGGTTGACCGACGGCCGCATCCTGCTGGTCGACCGCGGCCTCGTGGGTGCGGTCGAGGGCTCACGGCCGCCGCAGATCGAGCAGCCGCCCACCGGAACCCAGCGCATCGAGGCCCGGATCCGGCATTCGGAAGGCGTGAGCGCGGACAAGCTGCCGACCGTGCAGGACGGCTACCGCCAGGTCTATTCGATCGACACCGGCCAGGCCGCCGAGGTGCTGCAACTGCCGATCACCGCGCTGCCCACCGGCGAACGCGGCGGCTATCTGCAACTGACCGAGAACCAGCCCGGCGCCTTCACCCCCACCCCGCTCCCCCAGCTCGACGCCGGCCCCTACCTGTCCTACGGCCTGCAATGGCTGGCCTTCGGCATCATGGCGCCGCTGGGCCTCGGCTACTTCGTGTGGGCCGAGCTCCGGGAACGCCGTAAGGAGCGGGCGGCGAGCGCCTCTGCACCGGCGGAGGTCGTGGCGGCCGGGCCGCCCGCCGACGAGTCCGACGGCCCTGCTGCGGGCGATGAATCGAGCCGGGACGAGTCCGCACCCGCCCGGGTGTCCAACGAAGCGCGACTCGCCGACCGCTACGGGCGCACGCGCAAGTAGCGAATACCGTCCGCGCCGCCGCTATCGGCACCGCTGCCAGCGGGGCGGATTCGACACCCCATCACTCGACGACGCGACCCGACGCGAATTCGCCCGCGCCTTCGCTCAGCCCGGTGCCATGCGACTGAGGTCCTCCCACTCCCGGTATCCCTCGACTCGCGCCGCGTCCAGCTCGAGCACCTGGTCGAACGACTTTCCGCCCACGATGATCCGCCGTGGCGGCTCGGCCAGATTCGCCAGTTCCAGGATGACCGGGGCGGCGGTGCTGGGGTCCGGGCCGGCGTCCTCGCCCCACATCTCGGCCAGTTCCGCCCGCAGGGATTCGTACCGCGGGGCGGGCTCGGTGGCGGTGATCCCGGCGGTGAACAGGCCGGTGGCGTACCCGCCCATCTCGACGATGGTGACCTTGATACCGAACTGCTCGACCTCCATCGCCAGCGCGGCGCTGACCGAATCCAGCGCGACCTTGCCCGCGCCGTAGAAACCGACCGAGGCGAAGCCGCCCACGCTCCCCATGGAGGTGATCTGCAGGATCCGGCCGCCGCCCATGGCGCGCAGATGCGGGATCACGGCCTGCGACACCCAGACGGCGCCGAAGAAGTTCACGTCCAGGTGGGCGCGGATCTGTTGCTCGATGGCCTCTTCCACCATCCCGTACAGCATCGCGCCCGCATTGTTGACCACGACGTCGAGTCGGCCGAAGGCGGCAACCGCCCGCTCGACTCCGTCGAAGACCGCGGCGCGATCGGAGACGTCGAGCGCGAGCGGAACCAGATCGCCGGGGTACTCGGCAACCAGATCGGCGAGCGGTTCGATATTGCGGGCGGCCGCGACCACCCGGTCTCCCGCGGCCAACGCCGCCACGGCGAACGCCCTGCCCAACCCCCGGGAAGCACCGGTGATGAACCAGACCTTGGCGGTAGTCATATCGCCCTCCTCTCATTCGAGACGATCCGTCTCGTCTCGGTAAGGATCCGGGAAGACGGCCGCAGTGTCAAGACGAACCGTCCCGTCTCGGTGCTAGCCTGGGCTTCATGCCAGTTTCCGAGCAGAATTCCCGGCGCAGCGAACGCTCCCGGCAGGCGATCCTGGCCGCCACCCGCGAGCTCATCGACGAGGTCGGCTACGCGAAGACCTCCATCGAGGCCATCGCGGCGCGCGCGGGCGTGGGCAAGCAGACGATCTATCGGTGGTGGCCGTCCAAGGGCGCGGTGATCTTCGATTCCTTCCTCGCACTCAGCGAAGGCACCGATAACGACATGGCCCTTCCGGACACCGGCGACCTCCGCGCTGACCTGCGCCAGGTGATGCGCGCGACCGTCGCGGAATTCGCGGACCCGGCATTCGAGAAACCGATCCGCGCACTCAATACCGAGATCATCAACGACCCGAGCCTGGCCGAGCTGTACCGCGACAAGCTCGCCCGCCCCGTGGACGAGATGAAGAAGGCGCGCCTGCGCAGCGCCCAGGACGCCGGGCAACTGGCCGCCGACGCCGACCTCGACTTGGTCCTCGAAGCGCTCTACGCCCCGCTGTTCCAGCGCTGGTTGCTCCGCACCGGGCCACTGACCCCGGAATATGCCGATGCACTTGTCGAGCTCACGCTGCGCGCCTTCGCACCCTGACCGTCGACTCCCGGCCACACCCCACCGCCCCGCACCAGCACGCCCTCCGCACCGATCGCAGTCTCACCTGCCGGTTCGCACGCAGCGCCACGGCGTCCATGGCAACATCACGCATTCAGCGACGCAGGCGTATCACCGACACGCCAGCGAGCACAACCACGGCGGCGAGCTGCACCGCTTCGGACATCCGAACCGCGCGACGCAGATCGGGCACGGCAGGCGCCGGACCCGCACCGAGGACGGGACGCTGCTCGGTCCCGTGCCGGTAGCGTGTGGCCCCGCCCAGGCGAACACCCAGCGCACCCGCCATGGACGCTTCGGCAACCCCCGCATTCGGGCTCGGATGCCCGGCGGCATCACGTCGCCACACCCGCCAGGACCGCGAGGGTCGCCCGCCGACCACGGGCGCGAGCGCCACGGTGAGCAGGCCGGTAAGACGGGCAGGGGCGAGATTGGCGAGGTCGTCGGTGCGGGCGGCGGCCCAGCCAAAGCGGTGATAGCGGTCGTTGCGGTAGCCGACCATCGCATCGAGGGTGTTGATCGCGCGGTAGCCGAGCAGTCCGGGCACGCCGGCCACCGCACCCCAGAACAACGGCGCGACAGTCGCGTCGGAGGTGTTCTCCGCGATCGATTCCAGGGCGGCGCGGGCGAGCCCGTCGGCGTCGAGCGCTTCGGGGTCGCGCCCGCACAGCGAGGGCAGCAGCGCCCGCGCGGCGTCGATGTCACCGGACTCCAACCGCTCGGCCATCTGCCGCCCGGTCCGCGCCAGGCTGCGTCCGCCGAGCACCGTCCAGGTCGCCAGCGCCGTCGTGACGACTCCACCGCGCGCCAGCGCGAACCCGGCCCCGGTCACCGCGCCGACGAGCACCGCCTCGTGCATCACCCCGGCCATCCGCCGGTCCGCGTAGGTCACCGATTCCAATGCCAGTGCCGCCGAACCGAATCCGGCCACCGGATGCCAGCGCCGGGGGTCGCCGAACACCCGGTCCAACGCGAACCCCAGCAGCAGCCCCGCAGCCCTCGACCCAGCCCTACCCACCCCGCGACCCTAACCAGCGCGGACTGTGACCGATCCACCAGGTCACGCCGCCCGACACCAGGCCCATGCCGTGCCGGGCGGATGTCACACTCGACCGGCCCGCGTCGTCACCTCGACGACAGGAACCGAACCGCCCGGCACCCGGGCCGCAGACGAGGACGGAAGCGCAGTGAGTATCGACAACCGCGGCGAGCGCATCGATCAGGCCGAACTGGCGCGGCGGTTCGAGGAACATCGGCCCTACCTGCGCCGACTCGCCTACAGCACGCTCGGCAGCATCACCGACGCCGAGGACGTGGTGCAGGAAGCGTGGCTGCGATTGCAGCGTCAGCACGAAACCGGCGACGTCGGCGAGATCGACAATCTGCGGGCCTGGTTGAGCACCGTGACCGGCCGCCTGGCACTCGACTACCTGGGTTCGGCCCGGGTACGACGGGAGCAGTACGTCGGTGAATGGCTGCCCGAGCCGACGGTGGTGGACTGGGACGATCCGGCGGACAAGATCAGTCAGGACGAACGCGTCACGATGGCGCTGCTGGTGGTGCTCGAATCGCTGTCCCCCGCCGAACGCACGGCGTTCGTGCTCCAGGATGTGTTCGGCATGTCCGGGCCGGAGGTCGCCGAGGTGGTCGGCCGCACCCCGGCGGCAGTGCGCCAGCTCGCCTCCCGCGCCCGCAAACGCGTCGAAGACGGCACTCCGCGCTTCCCGGCCTCGCCGGACGAACACGAGAAAGTGGTGTCGGCGTTCGCCCTGGCATGGCGGTCCGGCGATATGAGCGCCCTGCTCGGAGTACTGGACACCGGCGTCACCCTGACCGCCGACGGCGGCGGCAAGGTTCCCGCCGTGCGCAAGCCCGTCACCGGCGCCGAACTCATCGCCAAGCTGCTGCTCGGCTGGTACAGCTCGCCGTCGGGACGCGCGTGGGGCCGCAAGGTACTGGTCAACGGCCGTCCCGGGCTCGTGGTCTTCGACGGCACGCACACCGGCGTCTTCTCCTTCACCGTCGACGCCGGTCGGATCACCGCGATCGACGTCATCCGCAACCCGGACAAGCTGCACGACATCCCGGACTCGGGCGAACCGTGGTTCCTGAACGAATCCGGGGATGATCAGCCGACGACGGACTAGATACACCGCGACGGAAGGCCCGCGTGATCCCCGAGCCACAGCACAGTGCTGTGCAGCGCGGGCCCACGCAGATTCGAGAACGAACCGGCACCGGCGGAGCAGCCCTCCGCAATGCTCACCTTACGGCCCCAGGACGGACAGTCGGCAGATCAACCCGCGAGCCCCACTCGGCGGACCGTCGAATACCCGTGTGCCGCGGCGACTTCCGGCGAGAGCAGTCGCCCGGCGTCCGCGGTGAGCCCATGCGCCAGCCCGGGATCGGCAGCGCAGGCGGCCTGCCAGCCGTCGGCGGCGATGGCCCGGATGTAGGGCAGGGTGGCGTTGGTGAGGGCGACGGTCGCGGTGTGCGGAACCGCACCCGGCATATTCGCCACGCAGTAGTAGAGCGAATTCGCCACCAGGAAGGTGGGATTCGCGTGGGTGGTGGGATGCGAACCGGCGAAACAGCCGCCCTGGTCGATGGCGACGTCGACCAGGACCGAGCCGGGCCGCATGCCCGCGACCAACTCGCGCGAGACCAGCTTCGGCGCCCGCGCCCCCGGTACCAGCACCGAGCCGATCACCAGATCGGCGGCGAGCACGGCCCGTTCGACTTCGGCGGCATTGGAGGCGATGGTGGTGAGCCGTCCGCCGAACCGGTCGTCCAGTGCGCGCAGCCGGTTCAGGTTGGTGTCGAGCACGCTCACCCGCGCGCCCATCCCGGCCGCGACGGTGGCCGCGTTGGTACCCGCCACACCGCCACCGAGCACCACCACGTCGGCCGGCCGCACCCCCGGCACACCGCCGAGCAACACACCCGCACCGCCCAGCGGCGCCATCAGGTGGTAGGCGCCGACCTGGGTGGCCAGCTTGCCCGCGACCTCGCTCATCGGCGCGAGCAACGGCAACGTGCCGTCGGGGGCGCGCACCGTCTCATAGGCGATCGCGGTGGTCCCCGAGCGCAGGATCGCGTCGGTGCATTCACGGGAGGCCGCCAGATGCAGATACGTGAACAGCACCTGCCCATCGCGCAGCCGGTGATATTCCTGCGCGATCGGCTCCTTCACCTTCAACACCAGCTCCGCCGACGCCCACACCGCATCGGCGTCGGGCACCAACCGCGCCCCGGCAGCGACGTAGTCGGCATCGGGGAATCCTGAGCCGACACCCGCCCCGGCCTGCACCGATACCTCGTGTCCACGCCCGACGAGGTCCGCGGCGCCCGCAGGCGTCAGGGCCACCCGGAACTCCTGTTCCTTGACCTCCCCCGGCACACCAATCCTCATACAGCCATCGTGGCCCAGATGGCCCCCACGTGCCATGAACCGCGCACGGGTGTCGCAACCTGCCGGCAACCCGATGCTCGCCGGCGCCGATTCTGATCATGTCGCCCAGATGGCGACGGCCTCGGTCCGCTGCCTGTCGGCCCCCGGACGACGCCATCGGCCCCGCTGCCGCCGCCGGGGACCGCCACCGACCCGCTAAGTTGCTCCGCATGAGGATTGAAATCGACGGGATCGCCCCCGAGGTCGACGAGACCGCCTTCATCGCGGTGAACGCCACGCTGATCGGCCGCGTGCACATCGCCGCCGAAGCGAGCATCTGGTACAACGCCGTGCTGCGCGGTGACGGCGAACAGATCACCATCGGCGCGCGCAGCAATATCCAGGACTGCTGCGCGGTGCACACCGATCCCGGTTTCCCGGTCGTCGTCGGTACCGGAGTCTCGGTGGGACACAACGCGATCCTGCACGGCTGCACTGTGGAAGACGATGTCCTGATCGGCATGGGCGCCACCGTGCTCAACGGCGCGGTCATCGGCGCGGGCAGCCTGATCGCGGCCAACGCGTTGATCCCGGAGGGCGCGCAGATCCCGCCCGGTTCCCTGGTCGCCGGCGTCCCCGGCAAGGTGCGCCGTGAGCTCACCGACGATCAGCAAAATGGCATTCGCCTGAATGCGCTCGCCTACCTGCACCACAGCGGCACACATCGCAACGCAAAGGTGCTGTGATACCCGCCACACTGATCAAGCGTCCAGTAGGATCCGCTGCTAGCATTTTTGGCAGTGCGCCCGCCCGATCGGGCTCCCCCACCGACCCACCGATCATCGGTTCGGTCCGCGGTGCTCAGGCGAGACCCATGGGTGCGGCGCGCTGGCGAGCAGGAGGTAAGTCCGTGGCGTACAAGCAGTCCAGTATGCACCGGCCTAAGGGGCGGATCAGTGTGGCCGATATCGCGGCCCAGCCAGGCGGTATCGAGGCGCTCCAGCGGCGCGTGCACGAATTACGTTCCAGCGGGGTGGATTTCGCGGCCAACGCGATCGAAAGGGAAATGGCCGAGTTCGACCTGCCGCGGCACTGAACTACGCGGGGTCGGCAGCGGCGCATAATTGCGGCAACGAACGCACCGCCGCGACGGCCGTGATGCCGTGCGCCGTCCCCGTGGAGACTCGATGCCGACCGTGCCGCCCATTTTGCAGCGCATCCTCGACAAGCCGGACGCCGACAGCGAGGCGCTGCTGGAAAGTGCGCTCTCGGCGTTCCTGGATTTCGGGATCAAGCGCACCAGCATGGGTGAGATCGCCCGCCGCGCGGGCATCAGTCCCGCCACCCTGTACCGCCGCTTCGAATCGAAGAACGATCTGGTCGAAGCGGTGAGTGTGCGTGAGGCCCAACGGTTCGTCGCCGATATCGACGCCAGGGTGCGCACTGTCGAAGGCACCGAGAACCAACTGGTGGAAATCTTCGTCGCGTTCATCGCCGCCATCGCCGGCAATGAACTGCTGCGCAGGCTGCTGCGCACGGAACCGGAATTGATCCTGCCCCGGCTCACCACCGACGCGGGCCCGGTGCTCGCCGTCGGCCGCACCTACCTGGCCGCAAAGCTGCGCGAATTACGCGACGCCGAAGCCGCCGCCGATGTCGACGCCGACCTGGTCGCCGAGATCATGGCGCGCCTGGCGCAGTCGCTGGCGCTCACACCGGACGGGCTCATCCCCCTCGACGACGAAGACGCCGCCCGCGAATTCTCCCGCCGCATCCTGCTGCCCATGGTCGGAGTCCGCCCGAACAGCTAGCGCGCCGACCGGGATCGCCCAGCACACCGGCCATGTCCTCCGGCGACCGCAGCGAATACTCTTCCCGCACAACGCGAACAGGCCCCGGACACGCTCCGGGGCCTGTTCGTCGTCGGCCGAATCGACCTCAGCCGATCACAGCGGGATGTTCTTGTGGTGGCTCTTGCGCGCCGGCGCCGCAGCCAGTGCCGCCGCGATGACGCTGCGGGTCTTGGCCGGGTCGATCACCTCGTCCACCACGCCAATGGCGATGGCGCGCTCGACGCCGCCCGCGATGGCCTCGTGCTCGGCGGTGAGCCGTTCGTGCAGCGCCTCGCGCTCTTCCTCGGGCGCGGCGGCCAGCGCCTTCTTGTGCAGGATGCCGACCGCGGCCTTGGCGCCCATCACGGCCACCTCGGAGCCCGGCCAGGCGTACACCGCGGTAGCGCCGAGCGAGCGGGCGTTCATCGCGATGTAGGCGCCGCCGTAGATCTTGCGGGTCACCAGCGTGACGCGCGGAACCCGGGCCTCGGCGAACGCGTGCAGCAGCTTCGCCCCGCGCCGCACCACGCCTTCCCACTCCTGGCTGACGCCGGGCAGGTAGCCGGGAACATCGGTGATGACGACCAGCGGGATCCCGAACGCATCGCACAACCGCACGAACCGGGCCGCCTTCTCGGCGCTCTCGGAGTTCAGGCAACCACCCAGCCGCAGCGGATTGTTGGCCAGCACACCGACGGTGCGCCCGCCGAGGCGGCCCAGACCGGTCACCATCGAGCGCGCGTAGCCGCCCTGCAGTTCCTCGAAGCTGGACTCGCCGTCGACATTGTCGAGCAGCTCGTGCACCAGCGGCTTGACGTCGTAGGCCCGCTTGGCCGACTCCGGCAGCATCGCCTTGAGGTCCACATTGCCGTGCTCGGCCGCGACCAGATCGAATTCGCCCTGTTCGGCGAACATCGACACCAGCCTGCGGGCGCGGTGCAGGGCGTCGGCCTCGTCGTCGGCGACGATGTGGGTGACACCGGACTTCTTGCCGTGGGTCTCCGGGCCGCCCAGGGTGGCCATGTCGACCTGCTCACCGGTGACGCTGCGCACCACGTCCGGACCGGTCACGAAGACCCGGCCCTCCGGCGCCATGATCACGATGTCGGTCAGCGCCGGCCCGTAGGCGGCGCCACCAGCGGCGAATCCGAGCACCACCGAGATCTGCGGCACGAGACCGGAGGCACGGACCATGGCCTCGAACACCAGGCCGACCGCGTGCAGGGCCTCGACACCCTCGGCCAGCCGGGCGCCACCGGAATGCCACAGGCCCACCACCGGGATCCCGGAGTCGATGGCGGTGTCGATGGCGTCGACGATGTGCTTGCAGCCCTCGACACCCATCGCGCCACCCATGACGGTGGCATCCGAGCAGTAGGCCACGGTGCGCACACCGTCGACCTCACCGATCGCCGCCAGCACGCCGGACTTGTCGCGCGGATGGAGGGGAAGAATGGTGCCGGGATCGAAGAATCGCTGGAGCCGGCCCAGCGGATCACGCGGATCTGTGGCGGTGTCCTGCTGATACGCGGGTGCCAAGATAGTCATCGCGTTCTCTCCTCAATGATTGGCGGCCGCGATCGCAGCTGCGGAAGTCGAGGGCCCGGCGGGGGTCGAGCCATTCAGTTGGCCAACCCCCACCGGGTTCGTTCGAGCAGTCGGACGGGTCTGGGTCAGGCCCGGCCGAAGGCGAGCGCGACATTGTGCCCACCGAAACCGAAGGAGTTGTTGATCGCGTACTCGATCTCCTGGCGGCGGGCTTCGCCCTTCACCACGTCGAGGTCGATCTCGGGATCCTGGTTCTCCAGGTTCAGCGTCGGCGGGACGATGCCGTCCCGGATGCTGAGTACGGTGAGCACGGACTCGAGGGCACCGACGGCGCCGATCGAGTGACCCAGTGCTGATTTCGGCGCATACACCGAGGCGTGGTTGCCCACGGCCTTGTTGATGGCCTTCGCCTCCGCGGTGTCACCGATCGGGGTGGCAGTCGCGTGGGCGTTGATGTGGGTGATGTCCTTGGCGGACAGACCCGCGGTCTGCATCGCCCTGGTCATGGCGCGCGCGGCGCCGGTGCCCTCGGGGTCGGGCGCGACCAGGTGGAAGCCGTCGGAGGTGATGCCGGCACCGAGCAGGCGAGCGTGGATGGTCGCCCCACGCGCCTTGGCGTGCTCCTCGGTCTCGATGACCATGAGCGCACCGGCCTCACCGAAGACGAATCCGTCGCGGTCCTTGTCGAACGGACGCGAGGCGCCCTTCGGATCGTCGTTGCGGGTGCTCATCGCGCGCATCATGGAGAACGCCGCGATCGGCACGGAGTCGATGTAGCCCTCGACACCACCGGTGACGACCATGTCGGCGTCGCCCATGGCGATCATCCGCCACGCGTTGGCGATGGCTTCCGATCCCGACGAGCACGCCGAGACCGGAGTGACCACTCCCGCCCTGGCCTTCAGCTCGAGACCGACGACCGCCGACGGACCGTTCGGCATGACCATCTGAACAGCCAGCGGCGAAATCTTGCGATAGCCGCCGTTCTTCAGCTTGTCCACCGAATCGATGAGCGCGTCACCGCCACCGATCCCGGTGCCGATGGCC
>NZ_BAFY01000081.1 GCF_000308555.1 Nocardia cyriacigeorgica NBRC 100375 | reverse complement strand
TGCAGGTAGTCGCGCAGCAACTCGAGCACCGAGGTCGCCACACTCCAGCCGTCGAGGATGGCGTGGTGGAAGCTGAGCACCAGATCGACCGCGACGGTGCCGGAGGACGATTCGGGTGTGCGCAAGAAGACGCGCAGGGCGTGCAGCGGCGCCTGGTCGATGGCGTAGGCGGCGTGCCTGCGTTCCTGGATGTAGTCCTCGACCCGGCGCTCGGCCTCGGTGTCCGCGACCTCGGCCAGGTCCACGACCTCGTAATCGGCGGTGATCTCCGGGTGCACGATCTGCAACGGCACCGAGAACTTCGTCAGCTCGAACGACGACCGCAACGCGGGCTGGCGCCGCAGCAGCCGATCGAAGGCGGTACGGAACTGCCGCTCCTGCCACGGAATCCGCAACCGATACCGGAACACATCCTTGTACGTCACCGAATCGGCGCGTTCCAGGCTGTGGAACAGCATGCCCAGCTGCAGGGCGGTGGCCGGGAAGGCGTCTTCGGCGCGGTGCAGCGCGGCATGATCGACCAGCGGCACCGTCGCCAGCCGGGCGGAGACCGGCTCCGGTGCGCGCTCACCGCTGTCGGCGATCACCTCGGCCAGCTCGGCGATGGTCGGGCGCTGGTAGAAGGTGTCGACATCGAAACGGATTCCGGCGCGTTCGGCCGCGGTGCGCACCGACAGGGCGAGGATCGAGTCGCCGCCGTGGGTGAAGAAGTTGTCGTGCACGCCGATCGACTCGACGCCGAGCACCGCCGACCACACGCGCACGAGCGCGGCCTCCACGTCGTTGCGCGGCTCCCCCGAACCTGCGGCCTGTTCGGCGGGCTGCTGTTCGGCCGCGGCCTCGGCCAGCGCCCGGCGATCCAGTTTGCCGTTGCGGGTGACCGGAATCCGGTCCACCCGCACCAGCCGACTCGGCACCATGTATTTGGGCAGCCGGGCGCCGAGTTCGGCGGCCAACCGGTCCACGGTGGGTTCGGACTCGTCCTCACCGACGTAGTAGCCGACCAGGTACACCCCCTGTGTCGGCGACTTCTCGTCGACGACGGCCGCCGCCCGCACGCCAGCGCAGTCGAGCATCGCGTTCTGCACCTCGCCGAGGGTGACGCGGTTGCCGCGCACCTTCACCTGGTCGTCGAAGCGGCCCAGGTAGTCGATCTGGCCGTCGGGCAGCCAGCGCACCAGGTCACCGGTGCGGTAGCGGCGCCGGCCCGCCACGGTGCGGTCGTGCACGAACGCCGCGGCGGTGAGGTCGTCGCGGCCGCGGTAGCCGCGCGCCACCCCGACACCGGCGATATTCAGCTCGCCGGGCACACCGGGCGGAAGCCTGCGGCCGTGCTCGTCGAGCACCAGCAGGTCGATGTTCTCGATGGGACGGCCGATGGGCACCATATCCAGCGATGCGCCGTCCGGGCAGTCGAAGTAGGAGACGTCGACGGTCGCCTCGGTCGGCCCGTACAGGTTCACCAGCTGCGGGGCCGCGACACCGGCGGCGGCGAACACCGCCTGGAAGCGGCGGACCAGGGCCGGCGGGAGCGCCTCACCACTGCAGAACACCCGCCGCAGCGAGCCGATCCGCGCGACGGCGGCATGATCGCTGTCGAGCTCGTCGACGAAGGCCGCGAGCATCGACGGCACGAAATGCAGCACCGTCACCGCGGCCTTCTCGATGGCGGCGATGATCCGGCGCGGATCGCGCTCCCCACCGGCCTCGAGCAACGCCACCCTGGCGCCGGTGATCGACCACCAGAACAGCTCCCACACCGACACATCGAAGGTGGCGGGCGTTTTCTGCAGGATGACGTCGTCGGCGCCCAGCGGGTAGCGCCGCTGCATCCAGGTCAACCGGTTGACCACCGAGCGGTGCTCGATCATCACACCCTTGGGCTTGCCGGTCGAACCGGAGGTGTAGATGAGATAGGCGAGATCGGCCGGATGCGAACGATTTTCGACACTGACCGGGTGCACGTCACCGGGCTCGACCCGGACCACACCCAGTCGATCGAACACCTGCTGATGTTCGGGCCCCGCCACCACGAACCGCGCGCCGCAATCGGCCAGCACGGTCTCGACGCGGGTGGCCGGGAACGCCGGATCCAGCGGCACGTACGCGCAGCCTGCGCGCAGGATGCCGTACATGGCCACCAGCATCTGCGGGGACCGCGGCAGCACCACCGGCACGCATTCGTTGCCGGTGGCGCCCAGTGCGAGCAGCCGGTCGGCGAAAACATCTGCCCGCTCGGACAATTCGGCATAGCCGAGCCGTTCGCCATCCGCGGCGATGACGGCGGTGCGCGCCGGATGCGCCGCGGCCTGTTCGGCGAAGAGCCGGTCCAAGGTGGTGTACGGGAACTCCGTGCGCGGCCCGGCCTCGAACTCGGCCACCCGCTGCGCCGTCGCCGGCGACAGCAGCGGCAGCGCCGACACCGGCTGCTCCGGGTCGGCGAGCGAGGCCTCGATCATGGTGGCGACGCTGTCGATGGCGCTGCCGATCGGGTAGGTGTCGTCGAAGACGTCCAAGTCATAGATCAACTGGACGCTCAGCGAACCGTCACGCTGATGCTCGATGGCGACGATATTGAGCGCTTGCAGGCAGGATCCGGCGTTGGGCAGCCGCAGCCGCTCCATGATCTGGTCCAGGTGGTCCGAGGCCGGCAGCCGCATGTACGAGTACGACACGTCGAACAGCGGTGGCGCGGAGGGATCTTCGGCCAGCGCGCGCATCAGATCGCCGTAGGCGAAACGCTGATGCTTCTTCAATGCCTTGATCTGGGCGGCGACATCGGTGGCCACCTCGGCCAGCGTCCGCTGCTCACCGACCCGCACCCGCACCGGCAGCATGTTCGTGACATGTCCGCCCGCCGCCAGCGCGACGGGTGTGTCGCGGTTGAGCATCGGCACACCGAGCATCACCTCCTCGGTGCGGTGCACCGCGCACAGGTAGGCGCCCAGCGCGGCAGCGGTATAGGCGAACGGCGAGGTGCCGGTGCCGCGCAGCCGATCCAGATACGTCTTGTCCAGGCGCACCACCCGATGCCCGCGCGCCGCCGTCGGCGCGGAGGTGCGGGTGAACAGCGCCGGAACCGCGTCACCGACATGAGCGAGCAAGGCTTCGCGGTCGGTATTCCAGTCCGCGGAGAACCGGTACTGCTGCTCGGCGGTGAGCAACTCGTGATACGAGGGCAGCGGCTGCGGTTCGGCGTCATCGGGGTCGAGGAAGTCGTGGATCAGGTGCGCCAGCAGCATGTTCAGCGCCCAGCCGTCGGCATTGGCGTGCTGCACCCGGATGAAGATGTGGAAATCGGCCGGATCGTCGACCAAGACCGCTACCGCCAGATTGGACGGCCCCTCGATGGGCTGGGCCGACATCCGGCGAATCCACTCGGCACACGCCCGCGCCGGATCCGCTTCTTCGGTGAAATCGACGTGCTCGAGCACGGGTTCGACCCCGGACACCCACTGCCGGAACTCGCCGTCGACGAGTTCGAACCGCAGGCGCAGCGCATCGTTGCGGCGCACCGCCCGACGCAGCACCTCCCGCATCCGCGCCGCGTCCAGCGGCCGGTCCACATCGCCCTTGACGGCCAACTGGGACACCGGCTCCGGCGCGAACCGGAAGGCGGCGGACAGCACGTCACGCTGATAGGCGGTGACCGGCCAGCGGGGTAGGCCGGGCTCCTCCGCGTCCGCCGGTGTCGTCTCGGAATTCACGGTAGCTCCTCGTGCGGCCAGGTTCGGACCCGCTGCCGGCGTCGGCGGGTCACGGCGCTGTGATCACGCGGGGACGCCAGAGCAGTCGTCCGTATCGATCGAAGGTTGTGGCGATGACGGCCCGGGGACTGCCGGGCCGCCGCGCGGTTGTCGGACGGTGAACGATCTGTCTCAGATCGCTGACAGCAGCGCCCGGATGCTCTCGTCGGCAAGCAGTTCGGCCCGTTCGGCCGACACCGCGGGTTCCACGTAGCCGAGGTTGAACGACAGCTGTCCGTGGGTGGCGTTGGCGGTCGCCATGATGAAGCCGCTCACCGACATGCCGGAGACGAACTGCGCCTCCGACAGGCGCCAGGCACCGATCTTGTCCGGCACCTCGTACTGTCCCAGGTAGGTCATGCACAGATGGCCGGGGCCGCGGCTGTCCATCAGCTTCACCGTCGAAGCGCTGGCGGCCACCGACTTCGGGCCGACCGCCTGGAGCAGGTTCAGCGCCGACATGTGGTCACGGCGCGCCATCCGCTCGCGGTAGGCGCCGTCGATCTCCCCGGCCAGCTGCCACAGCGACGCCCACGGCGCATAGTTAGCCATCGTGGCGATCATGCCCTGGTAGGAACCGACTTCGGCGTCGGAGACCACACCGTCCAGATGCGAGCGGAAGTTCACCGAGCTGCCCACCGTGTACGGCGCCGCGCCCGTCGTACCCGCCTCGCGGGCCGCGCCGACCAGCAGCGCCGCCGACAGCACCGACTGCAGGCTGACTCCGCGGGACTCGCACCCGGCCAGCAGCGCGTCGAGACGGTCACCGTCGAGCTTGCGGTGCACCACGCGGCTGCGCCGCTGTGCGGGCGGCACGAGGGTAGTCGGTTCCAGCCGGCGCGGCTTGCGCAGCAGGGCCAGCTGGTCACGCAGTTGCGCGCCGATCATCTTGCGAGTCCCGCTGCCGCCCCGGTACTTCGCCGGGAACAGCTGCTCCGGGCCAGGGCGCACCGGGCTCACCGGCAGCTCGCCCGCTTCACCCGCGGCGACCTGCAGAATCTGCTTGGCCACCGTCATCGCCGACTCACCGTCGGCGATCGCGTAATGCAGGGTGACCACCAGGTCGGCGCTCTGGCCCGCCGGATCGGTGATCAGCACCGCGCGGCCCAGCGGACCCTGCTGCCAGTCGAACGGCTCGCGCAGTTCCACCTCATCCGTCTCGGACAGCCAGGCGTCGGGGTCCGCGGATTCCACCACACGCAGCGGCAGCGGACGGTCGGTGGGCACGAACTCCGGTTCGGTGCCGTCCGGCTTCGCCGCGATCGCCACCCGCAGCAGCGGATGCCTGCGCTGCACTTCGTCCAGGCCCGTGCGGATCTGCCCGGCGGTGACGGTGCCGTGCACCCGCACCCGCGACAGGATGTGCAGCGGCGCCAGCTGATCGGCGATCCAGTGCCAGCGCTCCATCGGCGAGAGCGCACGCGGCAGGTCGACGCTCGGGCCGCCGAGTTCCGGGAAGCCCATGGGCTTGGCCAGGTTGTTCAGGAAGAACGCCTCCGGCGCGCGGCGGAAGTAGGCATCGCGCACCGCGACGGCCTTGTCGTTGTCGGTCTGCTCGACCTTGGCCAACTGCGCCGAGCCGTTGACGAACATGGCGGTGCGCTCGGCGCGCAACTGTTCGTAGCGGCGCAGTCCGGCCACCGGATCCAGCGAGTTGGCCAGCGTGTGCGCGAGGACGACGGCGTCTTCGATGGCCGAGTTCGCGCCCTGTCCCAGACTGGGCAGCATCGGATGCGCGGCGTCACCGAGCAGGGTGACCCGACCGCGGCCGAGTTCGGCCAGCGGGGGCCGGTCCTGCGCCGGCACGGCCAGCACCTGCGACCATTCGGTCTGCTCGATACAAGCCCGCACCTCGGGCGCCCACCCGTCGTACAGGCGCAGCAGGTCGTCCTTGGTGCCCTGCCAGTCGGCGGCTTCGGCGCCCGGCATGGTCATCGTGCCCCACCAATACACCCGGCCGTGGCCGATGTCGTGGATGCCGAAACGCATTCCGGTGCCCCAGTAATGGGCCGAGGCGCCGCGCGGGACACGCGGATGCTCGAACGGGATACAGGCCAGCCAGCACACGAAATTGCCCGGTCGCGGCTCGGACCGGCCGTGCAGCTGGGCACGCACCATGGAGTGGATGCCGTCGGCGCCGATCAGCAGATCGCCCTCGGCTTCGCGGCCATCGGCGAATTCGACCCGGACCCGGTCACCGTCATCGATGAAGCGGGTGGCCTGGGCGCCGGTGAAGGTCGGCGTGTCGCCGATCGCGCGGACCAGCGCGGCATGCAGATCGGCGCGATGCAGCGCGACCGCGGGCGCGCCGAGCCGGGCATCGAGCTTGTAGACCGGCAGCTCCCGGATCAGGGTGCCGTCCGGCTTGCGGAACTGGAAGGTCTCGACGCGGCCGCCGCGGTCGAGAAGTTCGGTGTCGAGTCCGAGGTCGAGGCTGCGCAGCGCGTTGATCCCGTTGGCCTGTACCGAAAGACCGAATCCCTGCGCCCGCAGCTCGGGCCCCGCCTCGTAGAGCTCGACCCCGAACCCGGCATGTCGCAATGCGGCGGCAGTGGTGAGTCCGCCGATCCCCGCCCCTAGTACAACTACCTTGATCGGACTGCTCATCGAACCTGCACTCTCGTAGACCACTAGGCAGCACAGAGCGGATTCATCCCTCGAAACCACTGGTGAGCAGCATTACTCGCCGATCGTCACCCCCGACAGTGCTGACCGGGAACCCAACACCCTTGCCCGGATCAGACAGGCCGGACGGGACGCCTGTGCCTGACCGGACCGAAGCGTACCGCGATCCTCTAAATTCGACCAATGCAAGCGGGATTGACCCGTCGAAGTAGTTGCCAAGCGCAATTACGTTGGAGTTCGGCAGGATTCACCGCGCACGCTGGGGATTGACCAATCCTCCAAAACATCGAACACCGGCCCGTGAGGGCACACCACGTCAGTTGCCGCGCGCGAGTTATAGATAGCTCGTATCGTTGACCAGCCGCACCGAGGAGCCGCCGTCGGGGTAGAACTCGGCGATAGACAGCGACGCCAGGTCCAGATGCAGCCGGTAGAGCAGCGACGGACCGACCCCGAGCGCGAGTTGCAGCAGCGTCTTGATCGGTGTGACATGGCTCACCACAACGAGATTCGCGCCCGGATAGAGCGCGACGAGATCGCGCCGCGCCGCCTCGACCCGCTCCCGCACCTGGTCGAAACTCTCACCGCCGGGGGCGGGCAGCGACGGGTCGCCGAGCCAGGCCGAGTGCAGTTGCGGGTCGCGCTCGACGGCCTCGGCGAACGTCAGCCCTTCCCAGTCACCGAAATCGGTTTCGATGAGGCCGTCGCAGATCTGCATCGGCACCCCGAGGGCCGTCGCCGCCGCCTCGGCAGTTTCCTGCGCGCGGCCCAGCGGCGAGGAGATCACCGCGGCGATATCGCCCTTGGCGGCCAGCATCTTCGCCGCCCGCGCCGCCTGTTCCCGGCCGAGCGCGGTGAGCGGTGGATTACCGCGACCGGAGTAGCGACGTTCGACCGACAGCTCGGTCTGGCCGTGGCGCAGCAAGAGGAACCGGGTGGGGCGGCCACTGAGACCGGTCCAGCCGGGCGGTGGTTGCTTGGCGGCCACGAGTGGTTCGCGTGAGCTTTGTGAAACCGTCGCCGAGGTTTCGCCGGGCGGTGCGGCTTCACGCACCTCGTCGACCAGCCCGCCGTCGTCCATGGCGAGGTTGGCCAGCCGGTCGGCGTGCGCATTCTCGGCACGCGGAATCCACTGGAAACTCACCCGATCGAATCCGGCGACCAGGCGTTTGGCGCGGTCGGCCAGCGGGATCATGGCCGCGTGCTTGACCTTCCAGCGGCCCGACATCTGCTCGACCACCAGCTTGGAATCCATCCGCACCGCCACCTCGCGGGCACCGAGTTCGGCGGCGGCTTCCAGGCCCGCGATCAGGCCGCGGTATTCGGCGACATTGTTGGTGGCGACGCCGAGGTATTCCATTCGTTCGGCGAGGATGCGGCTGTGGCCGGCGTCGAAGACCACGGCACCGTACCCGGCGGGGCCGGGGTTGCCGCGCGAGCCGCCGTCGGCCTCGACGATCACCTCACGAACGGACACCACTGCCACCTCCTCGCTGCGCACTCACCGACCCGGATTCACAGACCCGACTCTTTGGTCCGGACCATGATCGCGCCGCACTCCGGACACCGCACCACGACCTCCGGTGCGGTCTTGGCGATGCGGGCGATCTCGCCGCGGTCGAGTTCGATCCGGCACGCACCGCAGCGGCGCGCCTGCAGCAGGGCGGCGCCGACGCCGTGCTGGGCGCGTTGCCGGTCGTAGATGGTGAGCAGTTCGCCGGGGAAAGCGCCCACCAATTCGGCGCGATCGCGGTCGCAGCGGTCCTGCGCGACGTTCAGATCGGCCACCGCCTCGTCGCGGGCGCGCTTGGCGGTTTCCAGATCCTCGTCGGCCTTGCTCAGCCGGGCGCCCGCGTGGTCGTGGTCGGCGGCGGAGGCCTCGCGACGTTCCATCACCTCGAGCAGGTCGTCTTCGAGCACCGAGCGACGCCGCTCCAGGCTGCCGAGTTCGTGCTGGAGCTCCGACAGCTGCTTGGCACCGACCGAACCGGAGGTCAGCATGGCGCGATCGCGTTCCTCGCGCTTGCGCACGGCCTCGATCTCGCCTTCGAGTTTGTGGATGTCGCGGTCCAGGTCGTCCAGCACGATCTCCACGGCCACCGCGGCATCTTTGTGCGCGTTGCGCTCGGCCTCGAGCCGGTCGACCTCCTGCTGCTCGGGCAGGACCGTGCGCCGGTGCGCGATACGGGTCAGCTCGGCGTCGACGGCGGCGAGCTTCAGCAGCTTGGCCTGGATCGGTGGTTCGACATTCAACGCGGACAAACTCCTGACAACGCTGTGGACGGATAGAAGCTCAACCGTACCGCGCCGACCAGCCGATACCTGCCACACGTAGGGATCGGCCACGAACAGCGTCGTGCCGCGGGTGGCTACCGGCGGGCCAACGCCGCAAACTGCACGCTCGCGCCGAGGAATCCGGCGGCACCGAGGCCGACGCACCACGCCACGGCGATGCCCGCGTGCGCGCCCGCGCCGGTGCCGTCGAGCAGTCCGCGCACGGTCTCCACCACCGGGGTCGCCGGTTGGTGTTCGGCGAAGCCGCGCAGCCAGCCCGGCATGGTGGAGGTCTGCACGAACGCGCTGGAGATATAGGGGATGAACATGATCGCGTAGGTGAGCCCGCCCGCCGCCTCCGGATTCTTGGCCACCAGGCCGAGCGCGACCGCGATCCAGCACACCGCCGTGACGAACAGCGCGATCATCAGCGCCGCCGCCACCCACCCCAGCGGCCCGGCGTCGGGCCGATAGCCGAGCAGCACCGCCACCGCGACCGCGATCCCGATCGCGACCATGTTGCGCACCACGCCCTCGGCGACGTGGCCGGCCAGCACCGCCTGCCGGAACATCGGCAGCGTGCGGAACCGGTCGACGCTGCCGTTGGTCATATCGGTGGAGACGCCGGTGGCGGTGATCGAGGAGGCGAAGCCCGCGCACAGCAGCATGATGCCGGGCACCACATAGTCCAGATACGGTCCGCCGACGTTGATCGCGCCACCGAACACGTAGGTGAACAGCAGCATGATCAGGATCGGCATCAGCAGCGAGATGATCAGCGTGTCCCGGCTGCGCAGCGTCTTGCGCGCGCAGCGCTGGAACATGGTGGCCGTATCGGCGACAACGTGCCCGATCACCGGCCCGCGGCCTCGATGACGTCGGCGGCCCGCGCGCTCGCGCCCTCGGTGATCAGGGTCGCGGCGAACTCCCGCGCCCGCGCCCGACGTTCGGGCGTGAGCACCGACCGCAGTTTGTCCTCCAGCGCCGCCTCGGTGAGCCGAGTGAAGCGCAGATGCGCGCCGACCCCCAGTCGCTCGACCTGCCCACCCCACATCGGTTGCTCGAACGACACCGAACACACCAGCGTCGGCAGTCCGGCGCGCAGGCTCTCGAACAGGGTCCCGACGCCGCCGTGGTGCACCGCGGCGGCACAACGCGGGAACACGACGTCGTGCGCGAACGGCCCGACGACCTTGACGTGCCCGCCGACCTCGGCGTCGACGTCCAGATCGCTCCACCCGACGCTCACCAGCGCCCGCACCCCCAGCCGCGCCGAAACCTGCGACACCATCGCCAGCACCGACGCCATATCGCGGATCGGCATACTGCCGAAGCCGAAGAACACCGGCGGATCGCCGGCCTCGACCCAGGCCAGGATGTCGTCGTGGTCGCCGGCGAGCTCACCGACGGCCGCGCGGGTCCGCTGATCGAGGGTGAGGAATCCGGTGAACGGTCGCCGCTCGCCCCACTCTTCGGCCAGCCCCGGCACCAGCGCCGGATCGTAGATCTGAATCTCGGGCACTCTCGCTTTCGCCAGCACCGCGGCGGTACTCGCATACGACTTCGGCAGGCCGAGGCGCCCGCGCAGTTCGTTCAAGTACCGCGCGAAGACCACCCGACGCAGGTTCTCGGCCAGCACCCAGGTGGCGCGATTGACCGCAGCGGGTGGATTCCAGTGCGGCGGCAAGGCGCCGGGGAACGGATAACGGCCGGTGTAGCGGCACGGGTAGTAGTGCACGCTCACCAGCGGCACATTCATCGCTTCGGCGACCGAGGCGGCGCGGTCTTCGGTGACGGTGGTGGCGACGATCAGTTCCGCATCCGCGCAGACGTCGATGACTTCCTGATTCATCTGCGCCGCGTACCCCGCCATCTGCCGTCCCACCAACTGCATCAACCGGAACGTGCTGCCCGCCGCCAGCGCCTGCTGCCCTTCGGGCGAACTGTAGAGCTGTTGGATATCGGGGCCGCAGGCCCGGGCGGTGAGCCCGGCGTCGGTGACGAAGTCGACCAGATTCGGTGGGGCACCGATCAGCACATCGTGCCCGCGGCCTTCGAGTTCGCGCCCGAGCGCGACGATCGGCTGCACGTCGCCACGGGTTCCCGTGAGAGGGATGGCAATCTTCACTCGCGCTTCTTTCGGTATCCGGCAGCCCGCCCGACGCGGTGCGTTCACTCGTGGTGCCTCGGTACAGTGACATTGTGCACATCGCGATGTTCATGGATTACCACCCGGCCACGCTCGGTGGTGTCCAGACGGCGGTCGATTCGCTGTGCCGGGGGCTGGAAAACACAGGTCATCGGGTGACGTTGTTCGTCGCGCCGCTCGCGGGCGCGCGGGTCGGCACTGCGGCGAACGTGGTGGAACTCGAGGCCGTCCCGGTCGCGGTGAACGGTTTCCCGATGGTGCTGCCGAGCAAGCGCAACGCCCGCCGCATCGATGACGCCTTCGCTGCCCGCGGCCCGATCGACGTGGTGCACACCCACACCACCTACGGTGTCGCCATCGCCGGCATGAAAGCCGCGCGGCGGCACCGTCTTCCACTGGTGCACACCGCGCAGAGCCGCGACGACGCCTTCATCGAGCACACCTCCCCCGCCCCCTATCCGGCGGCGCTGGCGCTTCGGGCGCTGCATGGACGTTTCGTGCCGCACCGGCATCACATGCCCCATCGTGCGGAAAGCCGTGCGGCGCGGCATGCCTGGTGGACGATCTCTGCTCAAGCTCAGGCCGCC
>NZ_BAFY01000082.1 GCF_000308555.1 Nocardia cyriacigeorgica NBRC 100375 | reverse complement strand
CCCACTCGCGCCGCATTGCGACGCGGCACTCGCCGCCGCAGGCACCGTGCTGGCCCGCGCCCAACGGGCGGGGCGCGCGCGTCCGGATGCCACCACCGACGACATCGTCAAGATCGCCACTGCGATCGCGTGGACCAGTGACCAGTCCGACGCCGCCGCGCAGGCCACCGACCGTCTCGTCGATCTTGTGCTGCACGGCATCATCGGTCCCGGCGATACCGACCGCTCGCCTGCATGACCAAGGCCCGGCCCCGTCGATCCCGGCTTCGGAACCCGATGCGTTGCCGGGGCCGGTCGTCTGTCTTCGTCAGCTCCCGAACACCCGCTCCACCACGCCTTTCGCGCGGCGGGTGATCCGCATGTAGTTGTCCAGGAATTCGCCGCCGTCACCGTTGCGCCAGCCCGCCGCGTACGCGACGGCAGACAGTTGCGGGCCGGGGGCCGGCAGTTGATCGCTCGGCTTGCCGCGCACCTGGACCAGGGCGTTGCGCGCCTTGGTCGCGATGAGCCAGGCCTGACGCAGCAGGTCGACGTCTTCGGGGTCGAGCAGGCCCTTCTGCTCGATGACATCGAGCGCCTCCAGCGTGGAGGTGTTGTGCAGCTCGGGCACCTCGTGGGCGTGGCGCAGCTGCATGAGCTGCACGGTCCATTCGATATCGGCGAGCCCGCCGCGTCCGAGCTTGGTGTGGGTGGCGGGGTCGGCGCCGCGGGGCAGGCGTTCGGAATCGACGCGGGCCTTGATCCGGCGGATCTCGCGGACCGATTCGGCCGACACACCGCCCGCCGGATACCGCACCTTGTCGATCAGGTGCAGGAATCGCACGCCGAGCTCCTGATCGCCCGCGACCTGGTGGGCGCGCAGCAAGGCCTGCACTTCCCACGGCTGCACCCACTGTTCGTAGTAGGCGGCGTAGGAGGCGAGGGTGCGCACCAGGGCGCCGTTGCGGCCCTCCGGACGCAGCGCGGCATCCACCTGAAGCGGCGGGTCGGTGCTCGGCGCGCCGAGCATCCGCTGCACCCGCTCGGCGATGCCGGTGGCCCAGCGCACGGCCTTGGTCTCGTCCTCGCCGGGGCGCGGATCGCAGACGAACAGCACGTCGGCGTCGGAACCGTAGCCCAGTTCCATGCCACCGAGCCTGCCCATGCCGATCACCGCGAAGTCGGCGGGCGCGGGTGCGCCGCGTTCGGCTTCGCTGGCCCGGATCACCGCCCGCAGCGACGCTTCCAGCACCGCGACCCACACCGACGACAACGCCCGGCACACCTGCGGCACGTCCAGCAGACCCAGCAGATCGGCAGAGGCGACCCGGGCGAGTTCGTGCCTGCGCAGCGAACGCGCCGCGGCGACCGCGCGGTTCGGATCGTCGTAGCGCGCGGCCGCGGTGAGGATGCCGCGGGCGACGTCCTCGGGTTGCGGGCCGAGCAGCAGCGGCCCGCTGGGACCATCGGCGTACATGCGGATGGTCTCGGGCGCGTTGATCAGCAGGTCGGGCAGGTAGGCCGAGGAGCCGAGCACGATCATCAATCGCTGCGCGACCGCGCCCTCATCGCGCAGTTCGCGCAGGAACCAGGTCTGCTCGGCGAGCCCTTCCGACACCCGCCGATACGCCAGCAGACCGGCGTCCGGGTTGGGGGTCTCGCCCAGCCATTCCAGCAGCGTCGGCAGCAGCAGCGCCTGGATACGGCCTTTGCGCGACACTCCCCCGGTGAGGGCGCGCAGGTGGCCGAGCGCGTGTTCGGGGGCGGCGTATCCGAGGGCGGCGAGCTGGCGCACGGCCGCGTCGGGGCTCAACCGCAGCGCGTCCGAATCCAGCCGGGCCACCGACTCCAGCAGCGGCCGGTAGAACAGTTTGGCGTGCAGGCGCCGCACCCGGACGGTGTTGCGACGGATCTCGGTGCGCAGCACGCCCATCGCGTCCTGGCGGCCGTCGGGACGCATATGGGCCGCCCTGGCCAGCCAGCGCATGCCCTCCTCGTCGTCGTCGGCGGGCAGGGTGTGGGTGCGCTTGAGCCGTTGCAGTTGCAGCCGGTGCTCGAGCAGGCGCAGGAACTCGTAGGAGGCGGTGAGGTTGGCGGCATCGTCGCGGCCGACGTAGCCGCCGGCCGCCAACGCGGTCAGGGCTTCGACGGTGCCCTGCACATGCAGGGTGTCGTCGACTCGCCCGTGCACCAGTTGCAGTAGCTGCACGGCGAATTCGACGTCACGCAGGCTGCCGTGCCCCAGTTTCAGCTCGCGTTCGCGCAGATCGGCGGGCACCAGATCCTCGACGCGGCGACGCATGGCCTGCACGTCGGGGACGAAGTCGGGGCGTTCGGAGGCCGACCACACCATGGGCATGAGCGCGTCGCGATATTGCTCACCGAGGGCCAGATCGCCGGTCATCGGGCGGGCCTTGAGCAGCGCCTGGAACTCCCAGGTGCGCGCCCAGCGCTGGTAGTAGGCGATATGCGAGTCGAGCGTGCGCACCAGCGCACCGGCCTTGCCCTCGGGGCGCAGCGCGGCATCGACCTCGAAGAAGGCGGCGCTGCCGATGCTCATCATCTCCGCGGCCAGCCGGGCGGCGGTGGCGTCGGCCGGTTCGGCGGCGAAGACGATGTCGACGTCGGAGACGTAGTTGAGTTCGCGCGCACCGCATTTGCCCATGGCGATCACCGCGAGCCGCACCGGGCAGGGCTCGTCGCGGCAGACCCGGGCGACGGCGACCGACAGCGCCGCGGTCAACGCCGCGTCGGCGAGGTCGGTGAGATGGCGGCCGACCACCTGATACGGCAGGACCGGTTCGTTCTCCACGGTGGCCGCGAGATCCTGAGCGGCCAGCAGCATCAGCTGATCACGGTAGCGTTTGCGCAGCAGCGCAACGACTTCCGGGCCGGATTGCCCGGCCCGGAACAGCATCGGCCCGGCGTTCGGTCCGGTCTCCGCAACGGCGTCGACGGCGTCGAGCAGATCCGCGACCAACTCGTCACGGTCCGGGAGGTCGGTGCGGCGCAGCGACTTCCACGCCGACGGATCGGCCACCAGATGGTCGCCGAACGCCGTCGACGAACCGACCAGGGCGAACAACCTGCCGCGCAAGGCGGTATCGGTGCGCAACGCCGAATCCAGTTCCGCCCACTCGTCTCCGAGCGCCTCACGCAACCGGATGATCGTGTTCAGCGCCAGATCGGCGTCGGGCGCGCGGGAGAGCGCCCACAGCAGCGGGATGCCGTCGATGTTGTCCCATGCCAGTTCGGCCAGGGCGGCGGCGGCCGTCGGCTCGAGCAATCCGAGGCGGCCGACGCCGGGGACAGCGGAGCGGGCAGTCGGGGGCCGGACCATGCTTTCAAATTACATGCTCGCGCGCAGGTCGTGGTGGGCGCGATCGCACCCGCGACCTCACAGCCCGAGGTACTCCCTGAGTTCGAACGGCGTCACCTGGCTGCGGTAATCGGCCCACTCCCGGCGCTTGTTGCGCAGGAAGAAGTCGAACACGTGCTCACCGAGGGTTTCGGCGACCAGTTCCGAGCGTTCCATCGCCTGCAAGGCCTCGTCGAGGGTGCCGGGTAGCTCACGGAAGCCCATCGCGCGGCGTTCGGCGGCGGTGAGCGACCACACGTCGTCCTCGGCCTCCGGCGGCAGCGTGTAGCCCTTCTCGATGCCGCGCAGGCCTGCGGCCAGCAGCACCGCGAAGGTCAGGTACGGGTTGCAGGCCGAATCAGGGCTGCGGATCTCGACGCGGCGCGAGGACGACTTGTTCGGCGTGTACATCGGCACGCGGACCAGCGCCGACCGGTTCGACCGGCCCCATGAGGCCGCGGTGGGCGCTTCGCCGCCGTGGATGAGGCGCTTGTAGGAGTTGACCCACTGATTGGAGATCGCGCTGATCTCGGGGGCGTGCTCCAGGATGCCCGCGATGAACGCCCGCGCCGTGGCCGACAGGTTGATCGGGTCGTCGGGATCGTGGAAGGCGTTCGCCTCGCCTTCGAACAGGCTCATGTGGGTGTGCATGGCCGAGCCCGGGTACTGGGCGAACGGCTTGGGCATGAAGGTCGCGCGCACGCCCTCGTCGATGGCCACTTCCTTGATCAGGTACCGGAAGGTCATCACGTTGTCGGCCATGGACAGCGCGTCGGCGTAGCGCAGGTCGATCTCCTGCTGGCCGGGCGCGCCCTCATGATGGCTGAACTCCACCGAGATACCCATCGACTCGAGCGCGTCGATGGCGTGCCGGCGGAAGTTCGGCGCGGAATCGTGCACCGCCTGGTCGAAGAAGCCGCCGCTGTCGGCGGGCACCGGGTCCGCGCCGTCGGGGGTGTTCTTGAGCAGGAAGAATTCGATCTCCGGGTGCACGTAGCAGCTGAAGCCGACGTCACCGGCCTTGTTCAGCTGACGGCGCAGCACGTGCCGCGGATCGGCCCAGGACGGCGAGCCGTCGGGCATGGTGATGTCGCAGAACATGCGCGCGGAATGCTGATGGCCCTTGCTGGTCGACCACGGCAGCACCTGGAAGGTCGACGGGTCGGGGCGGGCGACCATATCGGCCTCGGAGATCCGGGCGAATCCCTCGATGGCCGAACCGTCGAAACCGATGCCTTCCTCGAAGGCGCCTTCGAGTTCGGCGGGGGCGATCGCCACGGACTTCAGATAGCCCAAGACGTCGGTGAACCAGAGCCGCACGAAGCGGATGTCCCGCTCTTCGAGCGTCCGCAGCACGAATTCCTTCTGGCGATCCATGACCGCGACTGTAGGCACCCGGCGTTAAATCTGTGTTACATGGCGACACGGGGTTTGTATCCCGCGATGTGAGCTCACCTGCGCGTCAGCACCTGAGCCCGGGTTGCGGCTCGATCAACTCGGTCAGGTAGGCGATGACCGCGTTGTCCACGCATGGCGAACCCTCGTTCAGCACGACCGTATGACTATCGCCTTCGTAGGTGATCAACGCCGCGCCGAGCTGCTCGGCGAGGTCGACGCCGGCCTGATACGGGGTGGCCGGATCGCCGGTGGTGGACACCACCACCGTGGTCGGCAGGCCCTGCACCGAAATCTCATGCGGCTGACTGGTATTGGGCACCGGCCAGCTCGCGCACAACTCCAGCGGTGCGGCGCCGGTGCCGCGGCCGTCGTCCATGAACGGGGCGGCCTTGCGGTACTCGGTGTCCTGCCTGGCCGCCACCGCCGGATCGGTGATGCGCGGATCGTCGACGCAGCGGATGGCGTTGAAAGCGTCGTTCAAATTGTTATACGTGCCGTCCTCGTTGCGGCCGTTGTACAGATCGGCCAGCTGGAGCAGGGTGTCACCACGGCCCTGGCTCAATTCGGTCAGGCCGAGCGACAACACGCGCCAGAAGCTTTCGCTGTAGAGCGTCTGCCGCACACCGGTCAGCGCGTCGCCGTAGCTGAGGCCACGGGCGTCGGTGGTGGCGGCGGGCTTGTCCCAGAGCGGGTCGACCAGTTCCCGGAACCGCTTCACCGCGGTGGAGGCGTCGCTACCCAGCGGGCAGTCGGGCCGGGTGACGCAGTCGGCGGCGTAGGCGCCGAAGGCCTGCTGGAAGCCTTCGGCCTGGCGCAGCGATTCCTCGACCGGATCCTGGGTGGGATCGATGGCGCCGTCGAGCACCAGGGCGCGCACGTTGCCGGGAAACTTCTCGGCATAAGCGGTGCCGAGGCGGGTGCCGTAGGAGTAGCCGAGGTAGCTGAGCTTCGGGTCGCCGAGCACCGCCCGGATCACGTCCATGTCCTGCACCACTTCGCGGGTGCCGACATGGGCCAGGAACTCCTTGCCGGTGCGTTCGACACAGGCGTCGGCGTATTCGCGGTTGTCGGCTTCTTCGGCGGCGATGCCCTCGGGGGTGTTCGCCACCGGCGGCTCGGCGCGTTCGGCGTCGGCTTCCTGCGGGGTCAGGCAGGCCACCGAGGGCGTCGAGGCGCCGACGCCGCGCGGATCGAACCCGACCCGGTCGAAACGTTCGGCGATCGCGGTGCCGCCGCCGACCGTCACGGTGGACAACCCGGACATGCCCGGTCCGCCCGGGTTGAGCAGCAGCGAACCGATACGGTTCTTGCCCTCGGCCTTGACCCGGGACAACGCGATCTGCGCGGTCGGGCCGTCGGGCTCGGCATAGTCGATCGGGACGGTGATCCGGGTGCATTCGGTGGCCGGCGGCAGGGACTGGTCCGGGCCGGTGAAATCGGTGCAGCTGCCCCACTGCGGGGTCTGGGTGTAGAACTCGGCGAGGCCGTCCGGCGGCGGGGGTGCCGCGACCGCTGGTTCCTGCTTCGCCTCCGCACAACCGGCGGCCAACGCCGCCACCGCCAGCACCGTCACCAGCACACCACGCCCACTCCGCACGGCGCCATGCTAGCCGTGATCGCCGGTACCACCGCAGCGCACACCCCTGGCGCATGTGACCAACCGCACTGGTCGTCGGGCTTAAACGCGCGATGCGGCCGGTGGCACACTGGAGGGCGTCACCCAGACCCGGGGACCCGCACGACGGGCCTCGAGGACGACGAAAGGGACGATGATGTCCGTATCCGATTCGGAAACCCCCGCCTACGGCGCCGCCGCTGCCGCGGCGAAACCACGGCGTAAGACCCGCGTCCACCATCTGCAGCAGATGAAGGCGACGGGCGAACGCTGGTCGATGCTCACCGCCTACGACTACTCGACGGCACGGCTGTTCGAAGAGGCGGGCATCCCGGTGCTGCTGGTCGGCGATTCGGCGGCCAATGTGGTCTACGGCTACGACACGACCGTGCCGGTCACCGTCGACGAACTCATCCCGCTGGTGCGCGGTGTGGTGCGTGGTGCGCCGCACGCGCTGGTGGTGGCCGACCTGCCGTTCGGCACCTACGAGTCCTCGCCGCAGCAGGCGCTGGCCACCGCGACCCGGTTCCTGAAGGAGGGCCAGGCGCATGCGGTGAAGCTGGAGGGCGGTGAACGGGTGGCCGAGCAGATCGCCCTCATCACCGCGGCAGGCATCCCGGTCATGGGTCATATCGGCTTCACCCCGCAGAGCGTCAACACCCTCGGCGGTTTCCGGGTGCAGGGCCGCGGCGACGGTGCCGAGCAGCTCATCGCCGACGCGATCGCGGTCCAGGAAGCGGGCGCGTTCTCGGTGGTGATGGAGATGGTTCCGGCCGAACTCGCCGGGCAGGTCACCCGCAAGCTCACCATCCCCACCGTCGGCATCGGGGCCGGCGCCGACTGCGATGCCCAGGTGCTGGTCTGGCAGGACATGGCCGGCTACACCAGCGGCAAGACCGCCAAGTTCGTCAAGCGTTTCGCCAACACCGGCGACGATCTGCGCGCCGCCGCCGCGGCCTACGCCGATGAGGTTCGCACGGGCACCTTCCCCGGGCCCGAGCACAGTTTCTGAATCGTCGATATCGAGCTCGGCCGGGCCCGCGCGGATCCTGTTCGCGCTGCCCGGCCGACGCCGTCGCGGCAACCACGTCACCCGTCTCTCCGGCCGACAACCCCGCCTCGCGGCCGGGAACACCGCGCCACCGGCGTACCGGAAAAATGGCAGACTCGTATCGACAATCTCGAGTCGAGCAGAGGTACTGATGCCGGAACGCCGTTGGATTTCCCGGAGCACGCTGGTGGTCGCGGGAGCGTGTGCTGCTGTCCTATTGACCGCGTGCGGAGGTGAATCCGGGACCGGCTCCAGCGATGCGACCGGGACGACCGCCGCGCCGACCAGCCTTCCGGCGTCCACACCCGGCGCCACCACCCCAGCCCCCGGCACTCCGCTCGAGGTCTCCGACTCCGCGGCGACCGCGCTGTGCGAGATGATCCGCCCCGAGCTGTCGAACTGGCGAGTGCAGGGTCCGACCCTCGGTCGCATCGGCTTGAACGCGATGGTGCACGACTGGGCGCTGCGCAACGGCGCGATCAACGCGCAGGTCCTCGCCGATAAGCGGTCGATCGACCGGATCACCACCAAGGCCTGTCCCGAGGTGCGGCAGGAGGCGATCGACGCGCTGCAACTGCCGGATCTGGCCTCCGGCCTTGCGTTCTGATGCGCACCCTTTACCCGCCGATCGAACCGCACCAGCAGGGCATGCTCGATGTGGGCGCGGGCCAGTCGGTGTATTGGGAGGTCAGCGGCAACCCCGACGGTAAGCCCGCGGTGTTCCTGCACGGCGGGCCGGGCGGCGGCACCGCGCCGTATCACCGCCAGTTCTTCGATCCGGAGCGGTACCGGATCGTGCTGTTCGATCAGCGCGGCTGCGGCCGCTCCACCCCGCATATCGCCGACGGCGCGGACCTGTCGCTGAACACCACCGATCATCTGATCGCCGATATCGAGCAGTTGCGCGAAGCGCTCGGCATCGAGCAGTGGCTGGTGTTCGGTGGATCGTGGGGGTCCACTCTGGCGCTGGCCTACGCGCAGCGGTATCCGCGGCGTGTCACCGAGCTGGTGCTGCGCGGGATCTTCCTGTTGCGGCGCAAGGAAATCGACTGGTACTACAACGGCGCGGCCGGCTACGTCTACCCGGACGAGTGGGAGAAGTTCCTCGCGCCCGTGCCGGAACCCGAGCGCGACGGCGATCTGGTCGAGGCCTACCATCGGTTGCTGCACTCCCCCGACGAGCAGGTCGCCACCGCAGCCGCGATCGCCTGGTCCACCTGGGAGGGTGCGACGAGTTCGCTGCTGCCGCAACCGGATCGGGTGACCGAAACCGGAGAGCCGCGCTTCGCGCTCGCCTTCGCCCGCATCGAGAATCATTATTTCCGGCACGGCGGCTTCCTCGACGAGGGACAGTTGTTACGCGATATCGACAAGATCGCCGATATTCCCGCGGTGATCGTGCAGGGCCGCCACGACATCGTCTGCCCGGCGGTCAGCGCGTGGGAATTGCACCGGGCCTGGCCCGGTTCGGTGCTGCACATCGTCGACGACGCCGGGCACGCGGCCAACGAACCCGGCATCACCCACCATCTCGTCGAAGCCACCGACGGGTTCGCGAAAGGACGCTAGGTCATGACGGCCTCCGCCGCAGACGCGCTCACCGCGGCGCTGGGTGAGGACATCGACCGGCTGCTGGCCGCCGAACCGGAAGTGCGTGCCGATGCCTGGGATTCGGTGCATCAGATGCGGGTGGCCACCCGCCGGTTGCGTAGTGTGCTGCGGTCTTATCGCCGGTTGTTCGAGCGCGAGCCCGCCGCGGCGATGGTGGCGGAGCTGGCCTGGCTGGCCGGTCTGCTCGGGGTCGCCCGGGATGCGGAAGTGCGGGCCGATCGGTTCGCTTCGCTGCTGGATTCCGAACTGACCACTGGCGCCGACTCGGACACGCTCGAAGCCGTGACGAACCGGCTGGTGGTCGCCGAGCGCGAGCGATACTCCGCCGCGCACGCCGAGGTCCTTGCCGCGCTGGACAGCGAGCGCTATCGGGTGCTGCGGGACCAACTCTCGGACTGGCGGTCGGCTCCCCCACTGCGCAAGAAGCGGGTCCGCGGACCGGCCGCCGACGCTTTCCATGCGGTCTTGCAGCGCGATCGCGAGCGCCTGGACCGAATGGTCGGGGCGGAGACCACCGTCCGCGCCGAAGATCGCATCGAGCTGCTGCACGATATCCGTAAGGGCGCCAAGCGGTTACGGTATTCCTGCGAAGCCGCGACCGACACCCTCGGCGGGGCCGCGGTCGAACTCGGCAACCAGGCCAAACGTCTGCAAACCGTCCTCGGGGACCATCGCGACGCCGTCGAGTCCCGTGACGCCATCCTCGCCCGCGCCGACCAAGCGCGCGCCGACGGTGAAGACACCGCGCTGTACGGGGTGCTGGCGGATGCCGAAGATCGGTCCGCCGGTGGACATTTGGCGAAGTACCCCGCAGCCGCTGCGTCACTGCTTCCCGGCTAGGGCCGATCCGGACGACGACGAGGCGAGCCTCGAGTCGAGGTGCGCCGCCGGCTGCGTGTTCGCGCGCCGCCCGCGCGTCAGCGCCCCGGGGTTCGTGCGTCTCACTGTAGGTGCGTGAACAGGACTTTGCGCGTGACCGGGTCCGCCGACGCCAACCGCACCCGCACCGTCGAACCCTCGGCCGGTGCGCCCTCGCACGGCCCCACCAGCGGCGGGTCGGCGATGAAGATCTCGGCCGGCCGATTGCCGTTGCCTTCGCGCACCACGACGGCGTCGAATTCGGCGCCGATGCGCTGGGACAGCAGGGTCGCCTCGGTGAGGTCGATGCAGGCGCGTTCGACCTTGTTGGCCACACCATCGCTGCGTTTCATCGTCTCGGCGGTCGCGCTCAGGCCCTCGCGTACCCACTGCGGCACCGGCGTGCCGGCGCAGTGGGCCAGGCAGATCTCGGTGGTGAACCGGTCCACCAGGCGCCGCAGCGGCGCGGTGACGTGCGCGTACGGTGCGCCGATCGCGCTGTGGCGCAAGCTGTCCGAGGCCGGATCGGTGCCGTCGAGCAGGGTGTAGGCGGCACCGCGCAGCAGGCCGGTGGCCTCGGACATGAGCACCAGCGTCGCTGGCGAGTTGGGATCGAGCCCCGCCAGCATCCGGCCAACGGACTCACCGGCCGGCCAGTCGATGCCGAGGGCGGCGGCGGTGCGGCGAATCGAGGCGATCGCCGAATCGGGCGGCGGCGGCATGGTGCGCAGCAGGCCGATGCGTTCGCCGGAGCCGTCGGCGCCGTCGAGCATGATGCGGGCCGCGCACATGCCGGCCAGCAGCGACACCTGTTCGTTCCAGTCGTCGGCGTCGGTGCGCGGTTCCAGCACCAGACGCCAATGCCCGTCGGCGCCCTCGTCACGGATCACGCTCTGCGCGGGCAGCCGCAGCTCGATGGCGCCGCGTTCCAGCCCGGCCGCGATGCGTTTGGCGCCGAATTCCGGCAGCGCCGCGATCGAGGGATGCAGGCGGCCGGCGTCGGCGTCGGCCTGGACACCGGCATAGTCGAGGCGGGCCCGGGAGCGCACCAGGGCGCGCTCGACCGAATACCGCAGCGGCTCGGCGTCGTGATCGAGTTCGATGGTCCACAGGGCGGCCGGGCGGGTCTGATCCGGCAGCAGACTCGCCGCGTTCTCCGACAGCACCGGCGGATGCAGCGGCACGGTGGTGTCGGGCAGGTAGAAGGTCTGGCCGCGGGCGCCGGCTTCGGCGGCGAGCGCGCCGTCCGGGATGACGACGGCGCCGAGGTCGGCGATGGCGTAGTGCAGCAGGAAGCCGGTGTCGGTGCGTTCCAGGTGCAGCGCCTGGTCGAGATCCATCGCGCCAGGCGGGTCGATGGTGACGAACGGGATGTCGGTGCGATCGGACCGGTCGCCCGCGAACGCGTCGACCGCGTCGCGGGCTTCCGCGGTGGCCTCGGCCGGATAGTCCGAGGTCAGTCCGAATTCGGAGCGAATGGCGCCGAAATCGACCGGCGCCGAGACGATCCGCTGGTGGAGTTCCACGCTGAGGATTCCAGGTCGCTACTTCAGCGCCAGCATGGTGCCGCTCAATTGGTCGAACGGTCCGAAGACAGTGAAAACGACCCGGCCCTCGGGGTACTCCGACGACAGCGCCGCCGCCGAGTCCAGGGCGTAGCCGAACGACGCCGCCGACGGATGCGGCAGCCCGGCGATGGTGCGGCCGAAACCACTCTGGTGCACCCACTTGGTGTCGGCGGGGGTGAGGTCGACCTGAACCCCACCCGGCAGCGGAGTCACCGCCACCGCACCGGCGTTACCGGCCCCGAGCGTGGCGAAAACCGATGCGGCCCCGGCGATCAATGCGCCGGCGACCAGAGAACGAACTACCCGCATATGAGTTGAGACCTGCTTCCCGAGAGTTTCAGTGTGAGGTGATGCATCGCGGCCCCGCGAGGCATCTCGATCCAACGGCGACCACTCTATGACCTCTATCACGTTCTCGGCCAGTTCCGGAGGAATCCGGCACCTCAGCGGCGCCGACTCGGCAGCCGGGGGGCGCGGTCGCTGCTAGGGTGGCCGAGCGTAACCGTCCCGTAAGACGAAATCTTGGGAGTTCCGCACCTCATGTCCACTCTTGTGTACGACTACCTGCTGCCCCTGCTCGGTCCCGAACAGGCGGCCAACTTCGCGCGGATGCTGTTGATCGGCCCCGCCTGAGGTAGTTGGCAGTTCGCCTCCCGCCGACGTCGCGGGAGGCGATTTGCCCCGGGTGCCGCTAGCATCCGGCAACGTGATCAGAACTTCCGCCGCCATCGCGGCAACTGCCAGCGCCCTCGCCCTGTTCATCGCCGGTTGTGAGGACGAGACGACCTCGAGCGTCGCCCAGCCCACCGCCTCCGGTGCCGCCTCGGCCACCGCGTCCGCCACCGAGAGCGGCGACGCCGCCGCCCCGTCGACCGGCGCGACCTCGCCGAAGGACGATACGGGCCTGGACGGAGTCAAGGTCGGCTCCTTCGTCGTCGCCTACAAGCAGGCCTTCCCGAGTCTGGCCGAGGGCCGCAGCGACGAGGAGATCGGCGAGATATTCACCGAGACCTGCGATGACATCCATGAGGGCAAGGCCGAGGACGAGGTCCTCACCGAGATCTCCAACCGCACCAAGAACGGCCGCGGTTCGGCGTCGCCGGAGGAGTCGAAGGCCATCTACGAAATGATCAAGGTGCTCTGCTGATCACAGCGCTCTGCGAGCCTGCGAAGACTGATACCGACGCGGCGGCGCCCCGAGCTGGGGCGCCGCCGCTCGCCGTAAGGGCGGACGAGCCGGCGTATAAGCCGGATCCTGTCCCCGGTTCGCACCGGGTGGCGGCCATCCATCTGGACACACCGTCGCCGGGTGCCTCGAGCGGTCCACCCGCAGGCTCGGGCGAGCAGCCCTCGAACACCTGCGCAGCCGCACCGCACGCGATGCGACCTTCGACCTTGCTCCGGGCGGGGTTTACCGAGCCGCCCCGGTCACCCGGGGCGCTGGTGCGCTCTTACCGCACCGTTTCACCCTCACCACACGACCCCGAGAGGTCGTGGGCGGTCTGTTTTCTGTGGCACTGTCCCGCGGGTCGCCCCGGGTTGCCGTTAGCAACCGCCCTGCTCTGTGGAGTCCGGACTTTCCTCGGCGCCGGGCTGCGACACCGCAGTGCCCGTTCCCGTCGCCGCGGCCGCCCGGCCGACTCGTCCGCCAGCCCAGGATACTCGGTAAGTTGATCGACCATGGAACGTGTCGAGGTCAGCTTCCCGTCGGGAGGAGAGCAGTGCGCCGCCTGGCTCTACCGCCCGGATGGCGTGCCCAAACCCCGCCCGCTCGTGGTGATGGGACACGGCCTGGGGGCCAACAGGGAAATGGGTTTGGATCGGTACGCGCGCAGGTTCGCGGCCGCGGGGATGGGGGTGCTGGTCTTCGACTACCGCCATTTCGGTGCCAGTGAGGGCGCACCGCGCCAGCTGCTGCACATCGCCCGCCAGCGCGAGGACTGGCATGCGGCGATCGCCTACGCGCGCACCATCCGCGGCTTCGACGCCACCCGGATCGCACTGTGGGGGACGTCTTTCGGTGGTGGGCACGTGCTGTCGGTGGCACCGGACGACGCCTATATCGCCGCGGTGGTGGCGCAGGTGCCGTTCACCAGCGGCTGGGCCTCGGCCATGGCGAAGGGCCCGACCAGCCTCACCAAGGTGGCCACCATCGCCGCCACCGACCTGCTCATCGGCCCGATCCGGCGCAAGCCGGTGCCGGTGCGGCTGGCCGGGCGCAAGCGCGCGGCCGCGCTGATGTCGGCGCCCGACGTACCCGAGGGCTTCGGCAGGCTGGCCGAGGAAAGCGAGAGCTACCAGCCGAAAGTCGCCGCGCGCGTGGCCTTCTCGGCACTGTTCGACGCACCGGGCCGACGCGCCAAGGCACTGAAGATGCCGGTGCTGTACGCCCTGTGCGACAACGACTCGGTAGCACCGGTCAAACCCGCGCTACGCGCCGCCGAACGCACCAAGCACGCCATCGTGAAACGCTACGACGCAGGACATTTCGACATCTACTTCGACGACCTGTTCGAGCAGGCCGTGCACGACCAGACCGAATTCCTGGTCTCGGTGCTGCGCCCCTGAGCCGGTATGTGCGGGAGGGGCCGGTATGGTGGAAGTACCGGCCGGCCCTTCCCGGGCAGGCCATGTCGAAGGCTCCGATGCGCCGCGAAGCATCGTCGCTGTGAATCACACCCTGTCGTCATGCGGTACCGCCGCATTCGTGTTCCGCGGGAGGGAACTTCCCGTCCTCCGATGAGCGCCGCACGGGTACGCACCCGCCCGGAACTGCGACGTCAGCGCCGCCAACGCTCGCACGGCTGCTGGAACCACCTCATCGCCGCGCCCCTGTGGCCCAAGCACGGCGTCAACCTCGGCACCCTGCTCCGCACCTGCGACGCCGTCGGCGCCTGCCTCGCCGTCCCCCGCCGCCCCTGGGTCCCCGACGCGCTCGCCCAGGGAAATACCCTGCGCCACCGCCAATGCGTGCACTGGGTCGATGGCCGCGTCGACCGCTGGCTGGACCGCCAGCGTGCCGGCGGCTCGGCCGTGATCGGCGTAGAACTCACCGACGAATCCCTCCGCCTCGCCGACCTACCGGTGGCGCGCCGACGCACGGTCATGGTGCTGGGCAACGAATCCGACGGAATCCCACCCGAAGGGCTGGAGCGCATCGACCTCGCGGTGGAGATCCCGATGGTCGGGACCGGACACAGCCTCAACGTGGCGGTGGCGGGATCGCTCGTGCTCTACAAGCTGGCCGGGCTCATCTGAACGGGCCGTCATCGAGCAAAGCCGCCTCCCCTACCTCGATGAATCGCCCGACATCCAACTCCACATCGAACACCGCCGGGGCAGCCCCGCACGCCGCGATCATCTCCCGCGCGGCCTCCTCGACGGCCCGCTTATCCGCGACCACTCTCGACACCCCGAACGCAGGCACCCGAACAAGCCAATTCGCCCCACAACAATGAACTTTGACCAGGAACCGCATCCGCATCCCCTTCCAGAGCCTCGAATGGCATCCACCCGGCACCGGGGTTGGGACGACACCCGGTGCCGGGGGCTGGGTCAGACGGTAGGAACGGGCCGGGTCACCGGGCTATGTTCATGCTTGAGAATGCTCAGATTTGTCAACTTCTACCTCTATCAACACAGTTAGTTCATACTGAGCATGTTCGCGCATACAACCAGGGGAGGCCGATCATGAAGTTGAGATTTCTGGGCAAGGGCGGCACAGAGGGCGGCGGGTGCCCGAGCCTGTATGCCACCGATCACGGGAGCTATGTCGTGCAAGGATGGAAGACGACCAGGCCGGACACCATCGAGATACCGCACCTACTCACGGGCTTCGCGGAAGAGGGGACTTTCATCGGTGCTCGGCTCACCGACACGGGCCGAGGAACGTTCACGCTGGTCGGCGTGCCGATCACCGATCCAGCGACGTTGTCGCAGATGGACACTTATCCCGATGAAACGTGCGTCGAGGTGGCGAAGGCAGAAAGGGCGTTCTACGGTGCTGCTAGCGCAGGATGAAGGCTTTCTCGACCTGTTCCACCAGGCGAAACGCGAGGCGTTCCACCTCGAGGTGCAGGACTCCTACTACACCCCCGAGTACGAACCACTGCGCAAATTCCTCGCGAATGAGCCCCAAGACTTCGAATGGTTTCAGCCGTGGCTGAATCACGTCCGGGCCACCACCGATCGGGGTGTAGCGGTGAACCGTGCACGCGTGGTTTCGGTTCCGCATAACGACTACACCAGGTACGCAAAGCATGTCGCCGGTATGAACGCGGAGGCCGGCGAGGACGTCCGGTACCTTCCTCGCCATCTGATCAGGCCCGACGAGTTGACCTCCGACGACTGGTGGTTATTCGATGACTCGACAGTGGCGTTCACTGTGTTCGACCCATCCGGCCGGTGGCAAGGAGGTGCTGTGACAACCGACCCGGTGATCGTGGACTACATTCGACGCGTGAAAGATCGGGTGTGGTCGATGGCTGTGCCACTACAGGACTATCACGAGTGACGAGTTCGCTCGACGAGGCAAAAGAGGCTCTCGGAGCACGGCTGCGGGAGCTTCGCCACGATGCCGGCTTGACCGGGACCGAGCTGGCTCGTAGAGCCGGGTGGCACCAAACCAAGGTCTCGAAGATCGAATACGGGAAGACCAAGCCGACCGAAGCTGATGTGCGCGCCTGGTGTGCTCACACCGATGCCGAGCCGCAGATTCCGGACCTGATAGCCAGCCTTCGGAATATCGACGCCGCATACCTCGAATGGCGGCGAATCCTCGGCACCGGAACGAAACGCCGCCAACACACGTCGATCAAGCTGGAATCCGAAGCCGAATGCATGCGGGTGTATCACCCTTTCCTGGTACCGGGATTGCTCCAGACCGCGGAGTACGCGCGGGAGATCCTCCGCAACGTCATCGAATTTCAGCAGATTCCCAATGATCTCGACGCGGGTGTATCCAAACGCCTGGAACGCCAGCAGATCCTGTACCGCCGCGACCACCGGTTCCATTTCGTCATTTCCGAGCAAGCGTTGCACACAACCGTCGGGGACGACGGCGTCATGATCGGCCAACTCGATCGACTGCTCGCAGTGATCAATTTGCCGCGCGTGACATTCGGGATCATCCCGGCCCACGCGCTCTACCGCGTCCCGATGTCGAACATGGTCATCTTCGACAACCGGATGGTGATGGTCGAAACCACCGCAGCGGAACTGACCATCACCCAACCGCGAGAGATAGCCGTGTATGGTCGGGCGTTCGATGTGCTCGCGGGGCAATCGGTGACAGGCAGCGCTGCCCGGGCGCTGATCCAACAGGCCTTGGACCATCGACGCTGAGGTCGTTACTCAGGTCCGGTTCGAACGTAGAAGGCCACGGTACAAATCGAGGTGCCGACGACCAGGAGGACGTACAACGGTGCTCTACCTGCCGAATGATCCACCGGACTGGGCTTCGCTCTTCCGCGGTTGCAAGGCCGATGCCTTTCACCTCGAAGTTCGTGACGCATACGCCGTTCCGTCCGAGTCGGAGCGGTTGCGGCGGTTCTTGGACGGTGAGCCGGCGCTCCCGGACGAGCACAAAGATCACTGGATCGAGCTCATGCGTGACACCGCGGCGCGCGGCGTGCGGGTCAGCCGGGTGCGCGTCGTGACCGAGCCGCACACCGACTACCACCGATGGCTGCTATCGGTGACCGGCAGCAATGTCGATGCAGGCGAGGACATCCGGTACGTGCCGCGTCATGCCGCAGGTGACGTGCCACCGGACGATTGGTGGCTGATCGACAACGCACGGGTCGTGTACAACCTGGTGAGCGAGGCCGGAAAGCCGGCGGGGCTGGCGGTCACCACCGATCCGGCCGTGGTCGGACATTGCCGCGAGGTGCAACGACGCTTGTGGGAAATGTCGACGCCGTACCGGGAGTACGTCGACCAGTGACGGGAGTACCTGATGGAAACGGCAGCGCTGCCCGGGCGCTGATCCAACAGGCCTTGGACTATCGGCGCTGACCGGTGTTCAGGTTCCCGGGTCCGGACCGCCGGTGGCTGGGGTGCTCCATTTGTCCAAGACGGATGGGCGTGGCGGTGCGATGGTTCGGTCATGATGGAACACGAACTATCTGCGGATCTCGATACGTTCGCGCGGCTTTTTCGGGAGTGGGATGAGGCGTTGGTCGCCAACCATGCGGAGCGGCTGGCGGACTTCGCTACTCCTGGGTGGATGTTCGTCTCGCAGGATGGGGTGATGCCTGGGAGTCGGTTCTTGGCGGCGGTCGGGAGTGGGGCGGTTATGCACGACTCCTTCCGCAGCGAGGTGAAGTCCGTTGTCGATCTCGGTGACGTTGCGGTCGTCATCGTCCGGGTGGTCAATACGGGGGTGTTTCAGGGGGAGCGGTTCGAGAACGACGAGTGGAGTTCCGATGTTTTCGTGCGGCGGGAGGGGCGGTGGTTGTGTGAGGTCACCCATCTCACGCCTGCTCGAGCGGCACAGGGGGCGTAGGCGGCGGGTACCTGGGCTCAGGCTCGGCGTGCGACGACGGCGAAGTTAAGCGGGATACGCGGGTGGCCGGGTGCCAGTGCCCAGCCTTGGGCGCAGGGCTCGAGGTCGGGGAAGGCGGGCCAGTCCATGTACGGAAGCTCTTGCAGGGCTTCGATTCTCAGTCCCGCGGCCAGCAGCGCGGTGACGACTTCGCTGAGGTCGTGGCGCCATTCGTGGTTGGTGGTGTGCTCGATCAAGCCTTCCGAATTCTCGGTGTAGGTGCCGGAATCTTCGTAGGTCAGGACGCCGCCGCCGCTGAGGTAATCGTCGCCGATGGTCCACGGCTGATAGTCCATGGCGCTGAGAATCGGGTGGTCGTCGCGGATGAGGAAGACGCCGCCGGGTTCGAGGAGGTCGTGGATGGAGCGCGCCCAGTCGGTGAGATCCGGGAGCCAGACGATGGTTCCGGCGCTGGTGACGATGGTGTCGAAGCGGCGGTCGATCGCCGAGGAGCCGTAGCGGGCGTCGCCTTCGACCCAGGTGATGTCGCGGCCGTCGGCGGCCGCGATGCGGGCCGCGTGACGCAGCGAGTTCGGTGAGAAATCGAGGCCGTGCACGTCGACGGCGCCGAGGCGCGCCCAGGAGACGGTGTCGGTGCCGATATGGCATTGCAGATGCAGCAGCGAACGACCGTCGACCCCGGTGGCCGGCAGGTGCGGTGCGAGCACCGACAGATCGTTGCGCACGACCTGAGAGATGTCGGTGGGATCGGCCAGGAACGCGTCCACGTCGTACATCTGGGAACGCGCGTGGACGTCGGCGCGGTCGTCCCAGTTCGCGCGGTTGGCGGCGATGGCGTCCGTCTCGTTCACGGCCGGTCCTTTCGAATGGTTCGGTCCCCCGGCTGCTCTCGGCACTCCCCCGCCGGACCTTTGTACGGAACCGCGGACCGGACCGCCACCGAATTTCGAGCGCGGACCCAGCGCGCCCCGCGTCCGTCCGCGGGCATTGCGACCGTGCGCGGGGCTCGATCTCGGCGAGCGCGCCCGCGAAACCACTTCTGGCAGCGCCGATCAGGCAGCGCCCGGCTTGGCGAATTCCTCGATCAGCACGGCATATTCCTGTCCACCGCGCCCGGCGGCGACCGAACGATCCGCCATCGACTTGATCAACTTCGGCAGTTCGGCATTGATACCCGCCGCCTCGCATTCCTCGATCAGGTGCGCCATCGTCCGCACATGGGTGTCCAGCGACGCCACCTCGGTGTCGAAGGAGTTCTGGTCGATCTGCTCGGCTTGTCCGGGCAGCCAGCCGGCCACACCCGCGGCCATCTGCTGCGCGAATGGTGCGAAGGTGGCGGCGTCGACGCCTGCGGTCCGGAGCAGCGCGGTGCCCTGGAGCCAGGCGTTGAGGACGCTCCACATCATCGCAAGGCCCGCCACGT